>NZ_JBWBWM010000014.1:0-211438 GCF_056174665.1 Bradyrhizobium sp. WYCCWR15520
GCGCTTGCAAAGCCGACAGACCGGTGAACGGGCGGGGTCAAGGCCGCAGCCGCCGTAGGCGGGGGCGCGCCAGCGCCAGCCTTGAGGCCGGCCGATCACCGGGCTACTTCCAGCACAGTTGCTCTGAACAAGCGGGCGATGAAGAGCTGCAAACCTCGGGCATAACATGTCCCGAGATCGCGAAACTATATCCACGTCCTTGCGAGCCAACGGGTCGGCGCGAAGCGCCGCCCGATGACAGGCTCAGCGAAGCAATCCAGCTATCCGCGCGCGGCGCTATGGATTGTTTCGCTTCGCTCGAATGACGTCGAGAGGCCGCGGCATGCTGGTTGCTTCGCCGTCACGGAGTCCGGACCCGCTACTCCGCCGGCGCCTCGCTGTTGCTTGTGTTGGCGCGGCTTGCCAGAAATCCCAGCGCCAGTCCGCCGACGGCGAGAATCGGGATCAGCCGCTTGACGCCGATGGCGCGGATCACCTGGATGCCCATCGCAACCATCGCCGGATCGGAGAGCACGGTCTGCGCGGTGGACTTCGCGGCCTTCGCCGCCTGTTCGGCGCGCGCCTCGATCTGCCGCTTGCGCATCATGTAGCAGCCGCCAGCGATCATGGCGACCACGAAGAAGATGGCGGCCCCGGTCAGGCAGGCTTGCACGGGACCATAATTTTGCAACACGAACACGAAAGCCGCCGCGCAGAGAAAGGCGGTCGTGACCAGCAACGCCATCGCCGCCGCCGCCGCCAGCGACGTCAGTCGCACCACCGTGGCGGTCGATTCCTTGAAATCATCGATGAATCGTTGAAACATGGCGCGCCTCAATCCGAAAATAGCTTCAACAAAACAAGCAGCGCCGTGCAACCGCTACGACGATGCAAGGGATGGCTCTCCCGTGCGCGCCGCCCTGCGCTGGATTCACCTGCGCCAGAATCACCTTCGCCAGGTCACGCCGATCAGAAAGCCGATACCCAGCGCCAAGGCGACGGTCGCCAGCGGCCGCTGCGTGATGGCGTCCTCCAGCGTCTCCTCGATCGAGGACGCCGCGTCATGGGCGGCATCCATCATCGCGCTGCCGCGCTCCGACATGTCCTCGACCGCCTGCTCCGCATTGGCGCGCGCCTGCTTGTAGCCGCGCCGGGCCTGCTTGGTGGCGGTGCCGGCAAAACTGTTCAGCGCGTCGGTGATCTGCTCGGTCAGGGCTGCGATATCGTTTTTCACGGCGACTACATCCTTTTCCAGGCGTTCATAGGTTGCTTTGTCCGTGAGATTTTTCGTGGCGGCGTCAGACATCGAAAGCTCCCCGGTGCTGAATTTAGCTGCGGAACAAACGCACCGTCTGATCGGAAGTTCCCGAGACGAAACCGGTTAATCCTCCGGCAATTGCGGGGAATCGGGCGGCATCAAATGCTCCTTCACGATCAGCGCGACGATCAGAAGCGGCGACGACAGGAATGCGCCCATCGGGCCCCACAGCCAGGTCCAGAAGGCGAGCACGATGAAAACGGCGAGCGCGTTCAGGGCCAGCCGGCGTCCGACGATCATCGGCGTCAGGAAATGGCCCTCCAGGAAGGTCATCGCCGCAAACATTGTCGGCGCCAGCAGGCCGGCGCTGATGGTCGGGAACGCGACGAGACCGACCACGACCAGGACGGCGAACATCGCCACCGGGCCGATGATCGGAATGAAATTGAGAATCGCGGCCAGCGCGCCGAGGCTGGCCGGATTGGGCATGCCCGTGATCGCGCAAATCAGGCCAGTGGCGATGCCAACGCCGACATTGATCATGGTCACCATCAGCAGGTAGCCGCCGAGATGGTCCTCAATCTCGTTGAGGATCCGCAGCGTCCGCAGCCGCCACTCGCGCTCGCCGAAATTCATGATCAGGGCCCGGCGCAGGTCCCGCCAGCTCGCGATGAACAGGATCAGGGTTGCCATGAAGAGCAGGAACTCGGCAAAGGTCGGCGACAGAAACTCCAATGTGGGCTGCACCCAGTCGATCTTGGGCAGATGGAATGTCGTGAGCGTGCCGGGGCCGCCGAGCATGCTCTGCAATTCCTGCCAGAGTGCGAGCGGACGGTCGAACACGTGCAGCTTCTCCCTCAGCGCCGACCCCAGCTCAGGCAGCTTGCCGCTCCATTCCACCGCGGGCGAAGCGATCAGGCCGACCATGAAGGCGACCGCGGCGCTGCCGACGGCCACGATCACGACGGCTGCGACGGCTCGCGGAATGCGGAAACGCTCGAGGAGACTGGCCGCCGGCGACAGCATGGTGCCGACGATGAAGGCCATCGTGACCGGCAGAAAGAACGCCTTGGCGAGATAAAGCCCGGTGATGACGCAGATGATCAAGAGGCCGACGAGGGCGATCGCCACCACTTCCGTGCGGCGAATGACCGGCGGCGACTCGGCTTTGCTGTCCGGCACCGGCTCGCCCTCGTGCGGAAGCTTGCGTTCTCCGGGCGGAGGTTTGGTCGGTGTAGATTTGGCGGCCAAAGGCTTGGCGGAGGAGGGCTTGGTGGGCGAAGGCTTGGGGGGAATGACGCTCACAATGGTTTTCCCTCGCCCGAAGCGGCGATGACACGGCAAAAAGCAACGTCGCAAAACGAACCGCGGTCATAACGTGGCGCGGCGGCACGGGTTCCAACGCGCAAGATGCGCCCGATGTCGCGCCGGACAGCCGCAAAGGAACTGCCGGCCTGTAGCTGCGTTTTGTTTGGCAGAGCATCCAGCGATGCACATACCCCGCGGGGCAGTCCCATGACACAGTCTTCCGACCGCCGACTTTCGTCGCGCGTGGCAAGCGCGCTCGTCCTCATCAGCGCTTTGCTGACATCGTTAGTGGTCTTGAGCGCCGCGAATGCGCAGACGTTTAGCTATGCCCAGCCGAGTGCATATCCCACCGATGAGGTGATAGGGTCTGACGAAGGCGCGACGCCCGAGCGGCTTCGCCGTGCCGTCGTCGCCTTTGGGACGACGGAAGCGCCGGGCACGATCATCATCGATACCGGCAACACCACACTCTATTATGTGCTCGGCCAGGGCCGGGCCATCAGGTATGGCGTCGGCGTCGGCCGCGAAGGCTTTACCTGGTCCGGCGTGCAGACGGTCAGCCGCAAGGCAGAATGGCCGGACTGGCATCCCCCGGCGGAGATGATCGCGCGCCAGCCCTATCTGCCGCGCTTCATGGCCGGCGGCCCCGGCAATCCGCTCGGCGCGCGGGCGATGTATCTCGGCACCAGCCAATACCGCATTCACGGCACCAACGATCCCTCGACGATCGGAAAATTCGTCTCGTCGGGCTGCATCCGCCTGACCAATGAGGACATCACCGACCTGTTCAGCCGCGTCAATGTCGGAACGAAAGTCGTGGTGCTGCCGAAGAACGCGCCGGTCATGGCGCGCGGCGGAGATGGCAGGACGGTTCGTCCGGCCGGCGTGCAGCCACGGCCCCTTGGGATCGCGCCGCCTTCGGGGCGTCAGGCCATGAACCTGACGGCGGCGCAGCTCTACTGAGCGGATGCGTTGTGTTGGATAGGAGGAGAAGATTGATGCGACCTGGAAAACTGGCAGCGTGGGGAGCAGCCGCGGTGGTTTGCGCGTCCGCGCTGGCGCCTGCCGCGCAGGCCCAGGACTTCTTCTCGCAATTGTTTGGCGGCTTCGGCCGCCAGCGCCACCAACCCTATGTCCAGATGCCGTTCCCCAATGAAGATGGCCGCGTATACGCGCCGCGCGGCGAGGGACGGGCGAGGTACAGCGGAGGCGGCGGCAGCCAGGCCTATTGCGTGCGGACTTGCGACGGCCGTTATTTCCCGCTTCCGGCGTCCGACAATGCCAGCCGCGCCACGGCCTGCAACAGCTTCTGCCCGGCGAGCGAGACCAAGCTGTTCTATGGCAGCAGCATCGACGAGGCGACCACCGACAACGGCAAATCCTATTCCGATCTGCCGAACGCATTCCGCTATCGCAACGAGCTCGTCAACGGCTGCACCTGCAACGGCAAGGACCCGGTCGGGCTGGCGCAGGTAAAGGTCGAGAACGATCCGACGCTGCGCAAGGGCGACATCGTCGCCGGCGAAAACGGCCTGCTGGTCGCCGGCCGCAGTGGCGACAGGCGCGGCGCCGAAGTGAACTTCTCACCGGCCTCTAAAAAGGTGCGCGCCAAGTATGACCGCGTGCCTATCGTGGCGCGGGAGTGAGAAGTCTACAGTCTGTCAAGCCCGGGGCATGACGAGCGGTTAAGCCGCGCGGATCTTGCCGAGGAATTCGGTGACCTGATTGCCGAGTTGCTGGCTCTGCGTCTCCAGCGTCTGGGACGCGTGCTTCACATCCTCGGCAGCGGCTGCCGCCGCGTCGGCATCGGCCTTCACGCCGTTGATGTTGTCGGACACGTTCTTGGTGCCCTGCGCGGCAAACTGGGTCGAGCGCGTGATCTCCTGCGTCGCGGCGCCCTGTTGCTGCACGGCGGCGGCAATCGCGGTCGCGACCTCGTTGACTTCGCCGATGATGCTGCCGATGCCCTTGATGGCGTCGATGGCCTCGCCGGCGACCCGCTGGATGTCCGAGATCTGCTCGGAAATCTCCTCGGTCGCCTTCGCGGTCTGGCTCGCCAGCGATTTGACTTCGGAGGCGACCACCGCAAAGCCGCGGCCGGCCTCACCGGCGCGCGCGGCCTCGATGGTGGCGTTGAGCGCGAGCAGGTTGGTCTGCGCGGCGATGGTGTTGATCAGGCCGATCACCTCGCCGATCCGTCCCGCCGATTGGGCAAGCCCCTGGACGGTGCCGTCGGTATCGCGTGCCTGGCCGACCGCGCGGCTGGCGATACCGGCGGCGTGCGCCGCCTGCTGGCTGATGTCGTTGATCGAGGCGCTCAGCTCTTCGGAAGCCGCCGCAACCGTCTCGACGCTCATTGAGGCCTCGCCGGAAGCTTTCTCGGCGACCTGGACGCGCTCGTTGGTCTGGCGCGAGATGGTCGAGAGGCCGGACGAGGTGGTTCGCATCTGGCCGGAGGCATCGCCGAGCTGGCTGAGCGTCTGGCGCACCATGCCCTCGAACTCGCCGACATAGCTCTCGATCGCCTGTTGCCGCGCCATGGCGCCGGCGTTGCGCTCGCGCTCTTGTGCCTCGATCCGGGCCTTGTCGGCGGCCTGCTGCTTGAACGTCTCCAGCGCGCCGGCCAGCGCGCCGATTTCGTCCTGGCGCGCGGCGTAGCCGGTATCGACGTGGAGATCGCCGGCGGCGACCTTCAGCATGGAGTCGCGCATGATGTGCAACGGCTTGATGGCGCGGCGGGCGACGATCACCTGGGCGCCGAAGGCCAGTGCGAGTGCGCCGATCAGCAATACGAGCTGCATCGTCAGCGAGCGGCGGGCGGTAGCGTACAAATGCGCGGCGTGATCCTTGGCGGCGTCGAGCGCGGCTTCGGCAACATTGACGGCGGCAGAGAGCCGCCCGACCGTGACCGGGGTCCACTGGTTGGCGGTCAGTTCCGGCTTCTCGCCGGCTACGATCTGCGCCAGCAGCCGGTCGCGCAGGCTGAGATAGGACGGCTCGAAATAGGCGGTCTTGGTCGCGGCGATCGCGCTTGAGATCGCCGGCGGCAACTGCATTCCCGACGCGGTGAGTTGCAGCGCGCTCCACGCGGCGTCGATACCGCCGGAGTATTTCGTGTAGGCAAGGCTCGCCTCGGGCGAGACCTTTCCGGTGCTGAGCCCGGTCGAAACGATCAGCGAGGCTTCGCCCGCGGTGTTGCGCAGCAGCCAGGCGATCTGCTTGATCGCCAGCAACTGGTCGATGGTCGCGTCCTGGTGATTGACGGCGGCGCTAAGGGCTCCCGAAAGCTTCTCCAGCGTCTCCAGCATGGTGCTGGCGGCAGCAAAGTACTCCTTGGCCAGTTCGGGCCGGCGCTGTGCCTTCGGCTTGGCCACGGCGTCCCAGAATTCCTTCTGCAGCGCGGTCATCGTCTTGTACAGGCGGTCGAACTCCGGGACGAGCGTTTGCGCTTGCGCGAATTCCACGCTGCCGAGGAGGCCAAGTGCGTTGCTCATCGCCGGCATCTCGGTGTCGCGGATGTTGCGCAGATATTTTTCGATATCGGCGTCCATCGGCGCGTCGGAGTTCAGCAGCCGATTGGTCGTGGAGCGGTCGGTGCGCAGATTATGCATCGCCTTGAAGATGTTCGCGGAGGCGTCCGCGATCACCGCAATGCGGCTTGCCGCCTGCAGGCGGCCCCAGGAATCCCAGGCATTGAGCGAAAATCCGACCACCACGCAGAAGGAGGTGACGAGGATGACGGTCTTCAGCAGCGCGGATACGGTCAGACGGTTCAACATGATGCTCCCCCAAAGCGCCCGGTCATTTGGGGGGAGAACGGTAAATGGTTTGGCCAGTTATATCCGCGTAGAAATACGAGGATCCTTGAAAAGACTGCCATTTTTCGTGTGGCGGGTAGTTCCTTGCCTGGAACTCGCCGCTCTCATTCACGTTAACAAAATACTACCAGCGCACTCATACGAGCGCCGAAGGGGGCCACATGCTGATCAGTATCCTCATCACGTTTCTGGTTGTTATCCTCGTCCTCTATCTCATCAACCTCCTGCCGCTCGACGGCCGCGCCAAGCAGATCGCACGCGTCGTCGTGATCATCCTCGGCGTGATCTCGCTGTTGAGATACATCACGGTCTAGGGTGTGCGCGGCGGACTTGCCCGCAGCGGAACGTCGTAACGAAAAAGCCCCGGCATCGAGCCGGGGCTTTCATTTCGAATACCAACTTACTTCAAGGTGCTGAACCAGTCGTCCACGTCCTTGCGGATCTGGTCCTTCGCAAAGCCGTAGCGCTGCTGCAGCTTGCCTTCGAGTTGTTCGCGGCGGCCCTCGATGACGTTGAGATCGTCATCGGTGAGCTTGCCCCACTTCTCCTTGGCGGAACCCTTGAACTGTTTCCAGTTGCCTTCGACCCTGTTCCAATCCATCGCTGTCTCCTTCCATGTCGGGATGTCCAACAACGGACAAGAAGCTCCAGCGTTCCTCCTAAACCGATGCGGCATCGTGGCTCGCTGATCGAAAACCCCTCAGTTAGGCTGCCGGGCGCGTTGCACGCTTATCGTGGCCTTGCCGGAATTGTCTTCGTAGAAATAGTTGCGCTTTCCCGGCCATCCCCACACCGCATCGTTGGCGTACAGGAACAGTTCTCCGCTTCGCTTGGGAATGATCTGAACGTCGAGCCTGTTGGTCCGGGTATCCTCGTCAGGTTCCAGCACGCGCTCGTCACTTCCGATCGATCCGACGCGCGCGATGACCTTGAACGGCTCAACGAACAGGTGACGCTTGAGGGGCCATTTGATCGCCTCCTTCACCTTGGTGACAAAACCCGAATTCAACCTGCCGCGGGTGCTGACAATGGTGCCGTCGCCGTCTCGCCAGGCGTGATCACTGTCCTTCGGATCGGGTGGCGTCACGGTGATGGTGTATTTCTGACCCTGCTCGAGCCAGATGCCCGTCGCGTGGCAGACCTCGCGAATATCCAGCTGCTTCCGCTTTTCGCCGACCGGACCTATTTCGCAGGTAAAGGGACAGGTGGCGACATTGGCAATACGCGTTGAGGGCGGCTTGCCAGGTTCGGGCGGATTGGCAACCCGGCACACCGGCATGTCGTAACTGCAGTTGGCCCTGCGATCGTCGCAGTTGGGCTTGCGCATGGAGTCACAGATGGGTTGGCCTTCTCCGCAAAACACGTCGCGGCCGTTGCTGCATTTCGGTGGGTCACCCGGTTTTGGACAGGAGGCAATGCCGGGAGAAACACAGGCGCCCAGACCTTGATCCGTAACCCTAGCGCCGCGGGCAATGGCGTTCGTGATATTGTCGCTCTGGCTGCAGACCCTTCCGCTGGCTTCCTCGAAGCTGAAAACAAGATGGCTGCCGAACAGGACAGCAAGCACAATAAAGCTGCAGGCAAACACCAACGGCAGTATGAAGAGCTTCAGGCCGCGAACCGTTGCTCGGTATGGCCGCCACGTGCGCAGGTGGTAGACCATACCATTTGGGGTGAACAGCGCGATCCAGGTTGCCACCATGATAGCGGCGACCGAGTGGCTGATGTGAGCGGCCAGAAATTGCTCTCCGCTTCCGGGCAGGCGTATCCAGGCCGGAAGATGGGCGTGTCCAATGAGATAGGCGATGACCACAAGACTGATGACACCACAAGCGATCCCGAACTTTGACGGAACTGGCGTCGGAGCAGAGCGCCAGACACGCTCCATTCTGTCTTCGATTTTTCTTCCGAGCCTGACGCCAAGCCAGATCAGAAAAATGACGAGCAATCCGAGCATCAGAAAATGACTGGGATCGCGCGCATAGGCATTAATCCACAGCGCAAGGCCCCCCGGCAGAACATGACCGACAGCTCTGATGGCCCCGGATACCAAGCTTAGCGGACTGGTGAACTCGCCCGAACTGGGGATGATCCGCGAGAGCGGATAGATCGCGATATAGAGCGAAGCGAACACGGTAACAAAGTAGATGATGCGCCGCCGCCAGACGTCGTTCCAGATTTGCTCCTGCATGTCGCATCGCGCCGCCGCCTGCGCCTGGGTCTCCAGTTTTGCCTGCGGCTGGATGCCGGCGTCGGTAAGGAGGTCATACCGCTGCGGGATACCGATCGGCGCATATCGATGAGCGCCCTTCTGCGCTCGGATGATCGCCGTCTCGTGAATGGTTGGCGGATTGTTGTCGACGCGATCGCCCTCGCGAAGTGAGAACCGCATATGACTCAGGTCCTCGATCCGTCGCGGACCATAACGGTAGTAACCACCGAGCCCGTTGCGGGAATCGTACAGCCGGCCGTCCTTGTCGCGGCGCCATTCTGCATAGACCATCATGTCGGGATCGGGATTGGTCGGCTGGCTCGGAATGGTCTTGAACTGCAGGCCGAGCGACTGGGCCTCCCGCATCATCCAATAGAGCGGAATATAGGCAAGCGAGTCGTCAGGGTAGCCGCCGCCGACGTTGGAATGGACGCCAGCAAACCACACCTGGCTTAGACGCTCGCGCGGCACGCCTTGCTCGTTCCAGAGCACGGGATGGAATGTCGTCCGCTCGTCGTCAAGCGACAGGGCGTGGCAGGCGCGCTGGATCCTGGGGTCGAAGCTTCGATCGGGCAGTTCAAGCGGCCAGATATACTGGCTGACGCCGCGCGCCATCTCATCGATCGGTAATCCATAGGCAGCGACCGTGTCCCAGACACCCACGAAGTCGATGCGTTCAACAGGGCGGTTCTGCGCCTTGTCGTAGCGTTTACCCGCCAAATAGAGGACCGCGTCGCGAAGCTTCCGAAATGGCCACTCAAGGCGCAGGAACGTATGGAAGCGCTCGGCACGATAGGCGCGATAGGCCATCGCCGCCTTTTCGTAGAGCTCGGCCTTGGTCGCCCCAGTGACGAGCCCCTGGTGCAATACCAGGCCGATGACGACGCGCATGGTGAAAGCGCCGCGGCTGAAGCCGAAGCCGAATATCTGATCGCCCGGCTGGTAGTTTGCGCAAAGGAATTTATAGATGTCGAGAACGTTGCGCTTGAGGCCCCATCCGAACACGCCGCCCAAGATCGCAAGCGGCTTGAAAGATGAGGTGCCGACGCCGTCATCGTAAAAGGCGACCTGATCGTTTCCCCTGAGATCAAGGCTCTCGAACACGCGCCAGACGTTGGACTTCCAGACCCTGGCGGCCGAATTGCCGGTGCCATCCGACAACAGGATGATGCGCTTGGACATGGATTGCCCCCGGAAAAACAATTTTGAAAATCAGCGCAGCCAAAATCAATAATGGGAATGCCGCGTCCTTCGGACACCGGGTGCTTCAAATACTGCCTCAGGTTGAGTGTCCGCGCAAGTCACCCGTCGCAAATCGCGCCGTGATGCGATTCAGGATCGGCGGGTTGCTTGCCCACGGAGCAGTGCAATGAAAAAGCCCCGGCATTTGCCGGGGCTTTCGAAAACGTCGCGCTGATCAGCCTGCCGCCTTTGCTTCGCGGCGGCGCGCGGTGAGGATGTATTCAGTGTAGCCGTTCGGCTGCTCGCGGCCCTTGAAGACGAGGTCGCAGGCGGCCTGGAACGCGACGCCGTCGAACGAAGGCGCCATCGGCTTGTAGAGTGGATCGCCGGCGTTCTGCTTGTCGACCACGACCGCCATGCGCTTCAGCGACTCCATCACCTGGTCCTTGCTGACGACGCCATGCGCCAGCCAGTTGGCCAGATGCTGACTCGAAATGCGCAAGGTGGCGCGATCTTCCATCAGACCGACGTCGTGAATATCCGGCACCTTGGAACAGCCGACGCCCTGGTCGATCCAGCGCACGACATAACCGAGGATGCCCTGGCAGTTGTTGTCGATCTCCTGCTTCACATCATCGGGCGCCCAGTTCGACTGCGACACCGGAATAGTGAGGATGTCGGAGAGTTTTGCGCGCTGGCCACCCTTGGCGAGTTCCTGCTGGCGCGCGATCACGTTGACCTGGTGATAATGCAGGGCGTGCAAGGTGGCCGCGGTCGGCGACGGCACCCAGGCGGTGGTGGCGCCGGCCTGCGGATGGCCGAGCTTCTGGGTCAGCATGTCGGCCATTTTGTCGGGCGCCGCCCACATGCCCTTGCCGATCTGGGCATGGCCGGGCAGGCCGTCGATCAGGCCCATGTCGACGTTCCAGTCTTCATAGGCCTTGATCCAGGGCTGCGCCTTCATGTCGTTCTTGCGGATCATCGGACCCGCTTCCATCGAGGTATGGATTTCGTCGCCGGTGCGGTCGAGGAAGCCGGTGTTGATGAAGCAGATGCGCTTCGACGCATTCTGGATGCAGGCCTTGAGGTTGACCGTGGTGCGGCGCTCCTCGTCCATGATGCCAACCTTCATGGTATTGTCAGGCAGGCCGAGTAGCTTCTCGACTTCGCCGAACAACTCGCAGGTAAGCGCGACCTCGTCCGGACCGTGCATCTTCGGCTTGACGATATAGACCGAGCCGGTGCGGCTGTTCTTCGTTTTCGAATTGCCCTTGAGGTCGTGGATCGCGAGCAGGCCGGCGACCGCGGCATCGAGCAGGCCCTCCGGAATCTCCTCGCCCTTCTCGTCGAGCACGGCGTCGGTGAACATGTGATGGCCGACATTGCGCATCAACAGGAGGCTGCGGCCGTGCAGCGTGATGTCCTTGCCGTCGGGCGTCTTGTAGGTGCGGTCGGGGTTGAGAGAACGCTTCAGCGTCTTGCCGCCCTTTTCGAAATCGGCCGAGAGCGTGCCGTTCATCAGGCCGAGCGTGTTGCGATAGACCAGCACTTTGTCCTCGGCATCGACGGCGGCAACCGAGTCTTCCATGTCGAGAATGGTCGAGACCGCCGATTCCAGGATCATGTCGGCAACGCCAGCCGGATCGTCCTTGCCGATGACGTGGTTGCGGTCGATCTTCACTTCGACATGCATGCCGTTGTTGACCAGCAGCACCGCGCTCGGTGACGCGGCATCGCCCTGGAAGCCGGCGAACTGCGCAGCCGTTTTCAGCGCAGTGGCATTGCCGCTCTTCAGCTTCACGGCGAGCTGGCCGGCGATGACGCTATACGACGTCACGTCGGTGTGGCTGCCGGTCGCGAGCGGCACGGCGGCGTCGAGGAAGGCTTTTGCCTTGGCGATCACCTTGTCGCCGCGCGCCTTGTTGTAACCCTTACCGCTCTCGCTCGGATCATGCGGGATCGCGTCGGTGCCGTAGAAGGCGTCATAGAGCGAGCCCCAGCGCGCATTCGCCGCGTTCAGCGCGTAGCGGGCGTTGGTCAGGGGAACGACGAGCTGCGGTCCGCAGATCTTGCCGATTTCCTCGTCGACGTTGGATGTCTCGACCTTCTGCGTGGCCGGCTCGGGCAGGAGATAGCCGATCTCCTTCAGGAAGGCGGTATAGGCGGCCATGTCGAACGCCTTGCCCTTGTGGGCGCGATGCCAGCCGTCGATCTTGGCCTGCAGCGCGTCGCGGAAGGCGAGCAGCTCGCGATTCTTCGGCCCCAGCTTTTTGATGATGGCAGCGACACCGGCCCAGAACGCGTCGGGCGAAATCCCGGTTTTGGGGGTCGCCTCCTTGGCGATGAACTCGAACAGGACAGGGGCGATCTTCAATCCGTGGGTATCGACACGCTTCATGATGGGCTTTCTCAAAAGAAATGGCGTTTGCAGGCTGTTTTCAGGCCAAAACAGCAAAAAACGCGCCAAAGGGGCGGCGTTGGCCGCCCTTTTAGCCCTAAAGCCGGGTCGATGAGAAGTGCCTAAAAAGGAGTCGAAGGGCCTTATTTGGTCGCGTTTTCTTCACGCGAACCGGGCTCCACTTCGCTTGAAAACGCTCCTAGATGTTGGCCGCCAGATCCACCAATTCGTCGAACAGGATGCCGGTCTCCCCAAGCATCCGCTCGATCTCCTCCGTCGCGTCCGCAACCGAGCGGATCGACGTATCGATCCTCAACTCGCAGGCGGTCGGCGGCTGGTAATCGTTGGTGATCCCGGTGAACGACGGCAGCGCGCCGGAGCGGGCCTTGGCATAGTGACCCTTGGGATCGCGGCTTTCGCACACCTCGGCGGGTGCGGCGACATGCACTTCGCGGAACATGGTGTCGGCGATGCGGCGTGCCGCGGCGCGGTCCGCGATCGCAGGCGAAACTGCGGCGACAATCGCAACATGGCCGTTGCGCGCGAGATGGGTCGCGACCTCAGCGAGGCGGCGAATGTTTTCGCTGCGGTCCTGCGGAGAGAAGCCGAGATCGTTATTGAGCCCGGCCCGCAAGGTATCGCCATCCAGCAGGATCGGCGAGCCGCCGCGCGAGAACAGCCGCCGCTCCAGCGCACGGGCGAGCGTGGATTTGCCTGAGCCCGGCAGGCCGGTCAGCCAGATCACCGCGCCGTTGTGATGGTAGCGCGCCGAACGCTCTTCGGGACGCAGCGCGGATTCGACCGGCACGATGTCGATCGGGACAGCGCGCTGCCCGGCGTCGACCGACAGCACGAGGCCGCCGCCGGCGATGCGGCCGTTGACCTCGATCACCAGCCGGCCGGTGCGCGGATTGTCCTGATAGGGATCGGCCGCGATCGGCTGCGCCAGCGAGATATCGATTTCGCCAACGTGATTGCGCGCGATCGCCTTGGTTTCCTCATTGGAGAGCTCGCCGGGATCGACCGCCTTTTCGATTGCGACCACGCTGGCGCGGGTTTCCCGTGTGCCGAGGCGGATCAGGATCTGATCGCCCTTCGACAACGGCTTGTCGTGCAGCCAGAAGATGCGCGCGCGAATCCGCCGCGTGTCGCGCGGTGTGGCGCCGGCGTGCGCAATGACATCGCCGCGCTCGACGAACAATTCGCGGTCGAGCGTGATGCCGACCGAACGGCCGGCGCCGTGGCTGCCCTTCAGCGGCGTCACCGGCCAGCTCTCGACGGTTTTGATCTTCGCAATCTTGCCGGCGGGCATGATGACGATTTCGTCGCCTGCGCACAAATGTCCGGACTCAATACGGCCCGCCACGATGCGGCGGTCATCGAATTTGTAGATCGCCTGCACGGGCAGGCGCAGCGCAAGCTGCTCCAGCGGCCGCGCCGGTTCGAGCGCATCGATGGCTTCGACCACAGTCGGGCCCTGATACCAGCCGATCCTTGGCGTATGTTCGGCAACGCCGTCACCATCGCGCGCGGAAATCGGAATGATTGCCGACGGCGTTACGCCGAGGCCGATCAGATGCGCCGAAATCTCGTCGCTGATCTCCTTGAAGCGATCCGCGCCGAAGTCCACCCGGTCCATCTTGTTGACGACAACCGCGACCTGCTTGATGCCGAGCAGATGCAGCAGATAGCCGTGCCGCCTTGTCTGGTCGCGCACGCCTTCCAGCGCGTCGATGATCAGCACGGCGCCGTCGGCCTGCGAAGCGCCGGTGATCATGTTGCGCAGGAATTCGGCGTGGCCGGGCGCGTCGATCAGCACGACGTCGCGCGAGCGGGTGCGGAAGCGGATTTGCGTGGTGTCGATGGTGATGCCCTGGTCGCGCTCGGTCTGCAGCGCATCGAGCAGGAACGACCATTCGAACGGCATGCCGCGCCGCGCGCTGACCGCCTTCAGCATTTCCAGCTTGCCCTCGGGCAGGCTGCCGGTCTCATGCAGCAGCCGTCCGACCAACGTGGATTTGCCGTGATCGACATGGCCGACGATGACGATGCGCACCTGCGGACGCGTGGTGCCGTTCGGGGTTGCCGAAACGCTGGCGGGAAGGATCATGTTCATAGCGACGCTCACACCAGGTGTCCGTTAGAGATAGCCGGCGACGCGCAGCCGCTCGAATGCATCTTCGGTTTCATGATCCAGCGCGCGGCCTGCGCGCTCCGGCACCTTGGTGCCGTCGAGCTCGGTCAGGATCTCGTCAATGCTGGAGGCGGTGGAAGTGACGGGGAAGGTGATGTCGGCGTCACCGAGCGAACGGTAGCGCTTACCCTCCTTCGAGAGGTACAGCGGAATGATCGGAATGTTCTCGCGCTTGGTGTAGGCCCAGATGTCGGCCTCGGTCCAATGCAGGATCGGGTGGATGCGCAGATGTGCGCCTTGCGGCACCGAGGCGTTGAACTGATCCCAGAATTCCGGGGGCTGATCGCGGACGTCCCAGCCGCCTTCGAGCCCGCGCGGCGAGAACACGCGCTCCTTGGCGCGGGTGGCTTCTTCGTCGCGACGAATGCCGGCGATTAATCCATCGAAGCCGTATTTGTTAAGCGCCCACTTTAGCCCTTCGGTCTTGCGGGCGGCAGATCGCGCGGCCGGCGGCAAGGTCGGATCGACGGCGTCGATCGGCGGGCAGGGTTCAATCTTGAGATCGAGGTCCCACTCCTTCCCGAAGCGGTCGCGGAACGCATACATCTCCGGAAACTTCTTGCCGGTGTCGACATGGAGCGCCGGGAACGGCACGCGGCCGAAGAAGGCCTTGCGCGCCAGCCAGATCATGACGTTAGAGTCTTTCCCAAGCGACCACAGCAGCGCGAGCTTCTTCAGCCGCGCGAACGCTTCCCGCAGGATATAGATGCTCTGCGCCTCAAGCTCGTCGAGATGGTCCATCGAGGGCGGCGGCAGCATCTCGCCGGGAAAAATTTTCGGCACAGATGATGCTTCGTGCAGGGCTGCGGACTGCAACCTGTGTCCGCTGGATTCGGGGTTGAGAAGATGCATCTCTGGGCCTTGGACTTGGGAGTGGAAAAATTCTAAAGTTGCGCCGCAATAGAGAAGAAATAATTTTCTCTTTGCGGCCCTTGATCGAGACATAAATAGAAAATAATTTCAGTCAACCCCCCAATTGGGGAAAGCGAGTGTCTGATGCGCTACCTGCCTGTGTTTCTGGATCTGCAAAGCGGCAAGGTGCTGCTCGTTGGAGCGGGGGACCTCGTGCGCGCAAAATTGCGCCTGCTGGTGTCGGCGGGCGCGCGGGTCCGCTGGTATGCGACCGACGGCAATCATGATCTGGCCGGTCTCGACGCCAATGACGCCGGGCGGATAGAGCTGGCTTCCGGCGATCCGCTGTCAGCCGATCTCTCCGGCATCATCGCGATTCTCTGCGCCGGCGCCGGCGACATCGGCATTGCGATGTCGGTGCGCGCGAAGGCGGTCGGCCTGCCCGTCAACGTGATGGACGATCTCGTGCATTCCACTTTCATCTTTCCGGCGATCGTCGATCGCGGCGACGTCGTCGTTGCCGTCGGCACCGGCGGATCGTCGCCGGTGGTCGCGCGCCGTGTGCGCGAGCGCATCGAAGCGGTGCTGCCGGCGCGCATTGGCGATCTCGCCGCCTTCATCGGCAGCTTTCGCAAATCGATGCATGCGCGCATTCCCGAATTTCCGCTGCGCCGGCGCTTCTGGGAGCGCGTGATCGACGGTCCGATCGGCGCATTGGTTCTTGCAGGGCGCAAGGACGAGGCTGAAAAGGCACTGAACGAAATCGCCGATCCTTCCGCGTTCGCCGGCGCGAGCAAGGATGGCAAGGCCGAGGGCAGGGTGACGCTGGTCGGCGCGGGTCCGGGCGATCCTGATCTGCTCACCATCAAGGCGTTGCGGGCGCTGCAGGACGCCGACGTCGTTTTCTACGACGAGCTGGTGTCGCCGGAAGTTCTCGACCGCATCCGCCGCGATGCCTCGCGCATTCCGGTCGGCCGCCGGGTCGGCAAGCCCGGCATCGGCCAGGATGCGATCAACAAATTGCTGATTGACGCCGCGAAGGCAGGACAGCGCGTGGTGCGGCTGAAGGGCGGCGATCCCTTCATCTTCGGCCGCGGTGGCGAGGAAATCGAAGTGCTGCGCGCAGCCGGCGTTACCTATTCGGTGGTGCCGGGCATTACCGCCGGCCTTGGCGCCGCCGCGCAATTCGAGGCGCCGCTCACCTATCGCCACGAAGCGCTGCGCATCACCTTCCTGACCGCGCACAAGGCCAAGGACGCCGAGACCGTCGACTGGTCGGTGCTGACAGACAAGAAGATGACCATCGTGGTCTATATGGGCATGACCGCCGCACCATCGGTCCGCGCCGGCCTGCTGGCTGCCGGCCGGTTGCCGCAAACGCCGGTCGGCGTGTTCGCGCGGGTGACGCGACCGGATGCGCAGGCCGTGGTCGGGACGTTGGAAAACCTGCCCGCGCTGGTCGAAAAAATCGATGGCGGTCCCGCCATCCTCATCATCGGCGACGTCGTCGCGCATTCCGCGCCGTGGCGTCAGTCAAATCTCAACCAAGTCCTCTCCAAACTGCTGGAAGCTGCCGAATGACCTCTCCGCTCGAACAGAAGAAAATCAGAATTACCGGGCCGTCGGTGGTGACCGCCAACCGTACCTGGGATGGCGCCGTGGTCTACCGGACCGCAGATCGGGGCTGGTCGACGGCGCTGGCCGATGCCGCGATCGTCGGTACCTCGGATGATGCGCGCGCATTGCTTGCCGAAGGCGTCGCCGATGACGTCGGTGCGGTCGGCGCCTATATCGCGCCGGTCGAAATCAAGGAGGGCGGGGTGATCAAGCCCGGCAACCTCCGTGAACACATCCGGTCGAAGGGCCTCACCATCGACCTTCTTCCGGCCTGAGGCTGACCCATCATGTATGCATATGACGAACTCGACCGCACGCTCATCAACGAGCGCGTTTCGGAATTCCGCGATCAGGTGAAGCGCCGCCTCACCGGCGAGCTGACCGAGGACGAATTCAAGATCCTGCGGCTGCAGAACGGCGTGTACCTGCAATTGCACGCCTACATGTTCCGCGTCGCGATCCCCTATGGCACGCTGTCATCGAAGCAATTGCGCCGGCTCGCGCATGTCGCCCGCCGCTATGATCGCGGTTACGGTCATTTCACCACGCGGCAGAACATCCAGTACAACTGGATCAAGCTGGCCGAGCTGCCCGATGCGCTGGCTGAGCTCGCCGAGGTCGGCATCCACGCGATGCAGACTTCCGGCAACAACATGCGCAATGTCACCTCGGACCAATGGGCCGGCGTCGCGCCCGGCGAGGTCGAGGACCCGCGCATCTGGTCGGAAATCCTGCGCCAGCACACTACGCTGCATCCGGAATTCTCGTTCCTGCCGCGCAAGTTCAAGATTGCGATCACCGCATCCGAGCACGACCGCGCCGCGATCAAGATCCACGACATCGGCTTGCGCCTGCACAAGAACGCCGACGGCGAAACCGGTTTTGAGGTGCTGGTCGGCGGCGGCCTCGGCCGCACGCCGTTCATCGCCAAGACCATCAAGCCGTTCGTGCACGGTCGCGACATCCTGAGTTATGTCGAGGCGATCCTGCGCGTCTACAACCAGTACGGCCGCCGCGACAACATCTACAAGGCCCGCATCAAGATCCTCGTCCACGAGCTCGGCATCGAAAAATTCGCGCGTGAGGTCGAGGAGGAATGGAAGCTGATGGGCGATGTCGGGCTGACGCTCGACCATTCGGCGATCGAGGAGGTGCGCTCGCGCTTCTCCTATCCAGCCTATGAAAAGCTGCCGCACATGCCGGACGAGCTGAAGCAGGCCGCGGCTGACCCGCTGTTCGAGCGCTGGCGCAAGAACTCGGTGGCTCCGCACAAGGTGCAGGGTTATTCGATCGTGACGCTGTCGCTGAAGCCGGTGGGCGGCCCGCCCGGCGACGCCACCGCCGACCAGATGGACGCGGTCGCCGATCTCGCCGACAAATATTCATTCGGCGAAATCCGCGTCGGCCACGAGCAGAACCTGGCGCTGCCGCACGTCGCCAAGCGCGACCTGCCTCAGCTCTGGAGGGCGCTCGACCGGCTCGGGCTCGCCACGCCGAACGTCAATCTGGTCACCGACATCATCGCCTGCCCGGGGCTGGATTATTGCTCGCTCGCCAATGCGCGCTCGATCCCGATCGCGCAGGAGTTGACCCGGCGTTTCGCCAACCACGATACCGCCGACATGATCGGCCGGCTGCACATCAACATCTCCGGCTGCATCAATGCCTGCGGCCATCACCATGTCGGCCATATCGGCATTCTCGGCGTCGAGAAGAACGGCGAGGAATTTTACCAGATCACTATCGGCGGCCGTGCCGACGAGAACGCGCAGATGGGCGTCCTGATCGGTCCAGCCGTTCCCTATGCGGAAGTTGCCGACGTGATCGAAGACATTGTCGAAGCCTATCTCGCGCTGCGCGACCGTCCCGAGGAGCTGTTCGTCGATACGGTGAAGCGCCTGGGCGTCGAGCCATTCAAGGAGCGGGTCTATGCCACTCGTTAAGCAGGGAAGAATCACCACCGATCTGTTCGTCCATGTTGCCGACGGCGCCGAATTGCCGGGCGACGGCGCGATCCTGATTTCAGCAGCGCGGTTTCTGGAGGATCCGGAAGCCATTCTGAAGCGCGCCGGCAAGACCGGCGTGATCTGGCCGAACAGTCGCGCCGTCGACGATCTCGTACCCTATCTCGACCGCCTGGCCGCTGTCGCACTGGTGTTCCCGACCTTCCGCGATGGCCGCGCCTATAGCCAGGCGCGCCTCTTGCGCGAACGCCACGGCTATGACGGCGAGCTGCGCGCCACCGGCCAGATCCTGCGTGATCAGTTCGTATTCATGTCGCGCGCCGGCTTCGATGCGTTCGAGGTGAAGAAGGATGCCGACGCCGACGCTTTCGCCGAGACGATGAAGCGGTATTCGGTGTTCTATCAGCCGACCGGCGACGGTCGCGTCACCGCCCTCAATCGGCGGATGCAGTTGCGTCATTCGGAGAGTGCCGGCCAGTGACCACGATTTCGCAGCCCGCCGTCACCGCTGAAGCGACGATCCTTCGATCGGCGCAGACGCTCGACCATGCCCTGCGTGACGCTTCGCCGGCGCAGGTCATTGAAGCCGCGCTGAAGGCCGTCGGCCGCGAGCAGCTTGCGCTGGTGTCGTCATTCGGCACGGAATCGGCGGCGCTACTCAAGGTGATGGCGGACGTCGATCCCGCCATTCCCGTGATCTTCCTCGATACCGGTTGGCTGTTCGAAGAGACGCTCGCCTATCGCGACACGCTGATCGCTGCGCTTGGCCTTCGCGATGTCCGTTCAATCAAGCCGCTGGAAGAAGCGATCTCGCGGCAGGATCCCGATCGCGAATTGTGGTTTACCGATCCCGACGCCTGCTGCCGTATCCGTAAGGTTGAGCCGCTGGCGCGGGCGCTCAAGCCGTTCTCGGCCTGGATCAACGGGCGCAAGCGTTTTCAGGGCGGCGCGCGCGCCGAGATTCCCGTCGTCGAGGAGGACGGCGCGCGGCTGAAGTTCAACCCGTTCGCCAACGTGTCGCGTGAAGAGATCGAGGCGATCTACAAGCTTGCCAAACTGCCGCCGCATCCGCTGGTCGCCTCGGGCTACCTCTCGGTCGGCTGCATGCCGTGCTCGAGCCGCGCCGCGGCGGACGAGGACGCGCGTGCTGGCCGCTGGCGCGGCAGAGCCAAGACGGAATGCGGCATCCACACGATGAAAACTTCGTAGAGTCCGGTCTTGATAGGACAATGAAGCTGCGGAACCAAAAACTATGAAACGCGGTTTCATTGACTAAGCGACCTTTCGTCGCGACTTATGCGCTCCCGCTTTGATGATATGTTTCATCGAGCCGAATGGAGATCGATGATGATCCGTCGCATTCTGCCCCTCGTTGCTGGATTGCTCTGGGCGAGTTCGGCTTTCGCTGCCGACGTTACACTGCTCAACGTATCCTACGATCCGACGCGCGAGCTCTATGCCGATTTCAACAAGGCGTTCGTCGCGGCCTATCAAAAGGAAACCGGCAAGAGCGTCGAGATCAAGCAGTCGCATGGCGGTTCGGGCTCGCAGGCGCGATCGGTGATCGACGGCCTGCAGGCGGATGTCGTGACACTGGCGCTGGCCTATGACATCGACGCCATCGCCGCCAAGGGTCTGGTGGCGCCGGATTGGCAGAAGCGTCTGTCGCTCAATTCCGCGCCCTATACTTCGACGATTGTGTTCCTGGTCCGCAAGGGCAACCCCAAGGCCATCAAGGATTGGGACGATCTGATCAAGCCCGGCGTGCAGGTGATCACGCCGAACCCGAAGACTTCGGGCGGCGCGCGCTGGAATTACCTGGCGGCGTGGGGCTTTGCGGAAAAGAAATTCGGCTCCGCTGACAAGGCGAAGAAATTCGTCGGTGATCTCTTCAAGAACGTGCCGGTGCTCGACACCGGCGCGCGCGGCTCGACGGTGACCTTCGTCGAGCGCGGCGTCGGTGACGTGCTGCTGGCGTGGGAGAACGAGGCGTTCCTGGCGCAGCGCGAATTCGGCAAGGACAAGTTCGAGATCGTAGCGCCGCCTTTGTCGATTCTTGCCGAGCCGCCGGTGGCCATCGTCGACAAGGTTGCCGATAAGAAGGGCACCCGCGCCGTCGCAGAGGCCTATCTGAAGTATTGGTATACCAAGGAAGGTCAGGAAATTGCCGCACGCAATTCCTATCGTCCGCGCGATTCGGAAATTGCGAAGGAATATGAAAAATCCTTCGCCAAGGTCGAACTTTTCACGATCGACGACGTTTTTGGTGGTTGGACCAAGGCGCAGAAAGATCACTTCGGCGAAGGCGGCATTTTCGACCAGATTTACAAGAACTGATCTGGCGAACGGGCGGCCGGAGCGGAAGCAGGGGGATTTGTGAGCACAGCGGTCGCACGGCGGAGTACCCTGCCCGGGTTTGGTCTTACCATGGGCCTGACCCTGACATGGCTCTCCGTCATTATATTGATTCCCCTCGCTGGCCTCTTTCTGAGGACGCTTGAGCTTTCTCCGGGGCAATTCTGGGAAATCCTCACCAGCCGCCGCACCTTGAATGCGCTGAAGATTTCGTTCGGCCTCTCCTTTGCCGCGGCCTGCGTCAATCTGGTGATGGGCACCATCATCGTTTGGGCGCTGGTGCGGTATCGCTTTCCAGGCCGGCGGATATTCGACGCCATCGTCGACATTCCCTTTGCGCTGCCGACGGCCGTCGCCGGCGTGGCACTGACGCAATTGTTCGCGCAGAAGGGCTGGTTGGGCGCGCCGCTGGCCGAACTCGGCATCAAGGTGGCGTTCACGCCGATCGGCATTTTCGTGGCGATGGTCTTCATCGGCATCCCCTTCGTGGTGCGGACGGTGCAGCCGGTCCTGATCGATCTCGACCCTGAAATCGAGGAGGCGGCCGCGAGCCTCGGCGCCAACCGATGGCACACGGTGTTCAGGGTGATCCTGCCAAGTCTCATGCCGGCGCTATTGACCGGCTTTGCGCTGGCGTTCGCCCGCGCGGTCGGCGAATACGGCTCGGTGATCTTCATCGCCGGCAACCTGCCCAACGTGTCGGAGATCGCGCCGCTCTTGATCGTCATCCGGCTTTCCGAATTCCGTTATGCCGATGCAACGGCAATTGCCGTCGTCATGCTGCTGGCTGCGTTCGTGATCATCTTCGCCGTCAATCGCCTGCAACGCTGGGCGCAAACCCGCGTTCCCGCGTACTGAGGGCCTGGAGATGTCGACTCAAACGAGCTTTGTGACGCCAGCGACCCGGTTGCAGGCCTATAGCTCCACGGCAGATCTCGCCATTTCTCCGCCGTCCGCGCGCGAGGCGAGCACCCGTGCCCGCGCGGCTGTCGCCTCCAACAAGGATCTGCGGAGCGAGCCCGGGCCGATCCGCTTCATCATCATTGCGCTGGCGATTTCCTTCCTGACGATCTTCGTCGTGCTGCCGCTGGTGGTGGTATTCGCATCGGCCTTTTCCAAGGGCATCAGCGCCTATTTCACCGCGCTTGCCGAGCCGGAGGCGCTTTCGGCGATCAGGCTGACGCTGCTGGTGGCGGCGATCTCGGTCGGGCTCAATCTGGTGTTCGGGGTGATCGCGGCCTGGGCGATCGCCAAGTTCGAATTTCCCGGCAAGACCTTCCTGATCACGCTGATCGATCTGCCGTTCTCGGTCAGCCCTGTCATTTCGGGTCTGGTCTTCGTGCTGCTGTTCGGCGCGCAGGGCTATTGGGGCACGTGGCTGCAGGCGCACAATGTCCAGATCCTGTTCGCCGTGCCCGGCATTGCGCTGGCGACGATCTTCGTGACGTTCCCGTTCGTCGCCCGCTCGCTCATTCCTTTGATGCAGGAGCAGGGCACGCAAGAGGAAGAGGCGGCGATCTCGCTCGGTGCGTCAGGTCTGCAGACCTTCTTCCGCGTCACTCTGCCCAATATCAAATGGGGCCTGCTGTATGGCGTACTGCTGTGCAACGCGCGCGCCATGGGCGAGTTTGGCGCGGTGTCGGTGGTCTCGGGCCATATCCGCGGCGAGACCAACACCATGCCGCTGCTGGTCGAGATCCTCTATAATGAATATCAATTCGTGGCGTCGTTTGCGATTGCTTCGCTGCTGGCGATGCTGGCCCTGATCACGCTGGTCGTGAAGACCGTGCTCGAACAGCGCCTGGACGAAGGACAACCTCCAAGGGACGAGCCAAGTGACCATTGAAGTCAAAAATATCGTCAAGAAGTTCGGCTCGTTTGCCGCGCTCGACAATGTCGATCTGAAAGTCGGCAAGGGCGAATTGCTGGCGCTGCTCGGCCCGTCCGGTTCAGGCAAGACCACGCTGTTGCGCATCATCGCAGGCCTCGACTGGCCGGATGCCGGCGAGGTGACGATCGACGGCGAGGATGCGCTGGGTCACGGCGCCAGCGAGCGCCATGTCGGCTTCGTCTTTCAGCACTACGCGCTGTTCCGCCACATGACGGTGTTCGAGAACGTCGCCTTCGGCCTGCGCGTGCAGCCGCGCGCCGTGCGCAAGGACGAGGCCACGATCCGCGCCCGTGTCAAGGAATTGCTCGACCTCGTGCAGCTCGATTGGCTGGCCAACCGCTATCCGAGCCAGCTCTCCGGCGGCCAGCGTCAGCGCATTGCGCTGGCACGCGCGCTCGCGATCGAGCCGCGCATCCTCTTGCTCGACGAGCCCTTCGGCGCGCTCGATGCCAAGGTGCGCAAAGAGCTGCGGCAATGGCTGCGCTCCCTGCACAATGAGATTCACGTCACCTCGATCTTCGTCACCCATGATCAGGAAGAAGCGCTCGAAGTCGCCAACCGCGTGGTGGTGATGGACAAGGGCCGCATCGAGCAGATCGGCTCACCCGGCGAGGTCTATGACAACCCGGCCACCGCCTTCGTCCACGGCTTCATCGGCGAATCCATCGTGCTGCCGGTGGAGGTGACAGGCGGTTTGGTACGGCTCGGCGACCGGCCGCTCAACATCGCCGCCGATGGTGCGGCCTCCGGCGCCTCAAAACTGTTCGTCCGCCGCCATGACATGCAGATCGGCCCGGCCGGAACCGGCTCGCTGGAGGGCGCGGTGCGCCATGTCCGCTCATTCGGCCCGATCCAGCGGGCGGAGGTGGCGTTGACGGGCGGCGAGGGCAAGACCGTGATCGAGATCGACGCCCCCCGCGACCGGGAACTCCAGGCCGGCGAGATTATCGGCCTGCAGCCCCGCCGCTACCGGATCTTTGCCGCGCAGGATTGACGACGAAGTCGTCATTCCGGGATGGTGCGCTAGCACCAGACCTCAGGGGCGCAATTGCGCCCCGGGGAATCTCGAGATTCCGGGTTCGATGCTCCGCATCGCCCGGAATGACGATCCAACTAAGCCCCCCGTTCACCATTCAGCCACGGTTGGTATGCAACAACGGCCGTCCAACCTTGGGGGATTCCTTTCCGTGAAACGGGCGACCACCGCCATTATCGGGCTTTTGCTGCTTGCCGGCTGCTCGGCCGACGTCAAAATCCCGGATCAGCCGGCCATGTATCTTGATATGGCCCAACCCGGCGCCACGCTCGATCCGGTCGCTGCAGCGGTCATGATTTCGCAATACCGCCAGAATAACGGCCTCGGGGCCGTGGTCGTCGATCCCGAGCTGACCAAGCTCGCCGAGCGGCAGTCGCAGGCGATGGCGGCCCGCAACAAGATGGACCACAATGTGAAGGGGCCGCTGGAGAAACGGCTCGGGGCCTCCGGCTATCCGGCGACGCTTGCGGTCGAAAATGTCTCGGCCGGCTACCACACCCTGGCGGAGGCCTTCTCCGGCTGGCGCGACTCTCCGCCGCACAAGGCGAATATGCTCAAGAACGGTGTCACAAAATTGGGCATCGCGGCGAGTTATGCTCCCAACACCAAATACAAGGTGTTCTGGACGCTGATTCTCGCGTCGACCTGAGGCGCGATAAAGCAGGCGTGATCCTTGCTTGGAACCCGCCTGATTGACGCCGTCGCGAACTGCCGCCACGGTGCCGCGTCTTTGGCAGCCATCTGACGGTCATTATGGATCATTCCGATACCGCGCCGGCGACCACGCCCGCCAAGGCGCAGCGGGTGCTGGTGTTGCAAGGCGGCGGGGCGCTCGGCTCCTATCAGGCCGGCGCTTTTCAGGCGCTGTGCCGTTCGGGCTTCGAGCCGGAATGGATTGCGGGCATTTCGATCGGCGCCATCAATGCCGCCATCATCGCCGGCAACGGGCCCGAGACCCGCGTCGACCGCCTCAAGGAATTCTGGGAGATGGTGTCATCCCCGGTGCCGTGGAATCCGATTTCGAATGGCGACCGCGCGCGCTCGCTGTTCAACGAAACCTCAGCCGCTTTGATTGCGACCTTCGGAGTGCCCGGCTTCTTCACGCCGCGCATTCCGCCGGCGCCGTTGTGGCCGCCAGGCAGCCGGCAGTCGCAGAGCTATTACGACACAGCGCCGCTGAAGAAGACGCTGGAGCGGCTGGTCGACTTCGACCGCATCAACGATCTGAAGACGCGGCTCAGCGTCGGCGCGGTCGGCGTGAGCTCGGGCAATCTCAAATATTTCGACAATTTCGAATTCAGGAAGCTCGGCAAGAAGATCGGCCCGGAGCACATCATGGCCTCCGGCGCGCTGCCGCCCGGATTCCCTTCCGTCGAGATCGAGGGCGAGCACTATTGGGACGGCGGCATTGCCTCCAACACGCCGCTCGATCACGTGCTGGGTGAGGAAAGCAATCGCGATCTCCTGATCTTCCAGGTCGACCTGTTCAGCGCGCGCGGCGACTTGCCGACATCGCTCCTGGAAGCCGCCGAGCGCGAAAAGGACATCCGCTATTCCAGCCGCACCCGCATGACCACCGACAAGAACAAGCAGGTGCACAACGCGCGCAAGGCGCTGCGCGAGCTGCTCGGAAAGCTACCCGATGATCTCAAGAACGATCCGGCGGTGGCAGTCCTCTGCAACGCGGCCAAGGAAAACACCGTCACCGTGGTGCACCTGATCTACAAGAGCAAGAACTACGAATCCTCGTCGAAGGATTACGACTTTTCGCACGTCGCCATGATCGAGCACTGGAATGCGGGCGTCCGCGACGTTCATCTGTCGATGCGTCACAAGGATGTGCTCGAGCGCCCGCAATCCGGCCAGACCATGATGGCATACGATATGACGGGGGATGTTCCCAGGTCCCCCGGAAGCAAGCAGGAGTGAATGCAATGGGTACATTAAAGGGCAAGACGGCTGTCGTGACCGGCTCGACCAGCGGCATCGGACTGGCTTACGCGCGCGCTTTCGCCGCCGCAGGCGCCAATGTCGTCCTCAACGGCATGGGCGTGCCGGCCGATATCGAGCGTGAGCGCTCCGGCATCGAGACCGATTTCAAGGTCCGCGCCGCGCATTCGTCCGCCGACATGACCAAACCGGCCGAAATCGCCGAAATGATCGCGCTCGGCGAGAAGACCTTCGGCTCGGTCGATATCCTCGTCAACAATGCCGGCATTCAGTTCGTGTCGCCGATCGAGGAGTTTCCGCCCGAGAAGTGGGAAGCCATCATCGCCATCAACCTGTCGTCGGCGTTTTACGGCATCCGCGCCGCGGTGCCCGGCATGAAGAAACGCGGCTGGGGCCGCATCATCAACACGGCGTCCGCCCATTCGCTGGTCGCCTCGCCCTTCAAGTCGGCCTATGTCTCGGCCAAGCACGGCATCGCCGGCCTCACCAAGACGGTGGCGCTGGAGCTTGCGACCTTCAAGATTACCTGCAATTGCATCAGCCCTGGTTATGTCTGGACGCCGCTGGTCGAGAAGCAGATTCCCGAGACCATGAAGGCGCGCAACATGACCAAGGAGCAGGTCATCAACGACGTGCTCCTCGACGCGCAGCCGACCAAGGAATTCGTGACCTCGGAACAGGTCGCAGCGCTGGCGCTGTTCCTGTGCAGCGACGATGCCGCCCAGATCACCGGCGCCAACCTGTCGATCGACGGCGGCTGGACCGCGGAGTAGTGTCAAGGCTTCCGTCATTGCCGGGCTTGACCCGGCAATCCATCAAACGAAAGTCTTTACGAAGAAGATGGATGCCCGGGTCCCGGCTACGCCAAGGCTTCGCCGTGGCTTTCCGTGTTGGCGCGCCGAAGCTTCAGCGGAGGCGGCAAGCCCGGGCATGACCAAGAAGTGGCTCAGCCGTGCTTCCCGAAAGCCAGCACGTGCAATCCGAGCCGCCGGCGCACGATCCAGAACAACAGCACCGTTTCGAACGCCAGCGAGATCGAGGTCGCGGCTGCCGCGCCGTGGCCGCCGAAGCGCGGTACCAGGGCGACGCAGAGCACGACGTTCATGACAAAGGCCAGCGCATAGGCCAGCGCGCAGATGTGCTGATGGCCGAGCATGTTGAGCAACCGCTCGACCGGGCCGATGGCGGCGCGCACCAAAAGTCCAATCGCGGCAATGAACATGATGTCGTAGCCGACCACGAATTGCGGGCCGAACAGCCACAACAGCGGCTTACCGAATGCCAATAGCGCGATGGTCGCGGCCAGCGACGGCCAGAACGTCCACTGGATGGCGTGCGCCACATAGGCCGCCAGGCGCGCCTTATCGCCTTGCGCGTGATATTCGGCAAAGCGATGCGCCGTCGTTGCCGCCATCGCATAATGAATGAAGGAGACCAGCGCCAGCGTCTTCACCACGGCGAAGTAGATGCCGACTTCTTCCGAGGAGCGGAATTGCTGCAGCACCAGCACGTCGGTGTAGGACAGCAGCAGGTAAAAACTTTCGACCATCAGGATGGGCAGCGAGACGGCGAGCCAGCCGCGGAAATCATAGGCCCTGGCGCCAGGCTCGACATGGTTGCCGAGCTTGCGGTTCAGCACGATCATCTGGCCGATCATCGCAATCCATACCGCCGCGGCGCTCGCACACATCGCGGCGGTGGCGCCGAGATTGAAGCCGAGCACGACGGCGCCGGCGGTCAAGCCGATAATCAGCGATTGCCGCACGATGAATTGCGGCATCAGGCCGAGTTGCATCCAGTCATGCGAACGCGCGATGCCGTCCTGGGTGTTGGCGACGACGAAGGCCGGTAGCGTTAGGCAGCCGACATAGAGCGGAACGATCGCGTTGGCGTCGATCCACGGCGACAATCCCTTCACCACGCCCGCCAGCAGCAGCGAGACGATCGAGGAAACGATGAACGTCATCCAGCGGCTGCCGGAGAGAAAGCCGCGCAGCAGGGCATGCTCGCCGCGGGTACGATATTCCGGAATGATCTTCTGGGCCGACGCCGAAATGCCGAAATCCATCATGCTGCCGAGCAGCAGCACCCAGGTCCAGACATAGACATAGACGCCGTAATCCGAGCCGCCCATCCAGCGCGCCAGCAGGATCTGCGAGAGATAGGCTAGTGCGGCGCTGAGCACGCGGATGATGAAGATCGTGCCGGCTAGCCGCTTCGTGACGGAGGCCTCATGCGTGCCGCCGAGCAGCGCGCGCAGGCGCGCGATCAGGCCGGCCGGCGGAGCGGTTGCGGATTGCGTATCCATCACGGCCACAAGGGTGCATCCCCGAAACGCGCCGCGAGGCGGCGGCGATGATCGGATGTATCAACCATTCGTTAAGATTCGGTTGGGTGGGGGCCGTAGGACGTAAGGACCGATACCGAACGCGGCTTTGCGCAACTGCAATTCGGCGTCCACCTGATCAGGCCCTGGAATTGCTGCCGTTTGATTGCCGACACCGCAAATGATGAAGCGATTAGGAACAAAACTGCCGGGCCGTCGCTTAATGCCGCGGAGCCATCGCCCGCCGTTCACAACGGCGCATGTCGCGGATAGCCAAAGGTCTTCGGATCCGCCGTTATTCATACAAGGCGCTCGCGCGGATAGCCAAAGGCGATGGCTGCCATCCGATCCGCCCGCAAGATGGATGACCCAAGCGATCTGGTTCTGGCCTTGTTGGGATTGGCGGTGGCTGCCGTCATGCTGGTGGCGGGCGCGCTGTATCTCATCATGACGCCCGATCCCATACCGGCCCGCACGGTGCCGCCGGCCGTGCAGGCAGTATCGGCGGTTTCGTAACTTCGATAGAGCGTGGGTGCCTCTTGGCTCCCTGGGCTGGCGGGAACTTTTCTGATTTTCCGTAATTTTGAGCTTTGGCTGCATTGTGCGGCCGGGGAGGAAAGAATGAAACTGCTTATCACCGGTGTAACGGTTGCCGCGGCGCTGGCCATCAGCCCGGCTTCTGCGAAGATGATGGCTTGCACGAGCGAGAACATGGCCAAGCTCGTCACGTCCAGCAACGCTATGCCTGACACGCCTGGTAAGGCGGCGATGATGAAGGAGATGGGCGCGGCAAATGCCGCTATGGCGAAGGGCGATATGCGAGGTGCTTGCAAAAGCTATATGCGCGCCCAGCAGATAAGCGGGCAGAAAGGCTAGGGTGTTTATTACACAAAGGAGAGCCGGCGTGGCCGGTTCTCCTCGGATCGAAAGCACTCGCTGAACTGGCTTGGAAAAGCCTGCTGGGGCCCTCGGCGAGCAATGGCATCTTGCGCGCCGCTGATGGCACGGACGGCAGTGGAGGACGTCGCGAAGGCTGCGCCCGTATTGCCGTCGGACGTCAATTCAGATTCACGTTGAACTCGTAGGCCCGGTCGCCACCGACGAGCGTCAGCTTCAGCGCGGCGCCGTCCGGGCTGGCGCCGGGCGGCAGGCCGTCGAGTTCGAAGGCAAAGCGCTTGACGCCGGGCGGGCTGTTGCCGACGAGCTTTGGAACCGGCAGCGCCCAGTCGGGCGTCGGGCCCTCGACGAACAGGCTGACTTCCTTGGCCTCGGGCGCGGTCACGTCGACCAGTACGTTGTTCTTTCCCTCGCGCTTGACGTCGCGGATGGTCAGCGGAATGGGGTCACCGATATTGGCCGGCTTCGGCACCGTATTGAGCGCATCGGACAGGTTGCCGTCCTCGGTGCTTGCGACGCTGGAAAATGCGAGCTCGGCATTGGCATCGACGGGAATGCAGATCTTGTCGCAGACCGCGTAGCTGATGTGGGCCCGCAGCGTCACCGGCTTGTCGGCATTCTTGGCAACGATCCGCAACGGCAGCACGACCTGCTGCTTGTATCCCAGTGCGGTGCCGCCTGCGCCGTCGTCAAATTTCATCGGCGCCGGCCACAGCACGGTAACGGCTTCGACATTGTCGGATTTGGAGAAGTCGAAGCGCGGCGGCACGCCGGAATCGCCGGGTGTTCGCCAATAGGTTTTCCATCCCGGCTGCAACTGGATGGCGACGCCGCCGAGCAGCACCGTGCCGCTGCGCGAACCCGCCAGCAACCGCACCGCGGAATGCGCGTCGCGTTGCCATGGCGAAGCATCCTCGGCGCGAACTTCCGACGTCGCACACGCGACATATAACGCGGCGACGCCGAGTGCGGCGCGCAAGGGAACTATGACGCTCATGGCACGTCTTTACAGGCAAGTTTCGAGGCAAACCATTGAATTGCGTGTGATCGGTTGCCCGATGGTGTCGGAAGCTTGATTGACAGAAACCGTACCCGATATCAGGATATGAGCCAGCAAGAGAAAGGCCTTTGCGGATGAGCCCTGAAGGCAAGACACCGAAGCCTGTCCGCCGCAAATCTGCCGACTTTGGCGATCATTCGCCCGGCGACGGTTACCTGGACGGCCGGCTGCTGATTGCCATGCCGGTCATGGGCGATCCGCGCTTCGAGCGCTCCGTCATCTACATGTGCGCGCATTCCTCGGAAGGGGCGATGGGCATCATCGTCAACCGTCCGGCCGGCAGCATCGACTTTCCCGGTCTCCTGGTGCAGCTCGACATCATCGAAAGGGCCGACCAGATCAAGCTGCCGGAAAACGCCGAGACCATGCAGGTGCTGAAAGGCGGTCCGGTCGATACCGGGCGCGGCTTCGTGCTGCATTCGAGCGATTTCTTCATCAAGGACGCGACGCTGAACATCGACGACGGCATCTGCCTGACCGCGACGGTGGACATTCTCAAGGCGATCGCCAAGGGCACCGGGCCGAAGCACGCCATCCTGGCGCTGGGTTACGCCGGCTGGGCGCCCGGGCAGCTCGAGAACGAGATCCAGCACAATGGCTGGCTGCATTGCGACGCCGATCCGGATCTGATCTTCGGCGACGATGTCGAAGAAAAATACCAGCGTGCGCTGCGCAAGATCGGCATCGACCCCGGCATGCTGTCGAACGAAGCCGGGCACGCCTGATTTCGTCATTGCCGGGCTTGACCTGGCAATCCATCCAAAAAGATGCTTTTGCGGAGGTGAGTCATGCGCGGGTCAAGCCCGCGCATGACAGTCTGCGCGCGTCGATGGACCTACTCCGCCGCCTGCTGCTGCACCGTCGGTTCGGTGCCGGCAACAGTCGCCCGGCGCATGTCGCGCGGCTGCGACTGGTCGTAGCGGCGCACGCGGTGCATGGTCTGGCGGTTGTCCCACATCACGAGGTCATGCACGGTCCATTTGTGGACGTAGACGAATTCCGGCTGCGTGGCGTGCTCGGTCAAGTCGCGCAGCAAAAGCCGCGCCTCGGGCATGCTCATGCCCAGAATCGCGCCCGCATGCGATGACAGATACAGCGACTTGCGGCGGTGCACCGGATGCGTCCGCACCAGCCGCTGCAGCACCGGCTTGAACATCTCTTTCTCTTCGTCGCTATAATCCAGGAAGCCGAGCGAGCCGCGCGAATACATCAGCGAGTGCTCGCAGATCAGGTCCTCGATCTCGGCCTTGGTCTCGTCGTCGAGTGCGTCATAGGCCGCGCGCATGTCGGCGAATTCGGTGTTGCCGCCCTTGGGGTTCACCACCCGCGCCGACAAAAGCGAAAACTTCGCCGGGATCGGGCGGAACGAGCTGTCGGAATGCCACAGGCAGTTTCCGAGATTGAACAGATGGGTGCGGCTGTCGCGCGGCAGCGGCTTGCCGTCCTTGCCGAGATTGGAAACGTCGTTCAGCCCCGTGGTCAGCCTGTAGTCTTCCTTCTTGGTGATGGTGCCGCCGCGCGCTTTCTCGCGCTCGCCGAAATTCAGCGCAAAGGCCAGTTGCTGTTCGTCCGTGATGTCCTGGTTGCGGAACAGCAGTACGGCGTATTTGTCCATGCCGGCTTCGATGTCGGCCGCCTCCTGCGGCGTCAGGGGATTGCGCAAATCAACGCCCGAAACCTCGCCGAAAAAATGCGGATGAAGCTGCCGGATCGTGACCGTCATGGCGTTTTCTCCAGGATGAGGCGGGCGGTTTGTCCCGCTCTGTTTGTGAGAAAAATTACTCCCCGACGTGTCCAAGTCAACGCTGCGGGTGCATGCCCGCTACGCATTCCGCGCCATCAACCCGCCGTCGACCGGGATCACCGCGCCGGTCAGGAACGAGGCGGCCGGCAGTCATAGGCTGAGTGTCATGTGTGCGACTTCCTCAGGATCGCCGTAGCGGCCCAGCGCGGTGCGGCGCTTGGCGTAGATCGTCTTGTGCTCTTCGGAAATCCGCTCGGTGATCGCGGTGCGGATCGGGCCCGGGCAGATGCAATTGACGGTGATGCCCTCGCGGCCGAGCTCGACGGCGAGCGAGCGGGTGAGGCTGGTGACGCCGCCTTTCGCGGCGGAGTAGGGGCTGTGCAGTGCGGTGGCGCCGAGTGCCTCGGTGGAGGCAATATTGACGATCCGCGGACATTTCGACCGGCGCAGATGCGGCAGCGCGGCGCGGATGATGCGGGGATGCGCGGTCAGCATCACGGCCAGCGCCCTGTCCCAGGCTGCTTCATAACCGTCGTCGCCGATCGCCACGCGCACGGAGATGCCGGCATTGTTGATGACGATATCGAGCGAGCCGAAATGGGCGGCAACGTCGTTGACCACCTTGGCGATCTCGCCGGGATTGGCGACATCCAGTGCCCACGCTTTCGCCGCACCGCCCTTTGCCGCGATCTCGCCGGCGACGGCCTGCGTTGACTCGGCATTGATATCGGTGACGGCGACATTGGCGCCTTCGGCCGCGAACACCAGCGCGGTGGCGCGGCCCATGCCGCTGGCGGCGCCGGTGACGAGAACGGTCAATCCTTTGACCGAGCGGCTGAGCTGTTTGAAATCTGACATGATGCGATCCGGACAGAGATGCAAGGCGCGTTGCAGGATTGACAAGGCTGGCACCGATCCGCAGACAGGTCAAACCAAGCCGAGCGAGGTGAGAACGTGACCACTATTGGCGGTCTGCAGATCCGGCGCCTCAAGCAGAACGGGCGGTATTGCGACCAGACTCTCATGGTCGAATTCCTCGACGAAGGTTCGAAATAGAACACACAACAAGAAGGATCGCAGGGATGAACGAACTCGATTTCAGTGGCAAGCAGGTGCTCGTGATCGGCGGCTCCAGCGGCATCGGCAACGGCATCGCGCAGGCGTTCCGAGCCAAGGGCGCGCACGTCGCCGTCTGCGGCACCCGCGCCAGCGCCGCCGACTATTCGGCCGACGAAGGCTCGCATCTTGATGGGCTCGATTATTTCAAGCTCGACGTCAGCGACGCGCGGGCCGTTGAAGCCTTCCAGCCCTCCTTCGCGCAACTCGATGTACTCGTTCTCGCGCAAGGCGCGGTGATCTACCGGCGCGGCGAATTCGAGATGGACGGTTTTCGCAAGGTGCTGGAGGTCAATTTGATGAGCCTGATGGCATGTGCGACCAAATTTCAGACGATGCTGAGCGCGAGCAAAGGCTCGCTCATCATCGTTAGCTCCACCGCTGCCTATCACTCCACCATGGGAAATCCGGCCTATAACGCCTCGAAGACCGGCGCGGTGGGGCTGACGCGCACGCTCGGCGAGGCATGGGCCGAGAACGGCATCCGCGTCAACGGCATCGCGCCGGGACTGGTCGACACCAAGATGACCAAGGCGACGACATCAAATCCGAAGCGCCTCGAAGGCGCGCTGGAGCGGATCCCGCTGAAGCGGCTCGGCACGCCGGCCGACATGGCCGGCGCCGCGCTGTTCCTGGCCTCGCCGCTTGCGTCCTACATCATCGGCCAGACCATCGTGGTCGATGGCGGGCTGATTTTGTGAGCCCGGTGCGGTGACCAAGGGCGTTTCGAACGGGCAGGAACCCGACCGGGTCTCGCTGGTTACATCCTCTGAAAACAGGAGTAACCGCGATGGACAAGGATCGGATTGCCGGCTCGGCCAAGGATTTTGCGGGTAAGGTTGAAAGCACGGTCGGCGACATGGCCGGCGACGCCAAGACGCAGGCCGAAGGCCGCGCACGGGAGGCGGCCGGTACAGTGCAAAATCTGTACGGTCAGGCCAAGGATGCCGCCCGCGACGCTACTGATGCTGCCGTCAATTATGCCAAGGATGCTTATGAAAACAGCGGCGACACCGTTCGCAGCGGTCAGAAGGCAGTGGCGAAAACCGTGCAGGAAAATCCACTCGGCGCGCTCTTGGTCGCTGGCGGGATTGGATTTGCGCTGGCGCTGTTGATGATGCGCCCGCCACGCCGTCCGCCGTCACGCTGGCGCTACTACGGCTGAGCGCTCGTTTAGCCAACCGTTCGTCATTGCCCGGTGCGCAGTCGTGCATCCTCTAAGGATGCGCGTTGGCGCAGGCCCGGAAATCCCCACTCACGATGTGAATATGCTTGCCGGACGCGTCGCTGTGCGACGCCCAGAATGACGTAGATTATCGCGTGAAATTGCCAGGTGGGACTTCGGCCGATCGTCCGACACTACCCGGCGGGCGCGGCGCACCGGGAGCAAACGGTCCACGCGGCGGCGCGGCTGTGGGGGGCGGCGCGGGCTGGCGCGGTGCGGCGCCGAAGCCGCCGAAGAAATCGCGCAGCGACGGCCCGTTGTTTTGCGCCGGCCGAATCTGCATCGGTGGCGGGGGCGGCGGTCTCCTCTGCTGCAGCGTTTGCTGCGGCGGCGGAAGCAAGAGCTGCTTCTGTCCGGGCACTGCCGCCGCGGTTCCGCTCGGCGAGGCGGCCGCTACCGGCGTATCGCCCTTGGCCTGCTCGCGGCCGATTTCCCGCCGGGGCCAGGCGTAATCGTCCGCACGGCCCGCCGGCGCGGCCAACGCTTCACCCTTCACCAGCGTGCGCGCCGCGAGCGCATCGACCGCGGCCGGACGCGAGCCGGGGCCACCCAGCAACTGATCGGTGCCGACGGAGGAGGCGACGAGCGGCATAACCGGTCCGGCCAACGGACGCGGCGCCGGCTGGCCGGGCGCGACACTGGCCTCCGGCGTTGTCGGCTCGATCGGCACCGCGATCGGTCCGGAGCGCGCGGCAAGCAGGCGCGTCACCTCGCGCTCGACATAGTGCGCGAGTTTGCGTGCGCCGGGCCTGGTGAAGAAGACGCCGTCGGCGGTACGGAGCTGGCGGATCTGGCCTTCGAAGTCGGGACCCTTTTGCAGGAAGCGGCCCGCTTCATCGACAAAGCCGTCCCAGATATCGACATAGGTGATGCCAGCCTTGCCGGCGCCGTCGCGATAGAGCGCATCCAGGAACAGCATGTCGGCCGTTCCCTTTGGTCCGCGGATCGCAGGCAGGCCGACCCACAACACCGGCACGCCCTTGGTTTTCAGCACGCCGATCAGCTCTTCGATCTTCTTGGCGTAGAGTTCGACCCAGCGCTCGTCGCGAAACTCGTAGACCCCGCCGCCCGAGCGCGCGCTCTTCTCGGGGCCTGTTTGCGGCGTGTCGTTGTCGGCGTCATCCGGCGACAATTCGGCGTCGACCGGCTTTTCGTCGCGTTTGGCCGGGTCGGTCGAGCCTTCCGGCTTCGGCTTGGCGTCGCCGGGTTTGGCGTCCGGCTTGCCGCGCGCGTCCTTCTTCTCTTCCTTCTTGTCGGTCTTCTTCTCAGGAACCGCCTCGCGGATCGCCACGCGGTCGTTGAGGCCGAGCATGACGACGATGGCGTCGGGCTTTTCGGTCGCGAGGATGGCCTTCGCGGCGGCGGCCCAATCGGCGGGCTCTCCGCGCGGCTGATACTTGATCAGGCCAGAGACGGTCTTGTGCTTGCGGATCACGCCCATGTCGGGCTGCTCGGAATAGGCGTCTTCCAGGCCATAGCCGAGCCAGTCCGCCATCGCGTCGCCCAGCACCAGCACGTTACGTTCAGGCAGCGTGTCGCGCTTGGCCGGCCCGGGAGCACGGGAGAAATCCTGGCGCGGCGCCTGGGGCTGCTGCTGCTGTTGAAATGGCGCAAAGAAATCGCCACCGAACCAGCCGCCGCCACGCTGCGGCGCTTGCCGCTGCGGCGGCCCGCCAAAGCCGCCGAAATTGAAAAACTGCGCGGAAGCCGGTCCCACGATCCCGACCAGCATCGCGATCACGACCGCCAGCACGGCCAGAGGACCGGTATCGGTGAACACGCGCAAGAAGGACTTTGGCTTTCGCATCCGGCTCGGTCGCAAAATGGATCGTGAACGGTCAAATATAGTAGCGGAATCGGGCCGCAAGCGGGCAGATTTCCTCATAAACCGGGGTTCCGGCCCAATCGTCAAGGCTCTCGCAAAATCGTGGCTTTCAGGGTTACTTTCGACCCCTGAATGCGGGTTTAACGGCTCCGAAGGCGCTCCAGCACGTCGGAAGAGGCAAATCCGTCCGCCGGTGCCCCGATCGAGGCCTGGAAGCTGCGCAGCGCCTCCCGCGTCTGGCCGCCGAACTGGCCGTCCGGCGTGCCCTTGTAGAAGCCGCGCTGGGCCAGCAATTGCTGCAGTTCCAGCCGCTCCGCCCGCGACAGCACCCGTTCCTGCCGCGGCCAGGGCTGCACGAACGGCGGTCCGCCGCGCAGGCGATCGGCGAAATGGCCGATCGCGAGCGCATAGGCCTCTGCCGGGTTGTATTTCATGATCACCCGGAAATTCTGCAGCATCAGGAAACCCGGCCCCTGCGTGCCGGCCGGTGCCAGCAGATAGGCCTTTTCGGTTGAATCGGGGAACGGCTTGCCGTCGGCCCGGACCAGGCCCTGCTGCTGCCACTGCGCAATCGACATCGCCTTGGATTTGTCGGCGAGCATGAAGTTGAAACCTTGCGGCAGCACCACCTCATAGCCCCAGCTCCGGCCGGTCTGCCAGCCGTCCTTCTTGAGGTTGTTGGCGGTCGACGCAATCAAATCGGCGGCGTTGTCGACGACGTCGCGGCGGCCGTCGCCGTCGGCGTCGACGGCATAGCGCTTGAAGGCGGTCGGCATGAACTGCGTCGGGCCGAATGCGCCGGCCCAGGAGCCGCGCATCTGTTCGGGACGCAGATCGCCGCGGTTGAGGATCTCGAGCGCGGTCAAGAATTCGTCCTTGAAATAGGCCTGGCGACGGCCGATGCAGGCCAGCGTTGCTGTCGAATTCACCACGTTGCGGTCGCCCATCTGCGTCGAGTAGTTGGATTCGATGCCCCAGATCGACGCGATCGCGTAGCGGTCGACGCCGTAGGCTTTTTCCACCGCATCGAATTGCGGCTTGTACTTCGCGAGGATCTCGCGGCCCTTGGCGAGGCGGTTGTCGTTCACGAGGATGTCGAGATAGTCCCAGATCGCCTTGGTGAATTCGGGCTGCGAATCCATCAGATCCATGATGCGCAGATCGGGCTCGAGGCCTGCGGTGAAGCGCTGGAAATTTTCCTGGCTGATGTTGCGCCGTGCGGCATCAGGCCACATCGAGGCGACGCAGTTTGGAAAGTTCGCAGCCGCCTCGCGGATCGCGCTCGCGGTCATCAAGGGGTGGCCGGAGGCGCCGTCCTCACCGCTCCACGGCGGCGGGCCACCGTCGGGGCCGGGCGCAGCTTGCGCGGAAGGCGCGGATTTCTGGCCGGAGAAGAGGTTGCCGAGAAAGTTCGAAACCCCATTGTTCCCTGAGGATTGGGCATGGGACGGGCTGACAAAAGCGCTTCCGCTGGAACACAGCAGCGTCGCCGCGATTATGATCGCGCCGGCTCGATTGCTCATCGCTCGTTCAGCTAGGCACATGCAGTGTCCGTCCGTCGTTCTCACCCCGGGGTCAAAAGGCCCGGTCGCGGTTTCCAATAGCTTAACAATGGGCATTTTGTTGTCGCGCCGTCCGCGCACAAGGGGAGGCGAACCGCCACCATACATCCGCCTTTGTTCAGGGGTGCAAACCGGCTATCAACGTGCAATCAAAGGACTTTCCTTATTGCCAAATTTCTCACTATCAAGGCTCCCGATATCCCATGAAAATCCGTAAAGCCGTTTTCCCGGTCGCCGGTCTCGGCACCCGCGTCCTTCCCGCCACCAAGGCGATGCCGAAGGAAATGCTGACCATCGTCGACAAGCCGCTGATCCAGTATGTCGTCGACGAGGCCAAGGAGGCCGGCATCGAGCATTTCGTCTTCGTCACCGGGCGCAACAAGGGCGTGATAGAGGATCATTTCGATCGGATGTTCGAGCTCGACACCACGCTCGCCGCCCGTGGCAAAAAGGCCGAACAGGATATTTTGGCGCGCGACCAGCCCGAAGCCGGCGCCATGAGCTTCACCCGCCAGCAGGCGCCGCTCGGTCTCGGCCACGCAGTCTGGTGCGCGCGCGACATCGTCGGCGATGAGCCGTTCGCGGTGGTGCTGCCGGACGAACTGGTGCTGAACAGCCCGGGTTGCCTGAAGCAGATGATCGAGGCAGCGGCCAAGCTCGGGGCTAAGTCCAATCTGCTCGCGGTGGAAGCGGTGCCCGACGATCTCACCCACCAATATGGCATCTGCGGTGTCGGCAAGCGTCTCGTCAAGAACATGTTCGAGGTCGACGGCATGGTGGAAAAGCCGCCGAAAGGCACCGCGCCGTCAAACCTTTCGATCACCGGGCGCTACATCCTGCAGCCGGAAATCTTCAAGATTCTCGAGACGCAGGAGCGCGGCGCGGGCAATGAGATCCAGCTCACCGATGCGATGAAGACTCTCGCCAAGACGCAACAATTCTACGGTGTCGAATTCGAGGGCGAGCGGCACGATTGCGGCTCCAAGTCAGGCTTCCTCCGCGCCAACATCGCCTACGGCATGGCGCGCGCCGATCTGCGTGACGGCCTGCGCGCCGAGATGAAGAGGTATCTGGAGAAGTGAGGGGGGAGCTGCGGCGGCCTATCGCATTATTGCGATGAGCGATAGCGGCGACTTGTCCGCCCTCGCTCGAAGAGCGAAGGCGGAAGTAATCCATCGTTCCGCATTCGCTGAAGCATAGATTGCTTCGCTTCGCTCGCAATGACGGGTGGTTCGGCGTTTGCGCCTTAAGCCACCAGCGCGAGCTGCGGGATCGCGGCGACCACTGACTGATTGCGGCCGTTGGCCTTGGCGGCGTAGAGCGCCTTGTCGGCTGCTTCGATCAGATTGGTCCAGTCGATCGCTGCCGTGGGCGTCACGCTCGCCACCCCGATACTAACCGTCGTGACGGGATCTTCCGACCATTGCACGACTTTCGCGCGAATGGTCTCGGCGATGGCGAACGCTTCGATCACCGAAAGGCCCGGCAAGAGTACCGCGAATTCCTCGCCGCCGTAGCGCGCCGGACAATCGCCGGCCCGCCGCACCGAGTCTGAAATACAGATCGCAATGCCGACCAGCACCTGATCGCCGGCCTGATGGCCGAACGTATCGTTGTAGGCCTTGAAATGGTCGGCATCGATCATCAGCACCGCGACCGGGGTCTGGTTGCGCGACGCCCGCCGCCATTCCGCGTCGATCTCGATATCGAACTTGCGCCGATTCTTCAGTCCCGTAAGCGCGTCGGTGGTTGCCAGCTCTTCCAGCTTGTCCTCGGCTTCGGCGCGGCGGCCGATCTCGCGCGCGAGAAACAGCGCGGTGCCGACCACGAACAGGATCAGCACCAGCATGATCACGCCGATCCGGATCACTTCCCGGTGCCAAAGGTTGAGGATGGTCGAGAGCGGCTTTCCGACCACGACAAAGAACAGACTAGTGCTGCCGCTTCGAACGTAGAGCCGCGGCGTCGGATCGACCGGTCCGACGCCGGCATAGGCCACGCCTTGCTTCAGATTGTCCGCGCGCCAGTTCGGCCGCTCGGCCAGATTCTTCCCAATGACTTCGATGTCGAACGGTGTCCGCATGATGATGGTTCGGTCGCGGCGCAGCACGGTGATCGTATCGCCGGGATTGAGAGTGAGCCGGCCGAACAGTTCATGGAAATAGCTGAACCGGATCGAGCCCACCACGACGCCCATGAAGCCGCCGTCGGAATCGTTGATGCGCCGGCTGAGCACGACCGAATAGGCGCTGCGACGCAGCATCGGGCGGCTCATGTAAAGGCCGATATCGGGATTGGCGCGATGAACCTGGAAATAGTCCTCGTCGCTGCGATTCTCCGGCGCCGGATCGAGGCTTGCCGCATCGTGTGTCAGGTTGCCTTGCGCGTCGAACGCCTGGATCACGCCGAAATGTTTGGCGGTAGCGGCATGATCGAACAGGATCAGGTGCTGGATCTCCCTGGTGACGCCGTTGATCTCCGGCATCACGAGGTTGCTGGCGACGGCGCGCAGCGACAGGTCGTAAAGTTCGATATTCCGGCTGATGTCGGCATCGATGCCGGCGGCGAGATTTTCCAGGGTCTGGCGTGCGAGTTCTTCCTCACCGCGGCGCATGTCGAGCATGACGCTGGTGCAGATCGCGGAGAAGCCGATCACGGTCGCGATCGATGAGGCGATCAGGAGCTTGGTCGACAGCCGCCAGCGTCGGCGGCCGGAGACTTTTCCGAACCAGCCCTTTCCGGCCACGTCGCTTTGCCGTCCGAATAGCATCGTCTGTTCCTGGCCATCCGGTATGCGCTTGATAAATTGTTGCGGCCTTAAGCGGCGAGCGCGATATGATAGAGAGTTAATGGTTGGTTGCCCGCGCCGACGGTTTTATGCAAATCGCCATTGAGGACACGCGTGAACGTTTACGACCCGTTACGGGACTATCTGAAGGCGCAGACGCTTTCCGAATTCGTGCTGAGCTTCGAACAGATCGAGGAGATCATCGACGCGGCGCTGCCGCGCGCCGCCCAGCGCGCGTCATGGTGGGAAACCCTGCGCAGCCCGCAGGAGAAGATGCCGCAGCGCGAAGCCTGCCTGGAAGCCGGCTACATCGCGACCCGGCAGGCGGACGCGAAAAGCGTGAAGTTCAAAAGGATGCCCCGCGACAGGCGAACGCAGGGCAAGAGCGGAGGTCCGGAGTGACGGTGCGCTAGACGGGCCGAGGGTGCGGGATTTCGATCTCCGATCCGTGGGAGACTTGCGGGGTTGCTACTTCAAGCAGCATCAGCGATCACCGGCTTGATCTTTTCCAGTTGCTTGCCGAGTTCGCGCTCAGCCGTCTGCACGTCATAGGCGTTCTGCAGATTAAGCCAAAGCAGGGCTGACGTATTGAGCGCCTTGGACAGCCTGAGCGCTGTATCCGCCGTGATGTTGGTGGTCTCGCTCGCAATGCGCTCGATCCTGGTGCGGGGGACGCCGCATGCCTTTGCCAGCGCGCCTGGCGAGAGTCCGAGCGGCTTCAAGAACTCTTCCCGGAGAACTTCTCCGGGGTGCATCGGTGCCAGTCTCTTTGCCATGTGCGACTTCTCCAAGTCTGGGCCTGCCCTACCGGCAGTCTCTGTTGGCTAGTGGTAGTCCGTAAATTCGACGTCTTTCGGTCCGTCCTTGGTCCAGACGAAGCAGGTGCGGAACTGATCGTTCACGCGAATTGAGTGTTGTCCGTCCCTGTCACCCTTCAAGGCTTCCAGCCGATTGCCTGGAGGGGAGCGAAGGTCTTGCAGGGATATCGCCGCGTTCAGATACTGAAGTTTGCGGCGGGCGACTTTGAGCAGATCGGCCGGGAAGCCCTTTGTGAAGGCTGAACGAGCCAAGTCGTTCTTGAAGCTCTTGATCACAGTCCATACGTATCACGTACTGATACAATCCGCAAGGACTTTGTATCGTGCGACGATACGCGCTTCAGGAGGCTTGCGCCGGGATCAGCTCGCCGCCTCGAGCCGTTCTTCCGTCAGGAGCCGCATCGCGGCATCGGCGTCCATCGGTTCGCCGAAGGCGAAGCCCTGCGCGTATTCGCAGCCGAGCTGATAGAGCTCGACCGCATCCGAGTCCGTCTCCGCGCCTTCCGCCACCACGTCCATGCCGAAATCGTGGGCGAGCGCGATGATCGATTTCAGGATCACCGGCCGCGTGCCGCGGCTGGTGGTGCGCACGAACGACTGGTCGATCTTGATGGTGTCGAACGGGAAGCGCTGCAGATAGGCCAGCGAGGAATGGCCAGTGCCGAAATCGTCCAGCGACAGGCCGGTGCCGAGTTCGCGGATCCGCGTCAGCATCTGCGCCGCGTGCTCCGGATTCTCCATCACCAGCGATTCCGTCAACTCCAGTTTCAGCGTGCCGCGCGCCACCGACGAGCGCGACAGCACGGTGCGGATATCGTGGATCAGATCGTGGCGCAGCAACTGGCGCGAGGAGACGTTGACGGAGGCGAAGATCGGCTCGCGCGAACGCATTGCACGCTGCCACACCGAGAGCTGCCGCGCGGTCTGGTCCAGCACGAACATGCCGAGATCGACGATCAGGCCGATTTCCTCGGCGATCGTGATGAATTCGGAAGGCGACATCCGACCGAGCTTGGGATGGTCCCAGCGCGCCAGGGCCTCGAAGCCGGCGATCGAGCGGTCTTCGAGCCGCACGATCGGCTGGTAGAGGATCGTGATTTCCTGCCGCTCGATGGCGCGGCGCAGTTCGCTTTCCAGCGTCAGGCGGTCGGTCTTGCGGGCGCGCATCGCCGGCTTGTAGACGTCGATGCGGTCGCCGCCGATGCGCTTGGAATGATACATCGCAAGCTCGGCGTCCTTGATGATCTCCTCGGTTAGCTGCGTCTGCGGGTCCGACAGCGCGAGCCCGATGGATGCGGTCAGGAAGATCTCGCGGTCGTTGAAGGCGATCGGCGCGCGGATGGTCTTGCGGATGGTCTCCGCGAAGGCGGTGATCCGCGCCGGATCCTGCTCGGACATCAGGATCAGGCCGAACTGGTCGCCGGCCAGCCGCGCCAGCGTGTCCTGTGGCTTGAGAATGCGCGTCAGCCGCCGCGCCAGCGTCAGCAGGATGGAATCGCCGACCGCGATGCCGACGGAATCGTTGACCTGCTTGAAGCGGTCGAGGTCGATCACCATCAGCGTCGGCCGCAGCGTCGGCATGCTCTTGACGAAATTGGCGACCGCGCCGAGGCGATCCATGAACAATTGGCGGTTGGGCAGGCCGGTGAGATTGTCATGCACGGAGTCATGAAGCATCCGCTCTTCGGCGTTCTTGATCTCGGTGACGTCCGTGAGCGTGCCGACCACGCGCGAGACCTCGCCGTCGGAGCCGACCACCGGGCGCGCCTTCAGCGCGAACCACATGAAGTGGCCGTCGGGGGTGCGCAGGCGGAAATCCTGCACCAGCCGGCCGCGGCGCTGGTCGAGCACGCTGTCGAGCGCGGCGCGGAAGCGATCCTGGTCGAGCGGGTGCAGCACTTCGAGCCATTTCGCGGCCGGGCCTTCCAGCGTGCCGCGCTTCAGCCCGAGCAGGCTTTCTGTCTCGGGACTCGTGAACACCTTGTCGGCGGAAACGTCCCAGTCCCAGATCAGGTCGCCCGAGCCTGTCAGCGCCAGTGCGCGGCGCTCGACATCGGAGACGATGCCGGTGGTGGCACCGCCGCCGGCGAAGGCGTGCTGCATCACCGTAAATCCGATCAGCATCACGATCAGCACGAGGCCGCCGAGCAGCGCGGGCCCTACGATGTCGTTGGTGACGCTGCCCGCCACCGTCATGCCGGCCGCGATCACCCAGACCACCAGCAGGAACCAGGTCGGGATCAGCAGCACCGCGCGGTCGAATCCATGCGTCGAGAGATAGACGATCAGCGCAAAGCCGGCGAAGGCGATCAAGACCAGTGAGATACGCGCAATACCCGAGGCGACGGCAGGATCGAACAGCGCCAGCGCCACCAGTGATCCCAGGAAGGCGAGCCAGCCAACGGTGATGTGGGAATAGCGCACATGCCAGCGGCTCAGATTGAGATAGGCGAACAGGAACACCAGCAGCGTCGCTGCCAGGATCGCTTCGCCCGCCGCGCGCCAGACGCGCTCGGCGTTGTTCGACATGTCGAGCACCTTGCCCCAGAAGCCGAAATCGACGCCGATATAGACCAGAACCGCCCAGGCGAGCGCTGCCGCAGCGGGGAACATGATGCTGCCCTTGACCACGAACAGAATGGTGAGCACGAGGGCCAGGAGTCCGGAGATGCCGATCACGATGCCTTGGTAGAGCGTGAACGAATTGACCTTGTCCTTGTAGGCGTCGGGTTCCCACAGATAGAGCTGCGGCAGCTTGTCGGTGCGCAGTTCCGCGACGAATGTGACGACGGCGCCGGGATCGAGCGTGATGCGGAAGATGTCGGCGGTCGCGCTTTCCTGACGCTCGGGGCGATCGCCGACCGATGGCGTAATGGTCGCAACGCGCGACAGGCCGAGGTCGGGCCACAATAGGCCGGACGACACGATGCGATAATGCGGGGCGACGATCAGGCGGTCAAGCTGGTCGTCAGTGTTGTTGGCAAGCGCGAACACCACCCAGTTCTGTCCGCCCTCGCGGGCGCGGACCTCGATGCGGCGGACGATGCCGTCAGTTCCCGGCGCCGTCGAAACCTGGATGCGGTCGGTCTCGCTGCGCTGATGATCGAGCACCGCAGTGAGATCGATGGCAGGCGCGTCGCTGCGGACGCTGACCGCGTCAATGGCATGCGCCGAAGGCGCCGCCGCAACAATCATGAGGCCCAGCGCAAGCAGCGCCAGGCACCTGATCAGACGCAATGTCAGTACTCCGCGACCAACGATTCTCCCGGCCCAGCGAACGGGTCGGCGTAGCCGCGATAAATGACATGAAAGCGAAGCAAATCAAAGGGTTTCCACCCACGCTTCGCTCTCGATCCGTTAAACCGCCAACACAATTTTGCCAATATGTGCGGAGGTCTCCATGCGCCGGTGCGCATCAGCTGCTTTTTCCAGCGGGAATGAGCTGTCCATCAGCGGTTTTACGCGTCCTTCGCGCAATAGTGGCATGACCTTGGCCTCAATTGCGGCGACCATCGCCGCCTTATCCGCATTAGTACGGGGGCGCAGCGTGGAGCCGGTGTGGGTCAGCCGCTTCACCATGACCTTGGCAATGTTGACGCTAACCTTGGGGCCGTTGAGCGTTGCAATTTGCACGATACGGCCATCGACCGCGGCCGCGTCATAGTTGCGATCGACATAGTCGCCCGCGACCATGTCGAGGATCAAGTTGGCGCCGACATTGTTGGTCTCTGCCTTGACCACGGCGACGAAGTCCTCGGTCTTGTAATTGATGGCGCGGTCGGCGCCGAGCTTGAGGCAGGCGTCGATCTTGTCCTGCGAGCCGACGGTGACGATCACCTTCGAGCCGAACGCCTTGGCAAGCTGGATCGCCATGGTGCCGATGCCGGACGAGCCGCCGTGGATCAGAAGCGTTTCGCCCGGCTTCAGCGCACCGCGCTCGAACACATTGTGCCAGACGGTCATCAGCGTTTCCGGAATCGCGCCGGCTTCCTCGATCGAGAGCGAGGAGGGCACCGCCATCGCCTGCGCATCCTGCGCGATGCAATATTGGGCATAGCCGCCGCCTGCCACCAGCGACATCACCTTGTCGCCGAGCTTGTGTTTGGTCGCGCCTTCGCCGAGCGCGACCACTTCGCCGGCAATCTCGAGGCCGGGCAGGTCGCTGGCGCCGGGCGGGGGCGGGTAGGCGCCGGAGCGCTGCGCCACGTCGGGCCGGTTGACGCCGGCCGCCATCACCTTGACCAGGATCTCACCCGGGCCAGGCTTCGGAACGCTGCGGGTTTCCGGCAACAGCACTTCGGGACCACCGGGCTTGCTGATGCCGATGACGGTCATTTGCGCGGGCAGCTTTTCCATGATTTGTCCTTGCGAAAGGCTGAGAATAAGGCGGCCCCTGATTAGCCAGCCCGGCTGCGGCTGGCAACCGCTTGGGGAACCGCACTGAGCAAGGAGAAACGCATGGCCATCGAGGATGACGACAAGCCGCGGAAGAAAATCACCCACGAGATCGGCCAGGACCTTTCGCTGCTATCGGTTGAGGAATTGACCGATCGCATCGCACTGATGAATTCGGAGATCGCGCGGCTGCAAGAGGCCGTCACCAAGAAGCGCGCGTCGAAGGATGCGGCGAACAACTTCTTCAAGTCGTAGGATTAGAACGCGATCTCATTCCGAGCCGTCCCTGGTGCGCAATTGCGCACGGGAGCAGGGACCGATACGCCACGGCCTCATCCTGCGGCAGGCCACTGGCCGACTTCCCTCAGCGTGTAGCCCGGGTGGAGCGCAGCGCAATCCGGGAACGCTCGATCCGGTTGTCCCGGCCCCGGATTTCGCTGCGCTCGATCCGGGCTAACAAGAAGGTCAATCAAAAACTCGGCCATTGGCCGACATGGCAAATAATCTCTAAAGAAAATCGCTCGTTTACGAAGGATTAAGCTTTCTCGATTATGACTGGCATTGTCCTCGTTTGGACACCGAGTGGCTCCTGTCCACTCTGTTTGACGCCTCCCTGTTATCAACTTCAAAAGCCGCCGGAAACGGCGGCTCTTTTTTGTGCGCAGCGCGGCTATTTTGTGCCCCCATACGCTGGAAACCATAAATCCGGTTGTCGCTGGACTCTCGATCTCGCCCGAGCAATGATTTGTTCATCATAAGCCGGTGGGTTCACAGCCGGCGGGGCAAATAGTGGCGTGAGGGCGTTAACCATGGCGGATCGTTCGCAAAGCGAACCCGCGCTCGTGTTGTTCAGCGAGCGGCTGACTAATTCGGCGGCTTTCGGAACTCTGTTCCGGGAAGGCATGGATCTGGTCGAGGAAACTGCCGCCTATCTCGACGGCGAGGGCCGCACCGACGCCAAGGCGCTCGAACGTTCCGTCAGCCTTACTTACGCAACTGAGAGCATGCGCCTCACCACCCGCCTGATGCAGCTCGCGTCCTGGCTGCTGCTGCATCGCGCGGTCAAGGAAGGCGAGATGACGCTGACCCAGGCCAACCGCGAAAAGACCAAGGTCAAGCTCACGGCCGCCGATCCCGGGCCGGAGGACATGATCGCAAAGTTGCCGCAGCCGTTGCAGGATCTGATTGCACGCTCGATGAGCCTGCAGGCGCGGGTCCGCCGGCTCGACACCACGATCCACGCGCCATCGGCCGAACGTGCGCCGATCGGCAATCCGCTGGTGCCGCAGCTCAACCGCCTGAAGGCGGCGTTCGAGCAGTAAGTTCTCGAAAATCCCAACCGTCATTCCGGGGCGATGCGTAGCATCGAACTATGGTGCGCAATTGCGCATCTGAGAATCTCGAGATTCCCCGATGCGCAATTGCGCATCTGAGGTCTGGTCCTTCGGACCATTCCGGAATGACGACGGTGAAAAGCAAACGAAAACGCCCCGGGAAACCGGGGCGTTTTTGCATGCCTGGGCGGGAGTGGAGGGGGTCCGAAAACCCTCAATCCTTCTTCAGAAAACCCGAAAACTTCTTCTGGAAGCGCGACACTCGGCCGCCGCGGTCGAGGATCTGCTGGGATCCGCCGGTCCAGGCCGGATGTGACTTGGGGTCGATATCGAGGTTCAGCTTGTCGCCTTCCTTGCCCCAGGTGGAGCGGGTCTGGTACTCGGTCCCGTCGGTCATCACGACTGTAATCGTATGATAATTCGGGTGAATTTCGGCTTTCATGGCATATCCTTCGGCGCGCCGGCGCCCGTCTCAATTGGCAATAGGTACGGGATTTGGGCGGCTCTATAACGTAAGGCGGCCGCCAAAACAAGCTACGTATCCTTCCTGATTGGGAATCTCCCGGATTTGCCAGCGGGGACGGCGGGGCCTATCTGGGGGCGGCAAAACGGTCGGATTTCATGAGCGCAGCGGAACAGCTTGAAGACGTCAAAACCGCGCCCCCACAGCGCGACGCCCTGCTCGAGGAAGAGGCCTTCATCGAGGCCCAGCTGACGCAGTCGCCGGCCAAGACGAGCGCCAGGCTCCGTCCGTTGCTGGCGCTGGCGCCTTACGTCGCGCGCTATCGCGGACGCGCGGCTCTTGCCTTCATCTCGCTGACGATTGCAGCGATCACCACGCTGGTGGTGCCGATCGCGGTTCGGCGCATGATCGATTTCGGCTTCAGCCCCGAAGGCATCGCCCTGATCAACAGCTATTTCAGCGTCATGATCGCCATTGTCGCGGTGCTGGCTGCGGCAAGCGCGTCGCGCTACTACCTCGTCATGACAATCGGCGAGCGCATCGTCGCCGATATCAGGCGCGACGTGTTCGCGCATCTGGTCTCGCTGTCGCCGGCATTCTTTGATTCCGCGCGCTCGGGCGAACTGGTGTCGCGGCTGACGGCCGATACCACCCAGATCAAATCCGCGGTCGGCGCGTCGGTGTCGATCGCGCTGCGCAACATGATGCTGTTCATCGGCGCCGTCGCCATGATGGTGATCACGAGCCCGAAATTGTCGGGTTTCGTGCTGCTGGCGATCCCGCTGATCGTGATTCCGCTGGTTGCCTTCGGGCGCTGGGTGCGGCGGCTGTCGCGCAACGCCCAGGATACGCTGGCGGACGCCAGCGCCTACGCGTCCGAACTGGTCGGCGCGATCAGGACCGTGCAGGCCTATACCAGCGAGCGGATGGCGACGACCCGCTTCGGCGGCGAGGTCGAGCAGGCCTATGAGGCGGCGCGCAGCTCGACGCGCGCGCGCGCCGTGCTGACGCTGATCATCATCTTCATCGTGTTCTCCAGCGTGGTCGCGATCCTCTGGGTCGGCTCGCACGACGTGCTGACCGGCCAGATCACGCCGGGCCGGCTCGGCCAGTTCGTGCTGTATGCGGCGTTTGCCGCTACCGGCCTCGGCCAGCTCAGCGAGGTCTGGGGCGAAGTCTCGGCCGCCTCCGGCGCCGCCGAGCGGCTGTTCGAGATCCTGCGGGTCAAATCGCAGATCACGGCGCCGCCGCAGCCGGTCGCGCTGCCGGTGCCGGCGCGCGGCGATGTCGGATTCGAGAATGTCAGCTTCGCCTATCCGGCCCGGCCGGACGTGCTGGCGATCGACAACGTCTCGCTTTCGGTCAGGGCCGGCGAAAAGGTCGCGATCGTAGGTCCGTCGGGGGCGGGCAAGAGCACGCTGTTTCACCTGCTGCTGCGCTTCTACGATCCCGCGCGCGGCACGATTTCGCTCGATGGCGTGCCGGTCAAATCGGCCGATCCGGTCGACGTGCGCTCTCGGATTGCGCTGGTGCCGCAGGACTCGGTGGTGTTCGCGGCCAGTGCGCGCGAAAACATCCGCTTCGGCCGTCCGGATGCGAGCGATGCCGAAGTCGAGCGCGCCGCCGATCTGGCGCACGCCACCGAATTCCTGCGCCGCCTGCCCGGCGGCTTCGAGGCTCAGCTCGGCGAGCGCGGCGTGACGCTGTCCGGCGGCCAGCGCCAGCGCATCGCGATCGCCCGCGCGATCCTGCGCGACGCGCCGCTATTGCTGCTCGACGAGGCAACCTCCGCGCTCGATGCCGAAAGCGAAACGCTGGTGCAGACCGCGCTGGAAGAACTGATGCGCCATCGCACCACGCTCGTGATCGCCCATCGCCTCGCGACCGTCTTGTCCTGCGACCGCATCATGGTGATGGACCAGGGCCGGATCGTCGAACAGGGCACGCACGCCGAGCTGGTTGCAGCAAACGGACTCTACGCGCGATTGGCGAGGCTGCAATTCGAGGGCGTGTAGCCGATTTGGCGGGAACTCAAACCGTCGTCCTGTTGTTGCAACGCTGTGCTTTTGTCCGGTCCATTCAACAGGAGATGATTATGCCCTTTCGCCGCGGTGGTTTTGCCCTGACGCCTCCCTCGGTTGTTATCTTCCTGATTTCGTTCATTCTCGCGGTTTGCGCGCTGCTCGTGCGCTACGCCCATGTCTCGATACCCATCATCACCCCATCGCGCGCGTTTGACGTGCTGGCGATCGCCTATGTCGTGTTGACAGCGGGGGTGCTCATTCGCGGCGTCTAGCTGTGTGGCCTGGCGTCCTCGCGGCATTTTGGCGAGAGCGCCGGTACGTTCGGCCACGGCCAATTTTTCCAACCGCCATCCGCGCTGACGCAGGCGGCAGTCGAGGCAGGCGGTGCGTCCGAACGCGCGGCGCCAGCCGCAAATTGACGATCCACGTAGACGGTCGACAGCAACCCGGCGACGATCACGACCAGGAACGTCGCAGAACCCTTGGCAAATTCGGCCAGCGTCATCGGATCGCCTCCGCAGGGCTTGAGCCTGTAACCGCCCAAGCGGCTAAAGGATCCAGCCCGTCAGGGCCGTGACCGACGTCACGGTCGCCATGCCATTTTCAGTACTGGCCTTCCCGACGTCGGATTCACGTCCTCGCCGGCATGTTGAAAGCCGTTGCGCTCGTAAAAGCGGATGGCCCGACCGTTGTCCTTGTTGACCAGCAGTGTCACGCCATTGGGCGACAGCCGCTTGGCTTCATCGACCAATGCCGTCGCAAGCGTCGAGCCCCAGCGATCCGGGCTGATTACGAGCTGATCGAGATAACCTCGTCCGTCGATGGTCACAAAACCGATCAGGGCTTGTGCCTGTTCGGCGACGACGATCTGGGCGTTCGCTACCAGTTCATTGCGCCAGCGCTCGCGCCACCACGGCACGCGCGTGGTGAAATCAATCGAAGGGTAGGCGTGTTGCCACGTTAACCGCCACAATTCGATCGCTGTGTCTTCGTCCTCGACGCGATAGGGACGAAGCGTGAAATTTGCAGCCACTACCGTTCCGTCAGCTTCAGCTCGATGCGGCGGTTGCGCTTGTAGGCGTCCTCGTTGGGGGCCGAATCCAGCGGCTGGAATTCGGCGAAACCGGCGGCGACCAACCGCTGCGCGGGCACGCCGAGCGAGACCAGATATTGCACCACGGAGATGGCGCGGGCCGACGACAATTCCCAGTTCGACTTGAACAGCGGCGAGTTGATCGGCCGCATGTCGGTGTGGCCGTCGACCCGCAGCACCCAGCCGATCTCGCTCGGAATCTGCTTGTCCAGATCGATCAGCGCCGTTGCAAGTTTATCCAGCTCGGCACGGCCCTCGGGCAGCAGCAATGCCTGACCGGTGTCAAAGAATACTTCCGACTGAAAGACAAAACGGTCGCCGACGATGCGGATGTCGGGGCGATTGCCCAGGATGGCGCGCAGGCGGCCGAAGAATTCCGAACGGTAGCGCGACAATTCCTGCACGCGCTGCGCCAGCGCGACGTTCAGGCGCTGGCCGAGGTCGGCGATCCTCCCTTGCGATTCCTTGTCGCGCTTCTCGGAGGCTTCCAGAGCCTCCTCGAGCGCGGCGAGCTGGCGGCGCAGCGCGCTGATCTGCTGGTTCAACACCTCGATCTGAGCGAGTGCGCGCGAGGAGACGGTTTTTTCGGATTCGAGCGCCTTGTTGAGCTCGCTGGCGCGGCCCTGGGCGTCGCCGCCGGCGCCGGCCAGCCCCTCGTAAAGTCCCTTGACGCGGTCGCGTTCGCCTTCCGCGGCGGCAAGGCCGGCGCGCAGTTGCGAGACCTGGTCATCGAGCGCGATCTTGCCGAGCTTTTCCAGCGACAAGAGGTCGTTGAGCTGCGCGATCTTGGCGTTGAGCTGCTCCAGCGCCTTGTCCTTGCCGGTGACTTCCTGCGACAGGAAGAACTGCACCACCAGGAACACCGACAGCAGGAACACGATCGACAGTACCAGCGTCGACAGCGCGTCGACGAATCCCGGCCAGTAGTTGAAACCGGATTCATTGCGGCGGGCACGGGCGAGGGCCATTTATTGTCTCCGATATCGTGTCCCGGACGCAGTGCGGCGTGAAACACCGCGCCGCAGTGCCGGAACCTACTCGCAGTTGGTCCCGGCTCTACCGCATCACTGGTGTGCTGCGTCGCGTCCGGGACATCCACTTCAGCTCTTCTCGGGCTGCTTGGCGATCCGCTCCAACAGCTTCTTGATCTCGCGGTTCTGCTCGCCCTGGCCGTCGGCCCATTCGCGGATCATCTGCTGCTCGGTGCGCATATGCGCGACCAGACCCTGAATGGCCTCCGCGAGATTGGCCATCGCCGCCGTGGTGCTGCGGCTGCCGCCGCTTTCTTCCACTACCGCGCGGATGCGCTCCATCGCATGCTGTATTTCACCGCCCATACCGGATCCATCGCCATATTCGCGCACGGTGGAGGCGAGCCAGTCCTCGAGGTCGGTATAGAAGCGGTTCTGCGCCTGGCTCGACTGCAGGTCGAGGAAGCCGAGGATCAGGGAGCCGGCGAGGCCGAACAGGGAGGACGAGAACGAAATGCCCATGCCGCCGAGCGGCGCCGCCAGCCCGTCCTTCAGGGTATCGAACAGGGCGCCGGAGTCGCCGCCGACCTTCAAGCCTTCGATCACCTTGCCGACGGAGCCGACGGTTTCGATCAGGCCCCAGAAGGTGCCGAGCAGGCCGAGAAACACCAGCAAGCCCGTCATGTAGCGGGAGATGTCGCGGGCTTCGTCCAGCCGCGTCGCGATCGAATCCAGCAGGTGCCGCATGGTCTGCTGCGAGATCGTCATCCGTCCCGAGCGCTCGCCGCCGAGGATCGCCGCCATCGGCGCCAGAAGCTTCGGACGCCGGTCGATCGCCAGCCCGGGGTCGGCGATGCGGAAATTGTTGACCCAGGCTACTTCCGGATAGAGCCGGATGACCTGCCGGAACGACAGGATGATGCCGATCAGCAGGACCCCGCCGATCAGGGCGTTGAGGCCGGGATTGGCAAAGAACGCCGCGATGATCTGCTTGTAGAGCACGATCGTGATCAGCGTGCACAGCACCAGGAACACCAGCATCCGCACCAAAAAGATCCGGGGCGAGGACAGTTTGCTCAGTTCGATCTCCATTTCGGAGCGGGAGGAGTGGCCTGAGGGCATTTGCGGGGTGTCATCCATTACCAAAGCCGGACTGGCGGCCAATATGGCACAGCGGGCCGGAGAAAAAAGCTGGAAGCCGAGATTTCGGGCAGATGATGGCGGAACCTCTTCCTAAAACCAGGCTTTGACATCAGCGTATTTTGGAACTGCTCGATGTCCAACCGGGATTTTTCATGACGGGCTTATATCTCGAGGCGCTGGTGACCATTGCTGCATTGCTTTCGGCACCGGGCGCCTGGGTGGGGGCAACAGCGAACCGGCAACCCCGGCCGAGTCGGCTGCCCGCCCGCTGCCCGGCCATGGCGCCGTTGCGACTGCCAGTTGCGAATCGGCCGGTTCTTCCCGCGGCCATCGCCAGCCTGATTCCAGTCCGGAGGGTCGCGTCAGCACAAAAGTGAGACCTGTTTTCGAAAGGATCGTGCCAAAGCGGAGGGAGTGGTCATGAGCTTCGTCTCCACCATCATGGTTACCGCCGAGCGGGTGCCGCTGCCTGATGCCATTATCCGGGCCGCGATCCAGCGGCTGTGCTCACGCACCGCCACCAGGCTCGCCACCGGAAATGCGGAAAGCGACGCCTGGCTGGCCGACGAAATGGCGGCGCGTGCGATCACCGAATACGTCGACGGGGCCGACGCCCAGCGTTACGAGTTGCCGGCTCCGTTCTTCGCCCATGTGCTCGGCCCTAACCGGAAATATTCCTGCTGCTTCTACAAGGAGGCGGCGTCGACATTACAGGAAGCCGAGGAAGAGGCGTTGCGCCAGACGGTGGAGCATGCCGATCTCGCCGATGGGCAGTCGATCCTCGAACTAGGCTGCAGCTGGGGGGCGCTGTCGCTGTGGATGGCGCGGCAGTTCCCGCATTCCCAGGTTACGGCGGTTTCCAACTCGGATGCGCAGCGCGAATATATCGAGGGCGAAGCCGCAAAGCGCGGCCTGTCCAATCTGCGCGTCATCACTTCGAACGTGAACCTGTTTGCGCCGGAAGCGCGGTACGACCGCATCCTCGCGATCGAGATGTTCGAGCGCATGATGAACTGGCGCGAATTGATGGTCCGGCTGCGCGCATGGCTGAAGCCCGACGGCCGCTTCTTCCTGCACATCTTCACCCACCGCTCCGGCGCCTATCTGTTCGATCGCGCCGACGGCGAGGACTGGATCGCGCAGCATTTCTTTACCGGCGGCGTGATGCCGAGCCATCATCTGATCAGGCAATATGCAGACGTCTTCGGGGTCGAGAAGGAATGGCGCTGGAGCGGCGTGCATTATCAGCGCACCGCGCACGATTGGCTGGCAAACTTCGATTCCCGTCGCGACGAGGTCGAGCGCGTGCTTCGCAAGGTCTATGGCGGCGAGTCCGCGCTATGGATGCGGCGCTGGCGCTGGTTCCTGCTCGCCACCGCGGGCCTGTTCGGCTACGCCGACGGCAGCGAGTGGGGCGTCAGCCAGTATCGGATGAACGCGGCCGATTAGGCCGCGATTAACCAAATCGTGCCTGTTGGCTCGCGATTCGGCATCTGCTGCAATCTCATGCAGCCAAATGACATGCTTTCATGGCAGTCGCTGCCCAAAGGCGGCGATGGAACCGGCTCACAATCGAGTGAGTCTATGAAAACACGCGGGAATTCAGCACGATAGCGTCGTGTGGCATTGGGCCGCCACGCCAGCGTATTGCATCGCAATAGGCTGTCCTTATCCTATCTTCCATCAACCGTGAGTTCCAATACCTCCCACTACACGTCGCGAATACTCAATTCGCGCTTTCCAACCTGAACTGGGGCAATGCTTTCAATGTCCGGACTTCGAACGCAATCGGCATGCATCGTTTTGATGTTGACTGCGATGGCGCCGCTATTGGCTGGCTGTAAGGAGCCGACCGCCGTCGCGGCACCGGTACCTGTCGCTGAGCCTGAAGTGGGAACCTTTACCGTGCGCCCGCAGTCGCGGGCTATCATCCGCGAATTGCCTGGACGGATCGCGCCGACCCGCGTTTCCGAAGTGCGTGCGCGCGTCTCGGGCATCGTGGTCGAGCGGCTGTTCCAGCAGGGCACCGAGGTCAAGGCCGGCGATCCGCTGTACCGCATCGATCCCAAGCCGTTCGAAGTCGAATTGCAGGCGAGCGAGGCGGCGCTCGACAAGGCTGTGGCAGCGCTCGATCTGGCCGCGCAGCACGCGAAGCGAATTGCCACGCTGACGAGCCAGCGCGCTGCGCCCGAGGCCGAAAATGAGAAGGCCGTCGCGGCCCAGCGTCAGGCGGAGGCCGAGGTCGGCAGCCGCCGGGCCGAAGTCGCGCGTGCCAAGCTCAATCTCGACTATGCGACGATCCGCGCGCCGATCAGCGGTGTCGTCGGCGCGGCACTGGTGAGCGAAGGCGCGCTGGTGGTGCAGAACGAGACCACCAGTCTCGCCACGATCCAGCAACTCGATCCGATCTACGCCGACTTCACCCAGTCAGTCTCGGAGATGAACAAGCTGCGCCGCGCCCTCGAAAGCGGCGATCTCGACCGCATCGCGCCCGACGTGGCCAAGGTCCGCCTCGTGCTCGACGACGGAACCGTTTATCCGATCGCCGGCAAACTGCTGTTTTCCGAAGCCAAAGTGGATGCCTATACCGGGCAGGTCACGCTGCGCGGACAGTTCCCGAATCCAAATCGTGAATTGCTGCCGGGCATGTATGTCCGTGTGCTGATCGAGCAGGGTATCGATTCCGACGCCATCGCCGTGCCGCAGCAGGCGATCCAGCGCGATGCTGGCGGCGGCAGCGAAGTCTTCGTGGTCAAGGATGACGGCCGCGTGGCGACGCAGGCGGTCCGCACCGGCCCGGCACAGGACGGCGTCTGGCTGATCAGCGAGGGCCTGAAGGAGGGAGACCGCGTCGTCGTCGACGGGTTCCAGAAGTTCGTGCCAGGCGACAAGGTCAAGGCGAAGTCGTGGATCGATGCGGATGCCTCGGTTGGTGCAGTATCGGGCTCACTGGCGACGCACACGTCGCGTTGAGATCGATAGATGCCTAGCTTCTTCATTGACAGGCCAATCTTCGCCTGGGTCGTCGCGCTTTTCATCTGTCTGGTTGGCGCGATCTCGATTCCGCTGCTGGCGGTAGCGCAATATCCGATCATCGCGCCGCCCTCGATCTCGATCTCGACCAGCTATCCCGGCGCGTCGCCTGAAAACCTCTACAATAGCGTCACCCGTCTGATCGAGGAGGAGCTCAATGGCGCCTCCGGCATTCTCAATTTCGAATCCACCTCCGACTCGCTGGGGCAGGTCGAAATCATCGCCAACTTCGTGCCCGGCACGGAGACCGGCGCCGCCTCGGTCGAAGTGCAGAACCGTCTCAAGCGCGTCGAGGCGCGGCTGCCGCGCGCGGTGATCCAGCAGGGCATCCTGGTCGAGGAAGCTTCCTCCGCCGTGCTGCAGATCATCACGCTGAACTCGACCGACGGTTCGCTCGATGAAATCGGCCTCGGCGATTTCATGATCCGCAACGTGCTCGGCGAGATCAGGCGCATTCCCGGCGTCGGCCGCGCCACGCTCTATTCCACCGAGCGTTCGCTGCGGATCTGGGTTGATCCCGCCAAACTCGTCGGCTACGGCCTCACCGCCGACGACGTCAACAAGGCGATCACCGCGCAGAACGCCCAGGTCGCCTCCGGCAGCGTCGGCGCCGAGCCGAGCACGCCGGAACAGAAGATTTCCGCCCTGGTGCTGGTCAAGGGCCAGCTTTCTTCGCCGGACGAGTTCGGCGCGATCACGCTGCGCGCCAATCCGGACGGATCGACGGTGCGGCTGCGCGACGTCGCGCGCATCGAGATCGGCGGGCTCAGCTACCAGTTCAACACGCGACTCAACGGCAAGCCGACCGCGGGCCTCTCGGTGCTGCTGTCGCCGACCGGCAATGCGCTCGCCACCGCCAGCGCCGTCGAAGCCAAGATGAAGGAACTATCGAAGTTCTTTCCGGCCAATATCGGCTACGAAATCCCCTACAACATCACGCCCGTCGTCAAGGCCTCGATCAACAAGGTGCTGATGACGCTGATCGAAGCGGTGGTGCTGGTCTTCATCGTGATGTTCCTGTTCCTGCAGAACATCCGCTACACCATCATCCCGACCATCGTGGTGCCGGTGGCGCTGCTCGGCACCTGTGCGATGCTGATGGCGGCCGGCTATTCAATCAACATGCTGACCATGTTCGGCATGGTGCTGGCGGTCGGCATCCTCGTCGACGACGCCATCGTCGTGGTCGAGAACGTCGAGCGCATCATGGCGGAGGAGGGCCTGCCGCCGAAGGAGGCCACCCGCAAGGCGATGTCGCAGATCACGAGCGCCATCATCGGCATCACGCTGGTGCTGATGGCCGTGTTCGTGCCGATGGCGTTCTTCCCGGGGTCGGTCGGCATCATCTACCGCCAGTTCTCGGTCACCATGGTTTCGGCGATCGCCTTCTCGGCGCTGATGGCGCTGTCGCTGACGCCGGCTTTGTGCGCGACACTCTTGAAACCGGTCGAAGCCGGCCACGGCCATGCGCGCACGGGCGTGTTCGGCTGGTTCAACCGCGTGCTGGAGAGCAGCCGCGGCGGCTATACGCGTACCGTGAAGGGTTCGCTGAAGCGCACCGGGCGCCTGATGCTGATTTACGCCGTGCTGCTGATCGGGCTCGGCTGGGCCTTCGTCCGGCTGCCCGGCGGCTTCCTGCCCGTCGACGACCAGGGCTTTATCACCACCGACGTGCAGACGCCGTCGGACTCCTCCTATGCCCGCACCGAGGCGGCGGTCGAGCAGGTCGAAAAATACCTGCGCGAGCGCGCTGGCGTCGAGGACGTCACCTTCCTCACCGGCTTCAGTTTCCTCGGCCAGGGCATGAACACCGCGCAGGCCTTCATCACGCTGAAGGACTGGTCGGAACGGGGCAAAAGGGATTCCGCTGCCGCCATCGTCGCCGACATCAACCGCGATCTCTTGTCGATCCGCGACGCCAAGATTTCGGCGTTGCAGCCGCCACCGATCGACAATCTCGGCAATTCCTCGGGCTTCTCGTTCCGCCTGCAGGACCGCGGGCAGAAGGGCTATCCGGCGCTGGTCGCCGCCGCCGATCGCCTGATCGCCGAAGCCAATGCCAGCCGGGTGCTGCACAAGGTCTATGTCGAGGGTCTGCCGCCGGCGCCGCAGGTCAATCTGATGATCGACCGCGAAAAGGCCGGCGCGTTCGGCGTCACTTTCGAGGACATCAACCAGACCATCTCGACCAATCTCGGCTCGAACTACATCAACGACTTCCCGAACCGTGGGCGCATGCAGCGCGTGATCGTGCAGGCCGACCGCGCCAGCCGCATGAACGCCGACGACATTCTCAATTACAACGTCAAGAACAGCCGCGGCCAGCTGGTGCCGTTCTCAGCCTTCGCCACCGTGCAGTGGTCGAAGGGGCCGACCCAGATCGCGGGCTTCAACTATTATCCCGCCGTGCGCATCTCCGGCGAAGCCAAGCCCGGCTTCACGTCCGGCGACGCCCTCGCGGAGATGGAGCGGCTCGCGGGCAAGCTGCCGCGCGGCTTCGGTTTCGAATGGACTGGGCAATCATTGCAGGAAAAGCTGTCGGGCTCGCAGGCGCCGTTCCTGCTTGGCCTGTCGGTGCTGGTGGTGTTCCTGCTGCTCGCCGCCCTTTACGAAAGCTGGACCATTCCGCTCGCCGTGCTGCTGACGGTGCCGCTCGGCATCTGCGGCGCGGTGATTGCAGCCACGATGCGCGGCCTGCCGAACGACGTCTATTTCACCGTCGGCCTGATCACCATCATTGGCCTCGCGGCCAAGGACGCCATCCTCATTATCGAATTCGCCAAGGATCTGCGCGCGCAGGGCAAGCCGTTGATCGAGGCGACAATCGAAGCCTGTTCGCTACGCTTCCGCCCGATCCTGATGACCGGCCTCGCCTTCGTCTGCGGCGTCTTGCCGATGGCGATCGCCACCGGCGCCGGCGGCGCCAGCCAGCAGGCGCTCGGCACCAGCGTCATGGGCGGCATGATCGCGGTGGTGATCCTGGCCCTATTGATGGTGCCGGTGTTCTTCGTCAGCGTGCAGCGCGTGCTGGCGGGAGACCGGGAGAAGGTGGAGGAGGGGGCCGTGGCCGAGCCGTATGGACCGCCGGCGCCGGTCAAGTCCTAACCCGTCATGCCCCGCCACCGGGTCTCGCCTTCGGCGAGCCCGATGACAGGCTCCGGCGGGGCATCCAGTACTCCGTGCCGCCACGTGGCACGTCACTGCTGCCGCGGCGTACTCATCCGCCGGAGCCTGTCATCGGGCGCGCATTCGCGCGACGCGTTGGCGGATGATGACAGCAAACGTGGTGGCGCCTACGACCCCGGCGGCTTCAGAATCTTCACCAGTGAACTCATCAATTTGCGGGGCTGACGCCGCGCCAGAGTCCGCTATGTCCCCGATAGCCGACGTACTGCCGCATGGCAACGAAACGGTGCTATGTGCCAATTGGCGACATCCGGTCGCTCACTGAAGTCTCGACAGAATCGGCCAAGGTAACGCTTCCTTCCTCCAGCGGTATCATTCGGGGAGCCCGGCTCGCCGCAATCCTTCTTCGTATCGCGAGATGTCTTCGGCACGCCGATAAGGTCCCAGCACGTTTTTGAGGTTGGAAACCCGCAGTGTAGAATTGAGTTGGCGCAGGCGCACGACCGCCTTCTGCGCTTGATCCAGCCGTCCCGCCATCGCATTGCTCGCAGCGCCAATACGAAGTAGAGGTTGAGAGTTTGGATTGTCCTGCAACGCCATTGCCGCCCACGATGCCGCTTCGTCATAGCGACCTAGGAAGAAATGTGCATGCGCAGTCCCAGCTCGCATCGGTGCGACCCACGGATCAAGTGGGCTTAGGCGTATGGCACGCGTGAAGCGCTTGATCGCCAGCTCGTACTCGCCGAGCCAATTCTTTACCCAGCCACCGCAATCCCACGCCTCGGCCACATTGGAATTGAGCGCAAGCGCGCGATCGATTAAAGCGGCGCCTCGATCGAGATCGCGAACAACATATGCCAATGCCCATCCGCTATTAGCGAGCGCGATCGCATCATCCCTACCTAGCTCAACCGCTCGCTGAGCGAGCCTCGATACCTCGGCAACCTCTTCCGGTGTGAGTGAAATCCAGCCAAAGGCCTTGGCATTGGCATAGCAAAAGGCGGCACGAGCGTAGGCTGTCGCAAAGTCTGGGTCGAGCTTGATCGCGCAGTTGAATAGGTGCAGTGCCTCGCTGCACGCTTGCTGACTAGCATCTTGATAAGACTTAGCTAAACCGCGCAAGTAGTGATCATAGGCGTCGAGACGCTCGGTCGGCTTGCTTCTGGCGCGCTCGATCTCGGCTTTTTCAACCGCCGGCGCGATCGCTCCGACAATGCTCTCGGTTACCTGGTCCTGCAGATCGAAAATGTCGCCGAGCCCACCATCAAACCGGTTCGCCCAAAGATGCGCGCCAGTAGCGGTATCGACAAGCTGTCCCGTGATGCGCACCCGGTTTGCGGCCTTGCGAACGCTTCCTTCCAACACATAGCGCACTCCAAGCTCACGCCCGACTACCTTCACGTCGACGGCGCGCCCCTTGTACGTGAAGCTGGAGTTGCGGGCGATGACAAACAGCGCCTTGAAATGAGATAGCGCCGTGATGATGTCCTCGACCATTCCATCGGCAAAGTAGTCCTGTTCTGGATCCCCGCTCATGTTGGTGAAAGGCAGTACGGCAATCGACGGTTTGTCCGGTATCGCGAGTGCGGGGTTTGCCGATTGCGTCCGCAGTTCGATATCCGGTGTTGCAATCCGGAAGACGCGGACCGGCCGGGCGATGTTTTTGAGCTGCCGCTCGCCCAGATCCTCGAAGCCCAGACCCAGCTTGTCGCGCACCTGATCGTGTACGACTCTGCTTACGCAGATCCCATTGGCTTCGGCGAGGCCTTCGAGCCGTGCCGCAACGTTAACGCCATCGCCATAAATATCGTCGCCGTCAATGATGATGTCACCGAGGTTGATGCCGACGCGGAACTCGATGCGATGGTCCGCCGGCACGTCCGAATTACGCTCCTGCATCGCGCGCTGGACCTCGACCGCACATTGGACGGCTTCGATCACGCTCGGGAATTCGATCAGAAGGCCATCGCCAGTTGTCTTGACGATGCGGCCCTGGTGCTCGGCAATGTTCGGGTCGATCAAATCTCGTCGATGCGTCTTGAGCGCTGCCAAGGTCTCGGCCTCGTCGACACCCATCAGCCGGCTATAGCTGACAACGTCGGCGGCGATGATGGCGGCGAGCTTCCGGGCCATGCGCATACCCGTTCCCGTTCGGGAGCTTAGGCAACAGTCTACCCGACGAGGTGCCGACGGTCATCCGGTCCGTAGCGCGGTTCCGGAATTCCGTTAGGGGTCAATCGCGACGTTTCGACCGGAGGCCGACCACTTGCGCTCTTCCCCGACTAGTAGACGTTTGCGCGAACCACTCAAGTTGAGTTTCGAAAAATTAATCGGTAAATCACCCTACGTGTGTGAAATCACTCACACCCATAATTTTATTTTGACATATCGATGAGGCCGCTTCATCTCTGTAGAGAGAGAATGTTTGCTTTGGGTCAAAATGCGAAGAACTCAACGTGAGCAAATCGGGTCCGCTATACCCCGCTGTCCGGACCTCGACGAGGTGGGCGGACAATTCGCAGAAGGGCCAGCGCCGGACCTCGGCTAAAGCCCGTACGCTAGTTCACCTTTGATGTCCGGCAAAGCTCAAGTGTCTGCGCACGATTCTCGGCTCCTTGATGACGATCTAACGCTTTGCGTCGATCAAGATCACCTTATCTTGCGCGTTGACGGCCGCGCAGTTTACCGTGGAGGCGCGGCGCTCCCCGTGGTCGGCGCCGGAATCTTGTACTCGCCCCGGAGTTCGTCCCACAAGGCCGTGTCGCTGACCAGCACGACGTGGTACTCACCGCGGCCCGTGATTCCTGCATATTTTCCCGTGCCGCCAGTGAACTCGAAGGTGCCGCGGAACTCTTTCGGCTTCGCGTCTTTCAGGACGTACTTGGCAAATACCTTGGATCCGTCGGCCTCTGTGAAGGTCTTGTGGCCGCCGCTGGAAGTGCCAGCATCCGTTAGATCAACCACCTGATAGCGGGCTTTGTCGAGGAAGGGCTTGCCGTCGGCATTGAACACGGCGCCGTCGAATTCCGTGACCGACACCGTATGGTCAGCCCGGTCTTCCACCTTCACGCTCTTGCTGGACAGGGTGACCAGAACGGCTCGACCGAACCATTGGCCCGCTTCTTCCGCCGCGGCTGGGATAGCGGCCGCCGGGGCCGCCAAAGCAAGCACAACACAACCACATATGCATGATGAATTGAGATCATACCTCATGGTTTCCTCCCAGATGGGTTGCAGCTTACAATTTTGTCGGAGCAAATGCCTCCATGATTGCCCTTCTAGAATTCTTACCTCGACCCTTTGGTTGCCCGTCTACTTAAACAAACGCCTCCATTTGTTGAGTAGCATTCACATCGCGCAACCGCAGCGGACCTCTTCAACGACTGGACCATCGACCATCAAGCCTCGCAAGCCGCCTTTTGGCGACTGGCTCCCAAAGCGTGACTTACCTGCATACCAGCAATCCGGACGAGGAGCGTGGGCCGCGTTGCACGCAGGAAGCGGAAAGCAGCAGCGAACACGACCAGTCGTCTGATTCTTGATTGACGCATAACAACAGGCTGTCCCCTTTCTTCAATCCAGGTTTGACAATTTCCGGTTTGGGTCAATCGCTACTCGGGCGATCCAGCGCCAAGTCCGGCCATGTCGGCCACGCCTCCAGAAGCGGAAGTAAATTCAGAGCAGTCGGTTTCGCGATAGGCCGGTGCGCGTGCTCGATGGCATCTTTTGGGTCCTGCATTCAGGCGCGCCATCGCGCGAGCCGCCGGCGACCCATGGTCCCCGCACGACTTGTTACAATCGCTTCGTTCGGTGAATGATGGACTTATCTCGCTGATTTGCCCGACGTGTCAAATGTCTACTTCGGCAATCGACGAGTGCCGGCTACTGTGCATGGGGTTGTTTTCAATATTTTGGCTGGGAGCGCTGAGGCTCCTCCGTGTCCTTCCGCCGCCTCCGGAAGGCTGCATCACCCCGATCGCGGATGATGCGACGGCGCGTCGCTTGGAAACGTCGCCCTACTTCTCCAGCGGCTTCAGTATCTTCACCAGCTCCCCGTGCACGAACTCGTTGCCGCAGATCACGTGCCCGGTCTTCAGCGGATCGTCGTTGCCCTCGATGCCCGAGATCGTCCCGCCCGCTTCCCGTACCATGATCTGCCCGGCTGCGATGTCCCAGGGCTGCAGGTTACGTTCCCAGTACCCGTCAAGGCGGCCGGCGGCGACGAAGGCGAGGTCGAGGGAGGCGGCGCCGAAGCGGCGGAAGCCGGCGACCTTGTTTTGCAGCGCGGCCATTTCCTTCAGCGCCAGTCCATGGTCGCCGCGGCCGATATGCGGCAGGCCGCAGGCGACGACGCATTCGTCGAGCTGGCGGCGGCCGGCGACGCGCAGGCGCTGGTCGTTGAGGAACGCGCCCTTACCGCGCTCGGCGATGTAGAGCTCATCATTGGCGGGGTTGTAGATCACGCCGGCGATGATGGTGTCTTCGCGCCGCAAGCCGATCGAGATCGCAAACTGCGGGATGCCGTGCAGGAAGTTGGTGGTGCCGTCGAGCGGGTCGACGATCCAGGTGTGGGTCTTGTCGGCGCCCTCGCGCGTGCCGCCTTCCTCGCCGATGAAGCCATAGCCCGGCCGCGCCTTGGCGAGGTCCTCGTACAGCATTTCCTCGGCGCGCTTGTCGGCCTTGCTGACGAAGTTCGCCGGCCCCTTCAGCGATACTTGCAGATGCTCGATCTCGCCGAGATCGCGCTTGAGGCTGCGGCCGGCGCGGCGCGCGGCTTTCACCATGACGTTGATAACGGCTGAATAGAGCATGATGCGGGCTTGTGGTGTGAGGGAACGGCCCAACGCCGTCAGAGGTTAGGGACTGGGTGCCCTGCAGATGTGCCGCCGTCAAGGCGTCATTTGCTGGCCGTTGTTCCGGTCCATTTCTTCGCCGCCTCCTGAACCTTGGCGCGATCCTCGGGGCTGAGCTCCGAGAGCCGCTCGTCCAGCTCGGGGTCGCCCTTGCCGGCGGTCTTGGCGACAAGGTGCCACTTCAGGCCTTCGATCTTGTCCATCGGCGCCCCCTGTCCGCTGATCAGCACGCGCGCGAGGCGGTTTTGTGCGATCGGCGAGTTCTGTCGCGCCGCCTTGCGCAGCAGCGCGACCGCCGCGGGCTGGTTCCTGGGCGTGCCGGTGCCGTTATAGAGTGCAATCGCGTATTCGACCTCGGCGTCGACATTGTCGGCGAGCGCAGCCGCCTGCAGCAGCCGCACCGCCTTGTCGAGGTCCTTCGGCACGCCGGTGCCTTCCTTGTAGAAGGTCGCGAGCGCGTATTGCGCCTCCGGGTTGCCTGCGTCGGCGGCGCCGCGCAGCAGTTCGGCGGCGCGCCGCACGTCCTGCGGCAGCGTGTTGCCGTCGAGATAGAGCAGCGCCAGATTGTAGGCCGCCTTCGCGTTGCCGAGCTTGGCCGAAGAAGCCAATAGCTTCACCGCCTGCTCGCGATTGGTGTTACCGCCGCGGCCGGACAGCCGCATCATGGCGAGCGCGAACATGGCCTCGCGGTCGCCGGCATCTGCCGCACGCTGGTACCAATCGGCGGCCTTGGCATAATCGCGCTTGACGCCGAGCCCGTTGGCATAGAGCTCGCCCAGCATCGTCATCGCCTTCGGGTCGCCGTTGTATTGCGCGCGCGTCGTCGCGAGATCGAACGCGGTCTTGTAGAGGCCGCGCTGATAGGCGCCATAGACGAGGTCGGCGTTCGGGTCCTCGAAGGCGGCCGTCGGTGAAGGGAAGGGCGTCGGCGTGGCCGCCGGTTTGGGCGCTGCCGCCGGCTTCGGCGTAGCGGCCGGCTGCTTCGCGGCCGGCGGCGCCTTTGGCTTGGGCGGCGCTTCCTTTTTTGCCGCCGGCGGGCTTGCGGCCGGTGGCTGCGCCGCAGGCGGCGTCAGCGAGACCTGCGCGGAGGCGCCGGCCATCGTTATCGAGAGGCAGGCAAGCAGCAATATGGGACGCAGCAGTTTCATATCCGGTGTTATCCGTGCCCGGCCTGATCGGCGCCGGGTTTGGCCTTTCCGAACGTTGCTTCGTATCCTTCCGCGATCGCCTGCGCGGCATCGATCAGCGCAGCCTTGGCGCCGCGCGGGTCGGCCCAGATGAAATCGCCGGCGAGCACGAAGTCCGCCCCGGCTGCTGCAAATTCGAAAGCCTCCTCGCGCGAGGTGGCAAAGCCGACGCAGGGCGGTTCGAACAGTTCGTCCCACCATTGCAGGCGCTCGGCAATTGCTTCCGTCGAGGGTCGCTGACCCCTGGCATCGGGCTCGCCGAACAGCACGTAATCGGCGCCCGCCTCGCCCGCGGCCATCGAATCGTGCCGTGTGGCAAGGCCGCCGACGCCGGCAATCCGGTCCGGCTTCAGCGACGGGAAAGCATCATCCAGTGCGGCAAGGCCGTTCAGATGCGCGCCATCGGCGCCCGCGCGCGCCACCAGCTCGACATGGCCGTCGAGCAGGAGCGCTGCGCCGGCATTCTGGATTGCCGGCGCCAGCGTTTTCACGCGGGAAGTCATGGTCTTTTGATCGGTCTGCTTCAGCCGCAGCAGCACCGCCGCGACGTCGGCCGCGGCCAGCAGCTCGGTGAGCTGACTTGCGAGCCCAGACGGATCGTCCACTTCAGGCGTCGCGAGATAGAGGCGCGGCGCCGGGCGCGGCGGGAGAGGTTTGGTAGCCAAGTCTAGGCGACCTTCTTTTCCAGGCCGGTTTCCCACTCGCCCTTGCTCGCCAGCGCATTCATCCGCGCACGGTGCGTGAACGCGCGCTGGCCTGCGGCGACGTTCTCGGCCTTGCCGGACCACGCCTTTTGCGGCGCTGCCTGCAGCGCGCGGCCATAGGAGAAGGTCAGCCGCCACGGCAGGCCGCCGATCCGGTTCATGGCGTCCAGATGCGCGGTCGCTTCCTCGTCGGATTGTCCACCGGAAAGGAAGGCGATGCCCGGCACGGCGGCGGGAACGCAGCTCTTCAACAGGCGAACGGTCTTCTCCGCGACTTCATCGACAGGAGCCTGCTTCGCGCACTTCTTGCCTGAGATGGCCATGTTGGGCTTCAGCACCATGCCTTCGAGCTCGACGCGCTGAACCCGCAATTCCTGGAACGTCTTGTTCAGCACGCGCTGGGTCACGTCATAACAGCGATCGATATCGTGATCGCCGTCCATCAGCACTTCCGGCTCGACGATCGGAACGATCTGCGCCGCCTGGCACAGCGCGGCGTAGCGCGCCAGCGCATGCGCGTTGACGCTGATCGCGGTCATCGTTGGGATGCCGCTGCCGATATCAATCACCGCGCGCCATTTGGCAAAGCGTGCGCCGCGGTCGTAATACTTCTTCAGCCGCTCGGCGAGCTTGTCGAGACCGACGGTGACCAGTTCGCTCGGGCACTGCGGCAGCGCCTGCGTCCCTTCGTCAACCTTGATGCCGGGGATCGCGCCGGACTGCTCGATCAGCTTGACCAGCGGCGTGCCGTCCTTGGCATTCTGCCAGATGGTCTCGTCGTAGAGGATCACACCCGAGACATACTTGCTCATCGCCTCGGTGGAGCGGAACAGCATCTCGCGATAGTCGCGGCGGTTCTCCTCTGTCGATTCGACCTTGATGGCGTCGAAACGCTTCTTGATCGTCCCTGAGGATTCGTCGGCGGCGAGAATGCCCTTGCCTGGGGTGACCATGGCGAGGGCAACCTTGTTGAGGTCAGCAAGATTCATGGGAACGTTCTCCGGAAACATCATGCCCTTGCTGGCCAAAATAGGCGGTTCTCGGGCAATTGCCTAGAAAACGTTCGTCGCACCTTGGGTGTTTGCTGGGCGCGCGGGTGCCGGCCCAGGCGACCTTGTCAGGCGACCTTGGTCAGGCGACCTTTTCAGGCGATCTTGGGGTCGAGTTCACCCTTGGTGTAGCGCTTGGCCATTTCGGCCGTCGTCAGCACCTTCTTGATCTTGCTGGCTTGCCCCGCGGTATTGAACTCCTGCAGCCGCTGCTTGCACAGCTTGGCCATGGCTTCCATCGCGGGCTTCAGATACTTGCGCGGATCGAATTCTTCCGGATTGTCCTTCAGCACCTTGCGGATCTGCCCGGTCATCGCCATGCGGTTATCGGTGTCGATGTTGATCTTGCGCACGCCGTTCTTGATGCCGCGCTGAATTTCGGAAACCGGCACACCCCAGGTCGGCTTCATCTTGCCGCCATTGGCGTTGATGATTTCCTGCAGGTCCTGCGGCACCGAGGACGATCCGTGCATCACCAGATGCGTGTTCGGCAGCTTGCGATGAATCTCCTCGATCACATTCATGGCGAGGATGTCGCCATCCGGCTTGCGGGTGAACTTGTAGGCGCCGTGCGAGGTACCCATCGCAATCGCCAGCGCGTCGACCTTGGTCTCTTTCACGAACTTCACGGCTTCGTCGGGATTGGTCAGGAGCTGGTCGTGCGACAGCTTGCCTTCGGCGCCGTGGCCATCTTCCTTGTCGCCCATGCCGGTCTCGAGCGAGCCGAGCACGCCGAGTTCGCCTTCCACCGAGATGCCGCCGAGATGGGCCATGTCGGTGACGGTCTTGGTCACGCCGACATTGTAGTCCCAGTCGCCGGGGGTCTTGCCGTCGGCTTTCAGCGAGCCGTCCATCATCACGGAAGTGAAGCCGGCCTGGATTGCGGTCATGCAGGTCGCGGGCTCGTTGCCGTGGTCGAGATGCACGCAGACTGGAATCTGCGGATAGATTTCGGTGACGGCGTCCATCATGTGCTTGAGCATGACGTCATTGGCGTAGGAGCGCGCGCCGCGCGAGGCCTGGATGATGACGGGCGCATCGAGCGAGGAGGCGGCCTCCATGATGGCCAGCGCCTGCTCCATGTTGTTGATGTTGAACGCCGGCACACCGTAATCGTGCTCTGCCGCGTGATCGAGCAGTTGACGCAAGGTAATGCGAGCCATTCAGATTCTCCTGTATTTGCCGCGCCTGTGGCGCCCATCGAGTCTGGATTTAACGCTGTTTCAGAACTTCCACGCCGGGCAACGGTTTCCCTTCCATCCATTCGAGAAACGCGCCGCCGGCCGTCGAAACATAGGAAAAATCGTCGGCCACGCCGGCCTGGTTCAGCGCCGCGACGGTGTCGCCGCCGCCGGCGACCGAAATCAATTTCTTGGCCTTGGTCCGCTCTGCGGCGTGCTTCGCCGCTACTATGGTGCCACGGTCGAACGGCGTCATTTCGAACGCGCCGAGCGGGCCGTTCCAGACCAATGTCTTGGCGTCATCGATCGCGGCGTGAATGCGCGCGGTCGATTGCGGGCCGACATCGAGGATCATGCCGTCGGCCGGAATGGCGTCGAGGCCATAGGCATGCGAGGGCGAGTTGGCCGCGAAGTGATAGGCGACCACGGCATCAACGGGGAGGATGACGGCGCAGTTCGCGGCCTCGGCCCTTTCCATGATGCGCAGCGCGGTTGCCGCGAGATCTTTCTCCGCCAGCGACTTGCCGACGCTGACGCCCTGCGCGTGCAGGAAGGTGTTGGCCATGCCGCCGCCGATCACCAGCGCATCGACTTTGGTCACGAGGTTTTCGAGCAGATCGATCTTGGTCGAGACCTTGGCACCGCCGATGACCGCGATGACCGGCTTGGTCGGCGCTTCCAGCGCCTTGGAAAGCGCGTCGAGCTCGGCCTGCATGGTGCGGCCGGCATAGGCCGGCAGCTTGTGGCCGAGGCCTTCGGTGGAAGCGTGCGCACGGTGCGCGGCCGAGAATGCGTCGTTGACCCAGATGTCGCCGAGCTTGGCGAGTTCGGCGACGAACGCCGGATCGTTCTTCTCTTCCTCTTTGTGGAAGCGGGTGTTCTCCAGGCAGAGGATGTCGCCGTCCTTCATGGCGCCGACGGCCTTCGCTGCAGCCTCGCCGATGCAGTCGTCGGCAAACGCAACCGGCTTCTTGATGACCTCGCCCAGCGCCGTCGCGACGGGCTTGAGCGAATCCTTGGCATCGCGCCCCTTCGGGCGGCCGAAATGGGCGAGCAGGATGACCTTGCCGCCCTTGTCGGAAATTTCGGTGATGGTCGGCGCGACGCGCTCGAGCCTTGTCGCGTCGGTGACGCGGCCGTTCTCCATGGGCACGTTGAGGTCGACGCGCAGCAGCACGCGCTTGCCCTTCACGTCGACGTCATCGAGGGTGCGGAATGATTTTGTCATGGGCGGGCTCGGACTCTCGGCGGTCATTCCGGGGCGATGCGAAGCATCGAACCCGGAATCTCGAGATTCCGGGTCTGGTCCTTCGGACCACCCCGGAATGACGGAACAAGAATGCCCGGCACAAGGCCGGGCATGACGACATCTAGAATCTTACAGCAGCTTCCCCATCGCAACGGCCGTGTCGGCCATGCGGTTGGAGAAACCCCATTCGTTGTCGTACCAGGACATCACGCGCACCAGCGTGCCGTTCTGCACCTTGGTCTGGTCCTCGTGGAACGTGGACGAGTGGGGATCGTGGTTGAAGTCGATCGAGACGTTCGGCGCAGTAGTATAGCCGAGGATGCCCTTGAGCTGCTGCTCGGACGCGCGCTTCATCGCTGCGTTGATTTCCTTGGCGTCGGTGGCGCGCTTGGCGACGATCTTGAGGTCGACCACCGAGACGTTCGGGGTCGGCACGCGGATCGCGACGCCGTCGAGCTTGCCCTTGAGCTCGGGGAGCACGAGGCCAATCGCTTTCGCCGCACCGGTCGAGGTCGGGATCATCGACATCGCCGCGGCGCGGCCGCGATAGAGGTCCTTGTGCAGGGTATCGAGCGTCGGCTGGTCGCCGGTGTAGGCGTGGATCGTGGTCATGAATCCCGTCTCGATGCCGACGGTGTCGTTCAAGACCTTGGCGACCGGCGCCAGGCAGTTGGTGGTGCAGGAGCCGTTGGAGACGACCAGATGATCCTTGGTCAGGGTGTCATGATTGACGCCGAACACGATGGTCGCGTCGGCATTGTCGGCGGGCGCCGAGACCAGCACGCGCTTGGCGCCGGCAGTCAGGTGTGCGGAGGCCTTGTCCTTGGCGGTGAAGATGCCGGTGCATTCCAGCGCGATGTCGACGCCGAGCGCCTTCCAGGGCAGCTTGGAGGGATCGCGCTCGGCGGAAACCTTGATCTTGCCATTGCCGAGGCTGAGCGAGTCGCCGTCGACGGTCACCGTGCCGGGGAAGCGGCCATGCACGGAGTCGAAGCGCAGCAGGTGGGCGTTGGTCTCGACCGGGCCGAGATCGTTGATCCCGACCACTTCGATATCCTTGCGGCCAGATTCCGCAATCGCCCGCAACACGTTGCGGCCAATGCGGCCAAATCCGTTGATCGCGACGCGGATTGCCATGCTGGTCTCTCCTCTAATAGCCGGTGCCGGCCCCGCGGAGTCGTTCCACGGAGGGGCTTACGGCGGAACGCCCGGTTCTGCCGGGCGGGAACGGTCAAGATGGGGGTCTAGGTAGTCCTTTTTCCCCAAGAGCTCAACCGTCAGCCCAGGCCCTTCACGGCAGCGTTAACGACGGCCTCGGCGGTAATTCCGAAGTGCTTGAAAAGGTCCTTGGCTGGCGCGCTGGCGCCGAAACCGTGCATGCCCACGAATTCACCATCGTGGCCGATGATGGCATCCCAGCCCCACCGTACCGCGGCCTCGATGGCGACCTTGACCGGTGCATTGCCGATGATGGCTTGCTGGCGGTCCGCCGGCTGCGCCAGCAACAGCTCCAGCGAGGGTACCGAGACCACCCGCGACGGGATGCCGCGTTCAGCCAGTTGCTTCTGGGCGGCCACGGCGACCTCGACCTCGGAGCCCGAGGCGAACAGCGACACCTTGGCCTCACCCTGGGCTGCGACCAGTTCATAGGCGCCATGCGCGCAAGGGTTATCGTTCGGCGCGTTGGTGCGCAGTTGCGGCAGGTTCTGGCGGGTCAGCGCCAGCACCGTCGGACCGTCGACACGGTTCAGCGCGAGCTCCCAGCACTCGGCGACCTCGACGGCGTCGCAGGGGCGGAACACGCGCATGTTGGGAATGGCGCGAAGTGCTGCGAGATGCTCCACCGGCTGGTGCGTCGGTCCATCCTCGCCGAGCCCGATGGAATCATGGGTCATCACATAGACGACGCCCGCGCCCATCAGCGCGGCAAGCCGCATCGCGGGCCGCGCATAGTCCGTGAACACCAGGAACGTCGCGCCGTTCGGCGCGAAGCCGCCATGCAGGAAGATGCCGTTCATCGCCGCGGCCATGCCGTGCTCGCGGATGCCGTAATGGATGAAGCGACCCTTCGGCGTCTTGGCCGAAAACGCGACAGCCGATTTTGCCTTGTTGTTGTTGGAGCCGGTGAGATCGGCCGAGCCGGCGAGGAATTCCATCGGCATCGCAGCCGCAATTGCCTCGATCGCGGATTCGGAGGATTTCCGCGTGGCGACATTCTGCGGCGATTCCAGCAATGCCTTCTTGTGCGCGCGCAGCGCCTTCGACAGCGCGGCCGGCCGCTCGTGCCGCATCCGCCGCTCAAACTCGGCGCGCTTGCGGGGGCCGAGCTCGGCGAAAACGCTTTCCCATTCCTGGCGCGCGGCAGCGCCACGGCTGCCGGCCTCACGCCATGCCTTCAGCACATCGTCAGGTACCGAGAAGGCTTCCAGCGAGATGCCGAGCTTTTCCTTGGCGCCCTTGAGCTCGTCGGCGCCGAGCGCCTCGCCGTGGGCCTTCGCCGTGCCGGCCCGCGTGGGCGCGCCATAGCCGATGGTGGTCTTGCAGGCGATCAACGACGGCTTGTTGGATTTCTGCGCGCGGGTGATCGCGGCGGCAATCGTCTTCGGATCATGGCCGTCGATCAATTCCGCCGCCCAGCCGGCGGACTTGAAGCGCTTCACCTGATCGACCGAATCGGCGAGCGAGGTCGGGCCGTCGATCGAGATGCCGTTATCGTCATACAGCACGATCATCTTGTTCAGCTTCCAGTGCCCGGCCAGCGCGATCGCTTCCTGCGACACGCCTTCCATCAGGTCGCCGTCGGAGGCGAGCACGTAGGTGTGATGGCCGACCACCTTCTTGCCGAACTCGGCGGCGAGCATCTTTTCCGCCAGCGCCATGCCTACCGCGGTGGCGATGCCCTGGCCGAGCGGGCCGGTGGTGGTCTCGACGCCGCTGGTCTCGAAGTTCTCAGGATGGCCCGGCGTCTTGGAGCCGAGCTGGCGGAAATTCCTGATCTGGTCGAGCGTCATGTCCTTGTTGCCGGTGAGGTACAGCAGGGCATAGAGCAGCATCGAGCCGTGTCCGGCCGAGAGCACGAAGCGGTCGCGGTCCGGCCAGTTCGGATCAGTTGCATCGAATTTGAGGAACTGTGTGAACAGCACGGTCGCGATGTCGGCAGCGCCCATCGGCAAGCCGGGATGGCCGGATTTCGCCTTTTCGACGGCATCCATGGCAAGCCCGCGAATCGCATTGGCCATACGGGTGTGATCGACTTGCGTCATGATGAAAATCCGCCTGAAATGAGGTGCTTGGTTAGGGGTACGTACCGGGCGAAGGCCGGAATACGGGCGTGCTTAGGGGAAAGTGCGGGCTGGATAGCACCTCAATCCCCCCGAGTCCAAGGCGGGGAAACGCCCTTCCGGTCCAAAAAGTTGCTTAGCAGTGCATAGCTTCGCGTCGGCGTTGCGCTTCCCTCGCTTGCCACGTAAATTTCGGGCTCTAACCGCTTGCCGAACCGCGGATTTTGCTGCCGTCCGGCGGGCTCACGCGAAGGTGCGCGCTGTCTCTCATGAGCGATCGTCACACTAACGGTATCGGCAATGCCGAGCCGGTCCAAGTCGACATCGATGTCGCCACTCGGCGCCTGATGCTGGCACTCGACGCGCTCGAGGCTGCGGCCGAGCGGCGGCGCGATGCCGACCGCGACGAGAACGAACTGGCGAGCCGGATCCAGGCGCTCGGCGCCGATCGCTCGCGTCTTGCCGACGAACTCGACGGCTCGCTGGTGAAGACGCGCAGGCTGGAGCGCGCCAATCGCGAGATATCAGAAAAACTCGATGCCGCGATCGGCACCATCCGCGCGGTGCTCGACGCCGGAGAGGATGAATGAGCCACATCAACGTCACCATCAACGGCCGGCAGTACCGCATGGCCTGCGAGGAAGGGCAGGAAGTGCGGCTCCTCAAACTCGCCGAGAGCCTGGAATCGCGGGTCGGAGAGTTGCGCGGCAAGTTCGGCGAGATCGGCGATGCGCGGCTGACGGTGATGGCCGCGCTGACGGTGTGCGACGAACTGGTCGATGCCAACGCGCGCATCCGCGCGCTGGAGGGCGAACTCGAAACCCTGCGCAACGTTCGCACGGCCGCCGCCGACCGCGCCAAGGCCACCCAAGTGGCCGTCGCCAACGCCCTCAACGCCGCCGCCGACCGCATCGAAAAGACCACGCAGGTGATCAACCGCACCATCGGCAACGGCGTCGCAATCGGGTGATGTCTCTTTCACCCTCCCCTGGACGGGTCGAGACGAGCGAAGCTCGCTCTTGGGGTCGCCGCGCAGCGGCGGGGCGGGGTGACAGTCTATCGTCGTCGATGGTGTCTGAGGCGCAGGGGCCTCCGTTCACGTGCGCCGCATAAAGCCACGCAAAAGCGCTCAAGCACCGCGTTGAGATCACCGCTGGCGGATTCCGCCCGTAACGCCTACATTGGTCCTTGCGAAGCTGCGTCGCGCGTCAGGAGCCATATATCCCCGGGGCCTTATCGATCCTTTAGGGAACTGTCCCTGGCCGGGTCCGTGGATCCGGACATATGGTGCCCACCTACTTTCGTAGGGAACTCCGGGATCGAGTGCTTCAACGGCGATCGCGGCTTCGCACTCTTGTTTGTTCTTGCTCGTGACTTTGTCCTACCCGCGCACGTCCCGTCATACCCCGCGCATGCGGGGTATCCAGTACGCCGCGGCGTCTCGGTTGAATCACTGAAGTCTCTGGAATACTGGATCACCCGCATTCGCGGGTGATGACGGCGAAGAGCAGCATGGCATGACGACAACCCTCTCCAAAGCCGACCTCCGCACGACAGCGCTCGCCAAGCGCGACGCATTGAGCGACGAGCAGCGCGCCGCTGCAGCGCAGGCGATCGCCAAGCGCGGCCTGCCATTTGGAATCGAGCCGGGCCTCGTTGTGTCAGGATATTCGCCGATCCGCAGCGAGATCGATCCGGCGCCCCTGATGCGCAAGCTCGCCGGGCAGGGCGCAAAGCTCGCGTTGCCGGCCGTGCTGTCGCGCGGAAAATCGCTGGCGTTCCGCGCGTGGTCGCCCGACGATCGCCTGATGCTGGGCCCGCTCGGCATCCTCGAACCATCGCCTGCGGCCGAAGAACTGATTCCCGACATCATGCTGGTGCCGCTGGCGGCGTTCGACCGCGAGGGTCACCGCATCGGCTATGGTGCAGGACATTACGACTTCACGCTGGCGCATTTGCGAAAAGCCAAGGCGATCACGGCGATCGGCGCCGCCTTTTCCGTGCAGGAAATAAAAACCGTTCCCGCGCTGCCGCACGACGTGGCGCTGGATTATGTGCTAACGGAAAAGAAAGTGTTCGATTTCCGGAGCTGAACTTTGCGTATTCTTTTCGTAGGCGACGTGGTCGGTCGCGCTGGCCGTACCGCGATCGCGGAACATCTTCCCGGCATGATCAGGGGCTGGGCGCTCGATCTCGTCGTCGTCAATGGCGAGAACTCCGCCGGCGGGTTCGGCATCACCGAGACGATCTATCAGGAACTGCTCGATGCCGGCGCGGATGCCATCACGCTCGGCAATCACGCCTGGGATCAGCGCGAGGCGCTGGTGTTCATCGAGCGTGCGCCAAAGCTGATCCGCCCCGCAAACTTTCCCAAGGGCACGCCGGGCCGCGGTGCGGCGCTGGTCGATACCAAGAACGGCAAGCGCGCGCTCATCGTCAACGCCATCGGCCGCGTCTTCATGACGCCGTTCGACGATCCGTTTCAGGTCCTCAATCGCGAGCTCGAGGCCTGTCCGCTCGGCGAGGCGGCGGACGCGATCGTGATCGATTTCCATGGCGAAGCGACCAGCGAGAAGCAGGGCATCGGCTATTTCTGCGACGGCCGCGCCAGCCTCGTCGTCGGCACCCACACCCATGTGCCGACCGCGGATCACCAGATTCTCGCCGGCGGCACCGCCTACATGACCGACGCGGGCATGACCGGCGACTATGACTCTATCATCGGGATGCAGAAGGAGGAGCCGCTGCGGCGCTTCACGACGGGCATTCCGTCAGCCCGCTTCGAACCGGCGGCCGGTGTTGCGACACTCAGTGGCGTTGCAGTCGAGACCGATGATGCCACCGGCCTCGCGCTGCGCGTTGCGCCGGTGCGGGCCGGCGGCAGGCTCGAGCCGGCAGTGCCGGGATTCTGGAGCTGACAAGTCCTCTCAATTGAACTGAATCACCTTGTCCAGCGTGATCGGCAGGTCGCGCACGCGCTTTCCCGTTGCATGGTAGACCGCGTTGGCGATCGCCGCCGCGACGCCGACGATGCCGATCTCGCCGAGGCCCTTGATGCCGAGCGGGTTGACCATCTCGTCCGGTTCGTCGACAAAGATGACCTTGATGTCGTGGATGTCGGCATTCACTGGCACATGGTATTCGGCGATATTGGCGTTCATCACCCGTCCGAAGCGATGGTCGTAGAGCGTTTCTTCGTGCAGCGCCATGCCGATGCCCCAGACCACGCCGCCCATGACCTGGCTGTGGGCCGTCTTGGGGTTGAGAATGCGGCCCGCGGCGACGGCTTTGACCACGCGAGTCACGCGGACGATGCCGATCTCTTCGTCGACCTTGACCTCGGCGAAGATCGCCGAGTGCACATTGCGCGCGTGAGACTTGTCTTCGGAAGGCTGGTTGGTTTCCTCGCGCGTGATGCGCTCGGCCTTGCCTGATTGCATCGCGCTCGCGATCGAGACCGCGCGGCCTGCATCCCGCTTGCTGACGATCTTGCCGTCGATCAGCGCAACGTCGTCTACGCCGGCGCCCGACAGCGGTGAATCCGTCGTCGTCTTTGCAAGCTCCAGCAAGTCGCCGCGAACCGCGCGGGCGGTATTCGCGATGGCGTTGCACACGGATGATGCGATCCACGAGCCGCCTTCCACCGGACACTGCGGCAGGGTGGAATCGCCGAGCTTGACGCTGATATTGTCGATCGGCAGGCCGAGCATGTCGGCCGCCACCTGCGCCATGATCGTGTAGGTTCCGGTGCCGATATCGGAGGCGGCGGTCGCCACTTCGGCGTGGCCGTTCGCCGTCAGCACGATGCGGACCGTGGCCGGCACCTGCAGCGCTTCCCATACGCCGGATGCCATGCCCCAGCCGACCAACTCGCTGCCGTCGCGCATCGAGCGCGGCTCGGCGTTGCGCTTGTTCCAGCCAAACACCTCCGCGCCCTGCGCGTAGCACTCGCGAAGTTGCTTGCTGGTATAGGGAAGGTCCTCGCCCTGATGGCGGTCGGAATAGCATTGCAGCCGTAACTGCACCGGATCGGTCTTGAGCGCGGTGGCAAGTTCGTCCATCGCGCATTCCAGCGCATAGACGCCGGTCGCAGCGCCCGGCGCCCGCATGTCGCAGGACGTCGGCAGATCGAGCTTGACGAGTTTGTGCTCGAATTTCGCGTTGGGACTCTTGTAGAGCAGATTGCCCCAGCCGGTGTCGTTGCGCGCAAATTCCTCGAACTGCGAGGTCACGGCGATGGCTTCATGTTGCATGGATTCGAGTGTGCCGCTGCTGCTCGCGCCGAGCGCCAGCCGTTCGATGCTCGCCGGCCGGTAGCCGAGCGCGTACATCTGCGCCCTCGTCACCATAACGCGGACCGGGCGCTTGAGCGCGGTAGCTCCCAGCACGGCCAGCACGACCTGATATTGCGGACGCAAGCCCGCGCCGAAACCGCCACCCATATAGGGCGACATGACACGAACCGCGTTGGGCTGCAGCTTGAAAACCTTGCAAAGATACTGCTGGACGTTCTGCACTCCTTGCGTCTTGTCGTAGACGATAAGCTGGCCGTTCTCCCAGATCGCGGTCGAGGCAAACAATTCCATCGGATTGTGGTGCTCGGTCGGAATGGTGTATTCGGCCGCGTGGCGGACGGCGGCGGACGCAAATGCCTTTTCGGCATCGCCGCGCGGCTTCTCCGACGTGTCGATGGCATACGCCCTGGTGCGCTCTGCGTGCAGGTCGGTGACGTGCGGCTCCTTCTGGTATTCGATCCTCACCTGCGAGGCGGCGACGCGCGCTGTTTCCCAATCTTCCGCCAGCACCAGCGCGACCGGCTGCCCGGTGAATTGGATCCTGTCGTCGTAGAGCGGGCGGTAGGGCGAACCCTTCTCGGGCGCGACCTCGTCCTTGTAGGCGTCATCCTTGTCGGCCATTGGCGGTCGATTGTGGTGGGTGAGCACGTCGATCACGCCGGCAATGCCCAGCGCGCCGCTGGTGTCGATGCGCACGATCCGCCCCTTCGGGATGACCGACTCGACGACATAGCCGTGGACGAGACCGGGAACGTTGAACTCGCCGGCATATTTGGCTTCGCCGGTAACCTTGGCCCGGCCGTCGACACGGGACGTCGCTGTTCCGATGTAGCTTGCCATTGCATTCACCGTATTTTCTTATCGGAGATCGATTGCGGCGTGCCTCGCGCAGCCTGACCAAGCGTCCGCACGATGGCGCGCCGCGCCAGGCCGATCTTGAAGTCGTTGTGTCCGAAACCCCTGGCGCCGCGCAGCAGGATGTCTGCGGCGTTCGCAAATGCGCTCGCGTCAGCGCGCTGGCCGCGCAGAACGACTTCGGCCGCCGAACTGCGCCATGGTTTGTGCGCCACGCCCCCGAGCGCCAAGCGTGCCTCCTTGATCGTGTCGCCGTCAAGCTCGAGCGCTGCCGCCACCGATACCAGCGCGAACGCATAGGACAGGCGATCGCGGATCTTCAGGTAGGAGTAGTTTGTGCTGAAACCTTTTGCCGGCAGTTCGATTGCCGTGATGATCTCGTCGGGCTCCAGATTGGTGTCGATCTGCGGTGTGTTGTCGGGCAGGCGGTGGAAATCCGCGAATGCAATGGTGCGCGCTCCGGCCGGACCTGTGACATGCACGATCGCTTCCAGAACGGCGAGCGCCACGCACATGTCGGATGGATGGGTGGCGATGCAGGATTCGCTCGTGCCCAGTATTGCATTGATGCGGTTGATGCCGTCGACTGCCGAACAGCCGCTGCCCGGTTCGCGCTTGTTGCATGGCGTCGTCGCGTCATAGAAATAGAAGCAGCGCGTCCGTTGCACGAGATTGCCGCCAGTCGACGCCATGTTGCGCAACTGCTGCGACGCACCAGCCAGAATTGACCGTGACAGCAGCGGATAGCGCGCTTCGATCAGCGGATGGTAGGCGAGGTCGGTGTTCGGGACCAACGCCCCGATCAGAACGCCGCCGGTCGCGGTCTCCTCCACGTTCCTGAGCGGCAGGCGTGAGATGTCGATCAGCCGGGTAGGCGTCGCGACATCGTACTTGATCAGGTCGATCAGGTTGGTGCCGCCCGCGATGAATTTGGCGGACGGGTCTGCGGCGATCTGCTTGATGGCGTCGGCGATGTCGCTGGCGCGCGTGTATTGAAACGGGGTCATGATCGCTCCATCGCCTGCTGAATCGCCGCCACGATGTTCGGATAGGCGCCGCAGCGGCAGATGTTGCCGCTCATCAGTTCGCGGATCTCGTCGGCCGTCCTCGCCTTGCCCTCGGCGATCAGGCCGGCGGCCGAGCAGATCTGTCCCGAGGTGCAATAGCCGCATTGAAACGCGTCGTGATCGATGAAGGCCTGTTGCAGCGGGTGCAGTTCACCGTTGCGTGCAAGGCCCTCGACGGTGGTCACCTCGGCGCCTTCCTTCATCACCACCAGCGTCAGGCAGGAATTGATCCTCCGTCCGTCGACCAGCACGGTGCAGGCGCCGCACTGGCCGTGATCGCAGCCCTTCTTGGTGCCGGTCAGGTCGAGACGGTCGCGCAGCGCATCCAGCAGCGTCGTCCACGGCGCGACTGAAAGCTTTACCTCTGCGCCATTGACAGTCAGTGTGACCGGGATTTTCTCCAGCGCGGCGGTGATCGTCGCTTTGGACTCCGCTGTCCCAGAATGCGTCATTTTCATCTCCGCCTGCTTCGGTGCTAGGGGATGTCATATCCGCGCGTTAGTACGATGACTTTCACCGGCCTGTTTGTCGTGCGCAAAAGCGATGGATGTGATATGCTGATTTTGCGGATCGGGCACACGCCACGATACGCGTCTGCAACGGCGAAGAGATTGGATGGCCCTACAGAAACGCCGTCGCGCTGCGCTTTCTGCAGGCGGCCTGCGGCAATTCGGGCGAAGCGACGCGTGCTATTTGATGAAATGTGCGATTACATCTTGTGGGCCATGGCGTCGCCCCAGTGACGGCGCCCGCATGTCGAAGGCCAAGTCACGACAACCGATTATGCGTTAGTTTTGCCGAAAACCCATCCGGAAGGCGCCCCAGTGGCGGCCGCGGATGAAGATCGGTGACGACAGGTCTTTCATCAGCACGAAATTGCCGCCGCCCATGTCGCGCCGGTAGGTCTGCAGCAGAAACGGTTTTGTGTTCGCCGCCACCTTCTTCACCGCGCGGTCGTTGAACAGGCGGCGGTTGCGGCAATTGGCGTTGTTCCAGACCGGATCGGGGCCCTGCGGCAGGCGGTAGTTCGGATTGTGGGTCGGCAGATAGCCGCCTTTGGCCCAGGCGACGCAGAACACGATGCGCGGATCGGATTTCTGGATGGGATCCTGGATCTCGGGCAGCACGCGGTCGGTGAAGTCGACGTAATTGGTGAGATACTGCTTGGGATCGGTGCCGGATATCTCGCGGTACTTCTCGTCCATGAACTGGTCGAGCGTGATCTCGCCGCGGTCGATCGCGGCCTCGAATTCGGTCGAGATGCGCTTGGCGGTGTCGACGACGACGCGGATCAGCGGTGCATCCGAGGTCTCGACGCCGCTGTCGGCGATCAGCGCGATCAGGCCTTCGGAGGTCTCGAGCAGCTTTGCCACCCGGTCGTCTGCGTGCTTGAGATCGTGCGAGGAGAGGTCGACGCCCTTGGCGAGTTCGCTGAGCTCGGTGATGACAGTGTCGCAATGGCCGAGATTGGACGTCGCGGCCCTGGCGACGCCGTCGATCTCCTGGCCTACGGACGCGATGCCCTGGTGCACGCGCGCGATGATACCGCTGATCTCTTGTGCGCCTTCACCGGCGCTCTTGGCGCGGAGTGAGGCGTCGCTGCTCTCGCCGATCAGGCTGCCGATCTGGCCGTCGAGATCGCGCATGGTATCGGAAATCTGTTGCGTGGCCTGGCGAGTCCCCTCGGCCAGGTTCTTCACTTCGCTCGCGACCACGGCAAAGCCGCGGCCGGCGGTCCCGGCGCGCGCTGCCTCGATCGTGGCATTGAGCGCCAAGAGGTTAGTCTGCTTCGCAATCGCCTCGATCGAGCCGGAAACTTTTGCAACCTGCGACAGCGCCGAGCCGACGGCGCTGAGCCGGGCCTCGATGCGGCCGACCGCTTCGACGAGTTCGGCGATGTGCTGGACGGCCGCATCCACCGCACTGCGCGACTGAACGATCTCTACGACGGCTGCGGACATGGTCGATTGCACCGCCTGCGATGCGTTGGCGATGTCGCGGTTGGCCGAGACCATCGTCTCGGCCGTCTTCTGCAGGTGGTGGAACCGCTCCGACTGGTTCGCGACGCGGCTCGCGACCTCCTGGACGTTGCCGGCGATATCGGCAAGCTCCACGCCGAGCCCGCCGATGCGGTCGGCGAGCTGGTCAATGAGCCGTTCGGCCAGTGTCTGGTTGGATTGCGTGTCCAGGACTGCACGCTGCACAACGGACATATCAGAGCATTCTCCAGTCGGAGCCGATGATCGGCCCACCGCGGTGATCGCATTCCAATTCCAAGTTTAGGATGTGATTCGCGCCTTGGAGTCTTGCCTGAGAGCGCACTAGAGCCGAGAGCGCACTAGAGCCGGTAGGCCGTGCGGAACCCGCCCCAGTGGCGGCCGTTGACGCTGACAGGCACATCGATCTCGCGCATCATCACCGTGTTACCGTTGCCCATGTCGCGGGCGTAGCTCTGGATCAGATAGGCGCGCTGGTTGCGCCCGGCGGCAAGTCCCGCGGGATCGTTGAAGATGCGGCGGTTGCGGCAGTTGGCGGTGTTCCAGGTGACGTCGCCCGGCCGCTGCGGATGCGAATAGATCTTGTTGTGTACCGGCAGATAGCCGTTGGTGTCGATCATGGCGCAGAACGCCATTCGCGGATCCTTGGCGAGGAACGCTTCCTGGAACGGCGGCAGCGCGCGGTCGGCCCAGTCCAGGATCCTGGTGCGATATTGCACCGGGTTGCTGCCCGCGATCTCGACATAATTGGTGTCGAACATGTCTTCCATCGAGATGGCGCCGCTGTTGACGCCGTTCTCGAAAATCTTCTTCAGCGCCGCGCCGGCTTCCATCGCGCGGGTAACCGCCTCGGTGTTGTCGTCCTGGATCGAAAACAGCTTGTCTTCGACCTTCTCGGTCAGCGCGGCATTCGTGCGCTCGAACCGCGCCTGCGTGCCGGCCTTCGCGCGCTCACTGACGCGAATGCGGCACGCGCCGACATCCTGCAGCGTCGCATCAAAACTCTGGCCCTGCGCCAGCCTGTCGGCATCGGGTCCGCTGACCAGGATGCCATCCATCGAAATCTCGTAAACCGGCGCCGATATCACGCCGCGTGGCGTCTGGATTTCGATCTTGAGGCTGCAGGGCAGCTTTTGCGGTTCGCGGCGCTCGGTGTGTCCGCCCTGACGCAGCAGCACGGCGCAGCGCGATTTGAGCTTCTGCGCGAACGCAGTAACGGCCCGTCCAGCCTTGGCGACGCTTTCGCCATGGGCCTCGGCTTCCTTGGTCGCGTGGTCGATTTCGCCGGCGCTGTCGCCGACCGAGGCGATGAAGGAGGAGGCGGAGGCTGCATTGTCGGCCATCTCGCCTGTGGTGGCGTTCTGCTCGGCGACCGCGCCGTTGACGTTCTCGAACACCGGGCGGATCGCCTCGATCGACTGCGTGATGCGATGCACGGCATCGACCGAGCCCGCAGCGTCGCGCTGCAGCGCCTCGATCTTCTTGGTGATTTCCTCGGTGGCGTTCTGGGTCTGCACCGCGAGCGCCTTCACCTCGGTGGCAACTACGGCGAAACCGCGTCCGGCCTCGCCGGCGCGCGCGGCCTCGATGGTGGAATTGAGCGCCAGCAGTGTGGTCTGCCGCGCGATCTGGGCAATCAGGTTGACGACGTTGCCGATCGCCGCCGATGATTCCCTGAGGCGATCGACATTAACGCTGGCTTCGCGGGCGGCCTCGCTGGCCTGATCGGCGAGCTTGCCGGCGTCGCGCACCTGGGAGCCGATTCCCTGCGCCGACTGGGTGAACTTGTCGGCGGCGTGCGAAAAGGTCGTCGCCGTGCCCTGTGCGGCGCTGGTGCGGTCGGTCAGGGCATTGGTGCGCTGGCGGATGGTCGAGAGAGTCGCAGCCGTCGCCTCGGCGCCGCCGGCGACCGAATTGGCCGCGCGCTCGAGCTGGCGGATCATCGCGCCGAGTTCGAGCTCCAGCAGTTCGAGGATCGCCTTGGCCGAATCGCCATCGCCGGAAGCGATTTCCGCCGGGGTCGAAGCCGTCTGGGCCTTGGGCTGGACGGCAGGTGCGACCGGTCCCGGGGCCTGCTTTTTGAACAATCCGAAGGCCATGACGTCTCTTAAAAATTGAGGATCGGTGCGAAATCCTCTCATCCGAGCATGAAGTCATGGTTAACAACTGCCTGATATTTCGTCGCGCGGCAGTACTTACATACCCGATGGGGTCGTAAATCTTTGATTTCGGCCGATTCTGGGCCTATAAGGCCGCGCTTCAAGCCCCCACATCCTTCCGGACGAATCCAAGAGACCTCGCATGGCCGGCCATTCCCAATTCAAGAACATCATGCACCGCAAGGGCCGGCAGGATGCCCAGAAGTCAAAACTGTTCGGCAAGCTGGCGCGCGAAATCACGGTCGCGGCCAAGCTCGGGACCCCGGACCCGGCCATGAATCCCCGGCTGCGCGCGGCCGTGATCGCGGCGCGCCAGGAGAACATGCCAAAGGACAATATCGAGCGCGCCATCAAGAAGGCGACTGGCGGCGAAAGCGAGAGCTATGACGAAATCCGCTACGAGGGCTATGGCCCCGGCGGCGTGGCCGTGATCGTCGAGGCGCTGACCGATAACCGCAACCGCGCCGCCTCCGACATCCGCTCCTACTTCACCAAGTCCGGCGGCAATCTCGGCGAAACCGGCTCGGTCGCCTTCATGTTCGACCGCACCGGCATCATCGAATATGACGCCAGCGTCGCCTCCGACGACGCCATGCTGGAAGCCGCGATCGAAGCCGGCGCCGATGACGTCGCATCCAGCGAAAGCGGCCACGAGATCTACGCCTCGCAGGAAACCTTTCGCGAAGTGGCAAAAGCGCTGGAAGCCAAGTTCGGCGAAGCCCGCAAGGCGGCGCTGACCTGGAAGCCGCAGAACACGGTGTCGGTCGACGATGAGACCGGCGAGAAGCTGTTGAAGCTGATGGACCTCCTCAACGAGCACGACGACGTCCAGAACGTCTACGCCAATTTCGAGATCTCCGACGGCCTCGTCGCCAAGATGGGCGGGTAGGGACGAACGCGTCGGCTGCGACCCGCCTGCGCGGGGATGACGTGCGGAGTGAGGAGCTGGTCCCAGGGCAGGGGATTTCCGTTCTCTTTATGTTTCGTTCACCTGGCTCTGGCGTTATCACTACGCCATGACACTCCCACCGATTCGCCAACCCGTCCGGATCATCGGTATCGACCCCGGCCTGCGCCGCACCGGCTGGGGCGTGATCGAGACCGAGGGCAACCGCCTGGTCTTCATCGGCTGCGGCTCGGTCGAGCCGCCGGACGATCTGCCGCTGGCCAGCCGCCTGCTCGCGATCCATGAGGGGCTCGCCACAGTCCTCGGCGATTTCCGCCCCGCCGAGGCCGCGGTCGAACAGACCTTCGTCAACAAGGACGGCGTCGCGACGCTGAAACTCGGGCAGGCCCGCGGCGTCGCCATGCTGGCGCCCGCGATGTTCGGTATTGCCGTTGCGGAATATGCGCCCAATCAGGTGAAGAAGACCGTGGTCGGCGCCGGACACGCCGACAAGAACCAGATCGCCGTGATGCTGAAAATTTTGCTGCCGAAGGCCGAACCGAAATCCGCCGACGCTGCGGACGCGCTGGCGATTGCGATCACGCACGCGCATCACCGCCAGGGCGCGGCGCTGCGGCTGAAGGTGGCGAGCCTATGATCGGTCGATACATCTCCAACCCGTCATGCCCGGCCTTGTGCCGGGCATCCACGTCTTTTGTCGTCGATGCCGGAGACGTGGATGGCCGCGACAAGCCCGGCCATGACGAAATCTCCATCGTCTGCGGGTCACCAGCATGATCGGTAAACTCAAGGGCCTGATCGATTCCTACGGCGAGGATTTTGTCATCCTCGATGTCGGCGGCGTTGGCTATCAGGTGCATTGCTCCTCGCGCACGCTGCAGGCGCTGCCGTCGCCCGGCGAGGCCGCGGTACTGTCGATCGAGACCTATGTCCGCGAGGATCAAATAAAGCTGTTCGGCTTCCGCACCGACACCGAGCGCGAATGGTTTCGCTTGCTGCAGACCGTGCAGGGCGTCGGCGCCAAGGTCGCGCTTGCGGTGCTTGGCACCTTGCCGCCGTCCGAACTAGCCAATGCGATTGCGCTGCGCGACAAGGCTGCGGTGTCGCGCACGCCGGGCGTCGGCCCGAAAGTCGCCGAGCGCATCGTCTCGGAGTTGAAGGACAAGGCGCCCGCGTTTGCCAATGTCGACCCGGCCGTGGTGCATCTCGCCGGCGCCATCGACAACGACCGCGCGCCGCGCCCGGTCACCGATGCGATCTCGGCGCTGGTCAATCTCGGCTACGGCCAGCCGCAGGCGGCCGCCGCCATTGCCGCCGCCTCGCGCAGTGCGGGCGAGAATGCCGAGACCGCGCAGCTTATCCGGCTGGGCCTGAAGGAATTGGCGAAATGAGCGTTGAGGCCGTAGGGTGGGCAAAGCGAAGCGTGCCCACCATTTAATGTATTAACCGGATGGTGGGCACGGCGCGAGACCTGCCTTTGCCAGCCCACGATCTACGATCGCCACTGACCGACGAAGGAATGCATTTCCGCCATGTTGAGCGAAAAGGACAAAGAACTGATCGCCGCCGCGACTGACGCGATCAGCCGGCGTTATCGCAACGACTGGCAGGAGGTCGGCGCTGCGCTGCGCACCCGCGACGGCCGCATCGTCACCGGCGTGAATATCGACGCCTATATCGGCCGCATCGCCGTCTGTGCCGAAGCAATTGCCATCGGCCGCGCCATCACCGAAACCGGCGATCGCGGCATCGAGACCATCGTCGCCGTGCGCCATCCCAAGCCGGACGAGCGCGGCAGTATCGCCGTGGTATCGCCCTGCGGCATCTGCCGCGAGCTGATCCACGATTACGACACCAAGGCGCAGGTCATCGTTCCCGACAATGGCCGCGAGCCGAAGGTCGTCACCATCGACGAGCTTTTGCCCAACAAGTACCGCAGGGGCAACGAGTGAACACCCCCTCCCGCATCGTCACGCCCGAGCGCCGTTCCGACGATGTCGGCGACACCGCGCTGCGCCCGCAATTGCTGTCCGAATTCGTCGGCCAGGCGCAGGCGCGCAAGAATCTCTCGATCTTCATCGAGGCGGCGCGCAAGCGGGGCGAGGCGCTGGATCACGTGCTGTTCGTCGGGCCTCCCGGCCTCGGCAAGACCACGCTGGCGCAAATCGTCGCGCGCGAACTCGGCGTTGGCTTTCGCGCCACCTCGGGTCCCGTGATCGCCAAGGCCGGCGATCTCGCGGCGCTGCTCACCAATCTCGAAGAGCGAGACGTTCTGTTCATCGACGAAATCCACCGCCTCAGCCCGGCAGTGGAAGAAGTGCTCTATCCCGCAATGGAGGATTTTCAGCTCGACCTCATCATCGGCGAGGGGCCGGCGGCGCGTTCGGTCAAGATTGAGTTGGCGAAATTCACGCTCGTTGGCGCCACCACGCGCGCGGGGCTGTTGACCAATCCGCTGCGCGACCGTTTCGGCATTCCGATCCGGCTGAACTTCTACACCGAGGAAGAGCTGGAGAAGATCGTCAGCCGCGGCGCCCGCGTGCTCAACATCGGCATGACGGCCGACGGCGCCAACGAGATCGCGCGCCGCGCCCGCGGCACGCCGCGCATCGCCGGCCGGCTGCTGCGCCGCGTGCGCGATTTTGCTTCCGCAGCGGATGCCAGTTCCGTGGACCGCGCCATCGCGGACCACGCGCTGAGCGCACTGGAAGTCGATGCCGCAGGCCTGGACGCCATGGACCGGCGCTATCTCACGACGATCGCAATGAATTACGGCGGCGGCCCGGTCGGCGTCGAAACCATGGCGGCGGCGCTGTCGGAACCGCGCGACGCGATCGAGGACATCATCGAGCCGTATCTCATCCAGTGCGGCTATCTGCAGCGCACCCCGCGCGGTCGGCTGCTCACCTCGCACGCCTTCCGCCACCTCGGCCTCGCGGAACCCGCGCGCGATCCTGCGCAGTTCGGCCTGTTCGGCAACGGCGACAGCGACGATTGAGCCCTTCGAACCCGATCATTCCAGAGATGCACTAAGGGCAAAACGTCTAGCGCTGAGCGCCTAGCTTTGCTTGCCCTGGAGTGCAGATACCGATGGCTTCGACCGAAGACGCAGACATGCTTGCCCTGATAGCGGCGGCGCCGGAACTGGCGACGCCCGACGATACCGAGACCTTCCTCGATGCCATGCCGATACCGGAACTGGCCTCGATGTGGGGCGCGTTGCAGCGCCTGAGCCGTCGCGACCAGACCGGCGCCGCCTGGGCGGCGATCCTCTATTTCGACCATCTGCCGCACAAGCGGCCGGACCGCGCGTTCGACCTCGCGCTCGAAGTGCTGCGATCCGAGAAAGACAAGCCGACCGTGATGCAGCTCAACGACAAGTTCATGCTGTCGCTGCTCTATGCGCATGGCGACGCCGCGATCGAGCGGATCGAGGCCGAGGCGAAACACAGTGCCGCCCTGCGCTGGCTGCTCGGCGGAATTCACTTCGGTCCCGATGAGCCGCTCAAGCGCCGCATCGAGGCGATTGCCGACAGCAAGGGCTGGCGCGCCGACGATCGCGCGCGCCGCACGCCAAAACGCCCGCTCAATTGTGAGGCGATGTCGGTGGCCGAACTGGCGCGCGCCTGGGTCGAGCAATATTCGAAATCCGAGCGCGACCGCGACGACAATTTCTTTGCCATGATGGACTACGAGCGTGATCTCCGGGAGGAGTACCCCGATAAGGCTATCGACTTAATCGTCGAGATCCTGAAGATCGAGGCCAATCCGGTGTTGCTGTCGCTGCTAGCGGCAGGTCCGCTCGAGGACGTCATCAGCATGGAGACCATCGACCGCATCGAGCGCGAGGCTGCCGCCAACAAGCGCTTCCACGATTTGCTCGGCGGCGTCTGGTATTATCGCGCGCCGGATGAACTGAAGGCGCGGCTGGATGCCCTGGTAGGGCAGAACCGCTGGTGAGAAGTTGCTGGAGCTCTGCTGGCGTTCTGCACAAACGGACCGCAATTCGGGCTCAATCCGCCACCATGTTGGCGGTGCATCACGATTGGATCACATGTTAACACGCCGTCATTTTCTAAAGGGCATAGGTGGATTGGGCGCGCTGGGCGTCTCCACCACCGCTTATGGATTCAGCGCGCCGGTCGTCCGGCTTCGCGTCACCAGGTACAACATCTCGCCGCCGCAATGGCCGGCCGGGCTCAAGCTCAAGATCGCTGCCATCGCCGACCTCCATGCCTGCGATCCCTGGATGTCGGTCGATCACATCCGCGACATCGTCGAACGCACCAATGCGCTCAAACCTGACATTGTCGTCATGCTCGGCGACTATGTGACCGGACATCGCAAGGTGACGCGCATCATCCCCGATGCCGAATGGGCGGCGGTGCTGGCGGGATTGAAGGCGCCGCTCGGCGTGCATGCGGTGCTCGGCAATCACGACTGGTGGGAAGACAAGACCGTGCAGCGCGAGGGGCAGGGGCTGCCGAGCGCGGGCCGCGCGCTCGAAGCCGCCGGCATTCCCGTTTACGAAAACGACGCCAAGAAGCTCAGCAAGAATGACCACTCGTTCTGGCTGGCAGGTCTCGGCGACCAGCTCGCTTACATGCCGGCGCGCCGCTTCCGGCCGCTCAAGCGCATCGGCGTCGATGATCTCGGCGCGACGCTGGCGAAGGTCACCGACGATGCGCCCGTGGTTCTGATGGCGCACGAGCCCGACATCGCCCGGCGCGTGCCCTCGCGCGTCGCGCTGCAGCTCTCCGGCCATACCCATGGCGGCCAGGTGCGGATGCTCGGCTGGTCGCCGATCTCACCGTCCGGACAGCAGCTCGCCTATGGCCACATCAAGATGAACTGCGACGTCGTCGTCTCCGGCGGCCTCGGCTGCAGCATCATGCCGTTCCGCCTCGGCGTGCCGCCGGAGATCGTGCTGGTGACGCTGGGTGCGGCAAGGCCGGCGGTGGCATAGCCGCCAGCGCTTGCGCGCCTGCTGGATTTGCGCAAAACCAGTGCTTTCCAGCGCGTCAGGAACCGCAAGTGACATTACCCATTCTCGACGGCGAGATCCGCGATGGCCGCCATCACATGCAGGTTCGTGTCTATTACGAGGACACCGATTTTTCCGGCATCGTCTATCACGCCAATTACCTGCGCTTCATGGAGCGTGGGCGCACCAACCATCTGCGGTTGATGGGCGCTTCCCAGCACGCGCTGTTCGAACAGGCGCAGGAGGAAACACCGGGCTTTGCCTTCGTGGTGCGCTCGATGGAGCTCGATTTTCTGCGCCCCGCGCGGATGGACGATGTGCTCGACGTCGTGACCTGGCCGGTCGCGGTGAAGGGCGCCTCGATCACGCTGGCGCAGGAGGTGCGGCGCGGCGACGAGGTGCTGGTCAAGGCCGAGGTGCGCGTCGCCTTCATCAGCGAGGGGCGGGCGAAGCCGATCCCGAGATCGTTGCGGCTGTTGATGAAGGCGGATCTGGTGGAATAATCTGCGGATTGACTCTCTGTACCGATCGGTACAATCTCCGCATCGCCAATCCGGAGAAATTGTCATGTCGCGTCCGCCGCTGCCGCCCTTCACCCGTGAAACCGCCGCGCAAAAGGCGCGCATGGCCGAGGACGCCTGGAACTCGCGCGATCCGGTACGGGTGTCGCTGGCCTATACCGAGGACAGTCGCTGGCGCAATCGCTCCGAGTTCTTCCAGGGCCGCGAGGCCATCGTCGAATTCCTCACCCGCAAATGGGCCAGGGAGCACGACTATCGCCTGATCAAGGACCTCTGGGCGTTCGACCAGAACCGCATCGCGGTGCGCTTCCAGTATGAATGGCACGACGATGCCGGGCAGTGGCATCGCTCCTATGGCAACGAGCAGTGGGAGTTCGACGAGCACGGATTGATGCGACGGCGCGAGGCCAGCATCAACGACATCACCATCAAGGAGAGCGAGCGCCGCTTCCGCTGGCCGGCCCCGGGCCCCCGGCCCGCCGATGTCGCGGGATTGAGCGAGACCCCGCTATGACCGGATGTTGAAGAAGGGCGTCGAGCGCACAGAGGTGCTGCGCGCGCTCGGCGAGGTATTTCGCGCCCACGGCTATGAAGGCGCCTCGCTGACGCTGATCACGGAGGCCACCGGGCTTGGCAAGGGCAGCCTTTATCACCTGTTTCCGGGCGGCAAGGAGCAGATGGCCGCTGAGGTGCTGGCCGAGATCGACGCCTGGTTCGAGCTCCATATCTTTGCGCCCTTGCGCGAGGCCGACGATCCCGCGCGCGCGATCGCCGCGATGATCGCGGGCGTCGACCAGTATTTCCATTCCGGCGATCGCGTCTGCCTGGTCGGACTGGTGGCGCTCGGCTCGGCGCGCGATGCTTTTGCCGAGGCGGTCGATGGCTATTTTGCGCGCTGGCAGGTGGCGTTGGTATCGCTGTTGCGGCGGTCAGGATTGAGCAAGAGCCAGGCGCAGCGGCGCGCGGAAGATGCGCTGTTGACCATTCAGGGCGCGCTGGTGCTGGCGCGGGCGCGGGGCGACGCTTCGATCTTTCGCCGGGCGTTGACGGAACTGACGAAGCGGCTGCTGGCGCCGCCGGAGTGAGATCCGCAGCCCGGATGGAGCTTTCGCTCCATCCGGGCTGCGCTTTCTCGTAAACTACGCCTTACGCCGCCGCCTTGTGCCGCGCGAGTTCGGCCTTGTACAATTCGAACTCCTCGGCGGTCGCCTTCGCGATGCTCGGGCGGGCGCGCAGTCGTTCGTAATAGGCCTTCACGTTTGGCCATTTCGCCAGTTCGACCGGCGGCGTCGCCATCGTCCAGTTGATGATGGTGACGAGATAGGCGTCCGCTACGCTGAAGTGATCGAGCAGGAATTCACGGCCCTTCAGGTAGTTCTCGAGATAGTCGAGCCGCGACAGGTTCTTGGTGAGCGCATAGGTCTTGGCGTCCTGCGGCGCCGTCTTGTCGAGCAGCGGCACGAACAGCGCCTTGTGCAGTTCGGTGCCGATGAAGCAGAGCCATTGATGCAGGCGGCTGCGCTCTTCAGCGGAGTTGGCCGAAATGCCGGCCGTTGGAAATCGATCGGCGACATATTGCAGGATCGCCGCGTTCTCCGTCAGCACCGTCCCGTCGTCGGTGCGCAGCGTCGGCACCAGCCCGAGCGGATTGACCGCGCGGAAATCCGAGCCGTCCTTCTGCACCACCTTGGTCTTGGGGTCGACCTCGAGATAGTTGGCCTCGGCACCGGCCTCATACAGCGCGATCCTGGTCGCCAGCGAGCAGGCGAGCGGCGAGAAATAGAGATCCATAGTTGCCTCCTTGGCGGTTGATCAACCGCGCCGTCTGGGTCGGGTCGGTTGATTTTTATACCGTCCCGCATAATATAAATCCGGTCAAGGGATTTATTGCGAAATGGTACAAAAAAGTAAGCCGCCGGTCCCCCGGATCGATGCCCCGGTCGCGCCCAAGCGCCGCGGCCGCCCGCGCGCCTACGAGCCGGACGTGGCGCTCGGCAAGGCGCTTGACCTGTTTCGCAAGGACGGCTTTGCGGCGACATCGCTGGACGATCTCTCCGCCGCCACCGGCATGAACCGGCCGAGCCTCTATGGCGCGTTCGGCGACAAGCGCGAACTCTTCATCAAGAGCTACCGGCGCTATCGCGAGGATGCGCGGGTCGCGATGGGCAACGTTTTCAGGGATGAGCTGCCGATCCGAAAGCGCCTGGAACGCATCTATGCGGTGGCGCTCGACATCTATCTATCAGGGGAATCCGGCCCGCGCGGCTGTTTTACGGTCATGACCGCGGCCTCCGAGGCGGTGCACGATCCCGATATCCGCGCCATGGTGCTGGAAGGCTTCACCGAACTCGACAAGGCTTTTGCCCGCTGTTTCCGGCTCGCCAAGGAGAAGGGCGAGCTACCGGAGAGCGCCGACGCGATCGTGCTGGCGCAACTTGCCTCCGCCACCATTCACACCATCGCCATCCGCGCCCGCGTCCGAACCCCGCGCAAGGATCTCGAAGCGCTCGTCAACGGGGCAATCGATGTGATGGTCGGGGCGACGAAATAATCGGTCGTCCCTGCGTTCGCACGATCTTTGCTGTGCCCTGTCGGTTTCCGGTTTCCTCGCTCGTCTTCATGACGTGCTCCAAAAAGGAGGAACCTCGAAATGACCGAACCCGTCCAGATCGTCACCCCCCATCTCGTCGTTCGCGACGCGAACGCCGCGCTCGAATTCTACAAGAAGGCGCTCGGCGCCACCGAAACCATGCGGATGCCGGCCGAGGACGGCAGGCGGCTGATGCATTCGGAGATCCGCGTCAACGGCGCGCGGATTTTCGTCATGGACGACTTTCCCGAGCACCGCGGCTCCCACGGCGTGGACGCGGTGTTTTCGCCCGATCAGATCAAAGGCACGTCGGTGACCATCCATCTCGAAGTCGAGAACTGCGATGCCGCCGTGACGCGCGCGAAGGACGCCGGCGCCACCGTCACGCTGGAGCCGTGGGATTCATTCTGGGGCGACCGCTACGCCCGCATCATGGACCCGTTCGGCCATTCCTGGAGCTTTGCGCACGCGCTGCCGGCGAAGGGGTAGGGGCTCCGTCATTGCGAGGAGCGCAAGCGACGAAGCAATCCATCCATCCGCACGTGCGGAGAGATGGATTGCTTCGCTTCGCTCGCAATGACGGAGATCAATACCCCCGTCCGCGATCCACCACATTCTCCAGTGCCCCGCCGGCCTCAAACCGTGCGATCTGCTGCGCGACATATTTCGATATCTCGTCGGGATCGGTGTCGGCGGCGTTGTGCGGGGTCAGCACCACTTTTGGGTGGGTCCAGAACCGGCTGTCGGCGGGCAACGGCTCGGTCGCGTAGACGTCGAGCGAGGCGCCACCGAGCGTGCCGTCGTCGAGGCATTGCAGAATGTCGGCCTCGTTCTGCAGGCCGCCGCGGCCGGCGTTAATCACGACCGGCGCGCCGAGCGGGCTCGTCCGGTTCAGTTTCCCGAAAACGTCGCGATTGAGAATGTGCCGCGTCTCCGGCGTCAGCGGCAGCAGGCAGACCAGGATGTCGGTCCGCCGCAGGAACGCGTCGAACTGTGCTTCGCCATGAAAGCAATCGATGCCGTCGATGGCCTTGGGGCTTCGGCTCCAGCCACAGACGCGGAAGCCGAGGCGCCGCAGCACGTCGGCGGCATCGGCGCCGAGCGTGCCAAGCCCCATGATGCCGACGGTAACAGCCCCCGCCGCCCATTGCGATTTCGGCGCCCAGCGTTTTTCGCGCTGCGACTCCCGCAAATAGAGTTCCTGTCGGTGATGCATCAACACATGCAGCACGACATATTCGGTCATCCGCGCGGTCAGGTCGGTGACGGCGACGCGCACCAGCGGCACGTCGGGCAATGAACGATCGGCCATCAGCGCATCGACGCCGGCGCCGAGATTGAAGATGACGCGCAGATTGGGAAAGGCGGCAAGCTCGCCCGGCTGTGGCTTCCACACCGCGGCGTAATGTACATCGGCCGGGTCGAACGACGTGCTCGGCAATTGCAGCACGGGCCGCCCCGCGCAAACTTCGTCGAACCGGTCCTTCCAGCGCTGTGGCGACCAGTTTTCAGTCCCGCCATGCACCAGCAGCGCGAGCGCACCCTTCGTCATTGCCATTCCTTTCGCCTCGCCATCCGGCGTGACCCGTCTCACATCGCGGATCGAACCGCTTCTCTAGCCTCCTTTGATCCAGCAAGGGAGGCTTCAGATGCGCAAATTGATGCCGTTCCGCGCCAATCATGGCTTGTCATGGTGATAGCGGCTGTCATTGCCGCAGTGGTAGCGGTCTCGCTGGCGCTTTCCTGGCGGAACAGCCGCAGCAGGGGCATCACCGGGATCGAAGCCTTCTGGAGAACGGCAAAGACCTTCCTTCTGGTTCTCGCCGTGTGCAGCCTTTGTTCCAAGGCGATCGTCCACACCTGCCGGCACTTCAATCCGCCGCCGCCTCCGATCATCGGTCCCTGAAACATCTCAAAATTTCTTCGACGCCCCTGTCGGCTCCGGGCATAATCGTTCGTCATCATGACAACGGAGATGCTTTGCCGCCATGCTTTACGCCATCCTTTGCTATCACGACGAAGACCATGTCGGTTCCTGGACCAAGGAACAGGACGCCGCGGTCATGACGAAGCTTGCGGTCGTACAGGAAAAACTCGCCAAGCAGGGCCGGCTCGGCCCGGTGGCGCGGCTATTGCCGACGACGGCGGCGACCACGCTGCGCAAGGACGATCCGCCGCTGGTACTCGACGGACCCTATGCCGAAACCAAGGAGCAGTTGCTCGGCTTCTATGTCGTCGACTGCAAGAATCTCGACGAGGCGGTCGAGGTAGCGCGGGATCTGGGCGCAGCCAATCCCGGTGGCGCTTATGAGATCCGCCCTGTCGGCGTGTTCAGGCCGGGGAGCGTGCAGCCATGACCGATACCGCCTGGATCGATGCCGCGCTGACTTCGGCTCGCCCCCAGGCGGTCGGTGCGTTGCTGCGTTACTTCCGCAATCTCGATACCGCCGAGGAAGCATTCCAGAACGCCTGCCTGCGGGCGCTGAGGAGCTGGCCGCAGAACGGCCCGCCGCGCGATCCCGCGGCGTGGCTGATCATGGTCGGGCGCAATGTCGCGATCGACGACATCAGGCGGAGCAAGAAGCAGGAGGCGCTGCCGGAGGACGAGGCGATCTCCGACCTCGACGACGCCGAGGAACAGCTTGCCGAGCGCCTCGACGGCTCGCACTACCGCGACGACATCCTGCGGCTGCTGTTCATCTGCTGCCATCCGGACCTGCCGGCGACGCAGCAGATTGCGCTCGCGTTGCGGATCGTCTCGGGGCTCACGGTCAAGCAGATCGCGCGCGCCTTCCTGGTCTCGGAAGCCGCCATGGAGCAGCGCATTACCCGGGCAAAGGCGCGCGTTGCCGATGCCGACGTGCCGTTCGAAACGCCGGGCGCAGTGGAGCGCTCCGAGCGCCTCACCTCCGTCGCCGCCATGATCTATTTGATCTTCAACGAGGGCTATTCGGCCTCCGGCGACACCGCTGAAATTCGCTCGCCGCTGTGCGAGGAAGCCATCCGCCTGGCGCGGCTCTTGCTGCGGCTGTTCCAGAGCGAGCCGGAAATCATGGGGCTTACGGCGCTATTGTTGCTGCAGCATGCGCGCTCCGCGGCGCGGTTCGATGCCGACGGCGCGGTGATCCTGCTCGACGATCAGGACCGGTCGCTCTGGAACAAGCCGATGATCGCCGAGGGGCTGGCGCTGATCGACAAGGCGATGCGCCATCGCCGCAGCGGGCCGTACCAGGTGCAGGCCGCGATCGCAGCGCTGCATGCCCGCGCCGAGAAGCCTGAGGATACCGACTGGACCCAGATCGACCTGCTCTATGGCGCGCTGGAGATCATGCAGCCATCGCCGGTGGTGACGCTGAACCGTGCGGTTGCGGTGTCCAAGGTGAAAGGGCCGGAGGCCGCGCTCGACATGATCGAGCCCTTAGGCCAGCGCCTCTCGAACTATTTCCATTACTTCGGCGTGCGCGGTGCCTTCCTGATGCAGCTAGGCCGCAACGAGGAGGCCCGCACCGCCTTCGACCGCGCCATTGCGCTGGCGAACACGTCGGCCGAAGCCGCCCACATCCGCATGCACCTCGACCGCCTGCAGCGCGACAGCCAGCCCCGCGGCAAGAAGGCAGGGAAGTAGCCTCTTTTCCTTCTCCCACAAGGGGAAGTGTGCAGCACACGACATCTATCGCCAGCACGACAGCGGATAGCGCCGACCATTCCAGGTGGTCCAGCCTGTGGCCTTATTGCCTGCGGGTTTAGCCAAATACCAATGATTGCCGTCGGCATGACGGAAGTTGAGCCCGCCTCGCGAGCCCTCACGTGCGTCAGTCAGCCTCACCTCACGCGAGCCATTGTCGGAAAAACCGCCCAGCCAGCGTAGCCTGTCGTTTCTGACGCAGTTCCGACCATTCTCGTCACACATGTTGACTCCGGCCTCTACTGGAGTCCACCTCATGCGGGCCGAACGGCCGTCGATATTGCACGACCACTTACCGCCCCACCAGCCAACGAGCATGCTGGCAGAGGCCGAATCTGAAACGGCAAAGCACAAGGCCAAGCCGCAGGGGATCACGAGCATCATTCGCTTCGCTGCCGTCATTGGCGATTTTGAACGGGCCATCGCTATTCTACCTCTATTGGACAACGGATGAAGATCACGCAAAGGTAGTATTGCTTCCTGCCTGCTCGCTTCTGATATGAAGCAGCTCACACCATCCAGAAGGGATGACTGAGGTCTTTCGTCGCGGTCCAGCGCGAAAGAAATGCAAGCCCCTGTCGGTTTCCGCCTGCCTCGCTCGTCTTGAATCCGAACCGCCATTCAAGACAACGGGGTCCATCATGACCATCATCACCGAGACTGCGCCCGTCTCCAATCCCGCACGCTGGGTTGGCCGCATCCTGTCCGGCCTCGTCATCCTGTTCCTGATGGTCGACGGCGCCATCAAGCTGGTGCCATGGCCGATCGTCACGGAAACCATGGACCGGATGGGGTACGGTTCAAGCGACGCGATGATGCGCGGCCTCGGCGCCATCACCATCGTCTGCACCTTGCTCTACGCCATTCCGCCGACCTCTATCCTCGGCGCGATCCTGCTCACCGGCTATCTCGGCGGCGCGATCGCCTCACATGTCCGGATCGACAGCCCCTTGTTCACGCACACGCTGTTCGGGCTCTACCTCGGCCTGATGCTGTGGGGCGGGCTATGGCTGCGGGATCGCAATCTGCGTGGCCTGATCCCCTTCCGCCGCTGACGTGTTTTAACGATAATCTTCCGCCATGGAGCCGAACATGCTCGAAGTCATTGCCATCATCGCCATCATACTTGCCGTCGCCGTCGCAGCCGTTCTCGCGATCGCCGCGACCAAACCGGGCACGCTCCGCGTAGAGCGCGCGATCCGCATCAAGGCGCCGCCGGAAACGATCTTCCCGCTGATCTCTGATTTTCATCAATGGCTGAAATGGTCGCCCTATGAAAACAAGGACCCCGCAATGAAGCGCAGCTATGAGGGCGCCGAGCGCGGCAAGGGTGCCGTCTACGCCTGGGACGGCGACAAGAATGTCGGCTCCGGCCGCATGGAGATCCTCGAAAGCACGGCGCCGTCGAAGATCGTCATCAAGCTCGATTTCTTTACTCCGTTCGAAGGCCACAACACCGCCGAGTTCACAATGCTGCCGCAGGGCGATGCCACTCATGTCACGTGGCTGATGTATGGTCCGGCCAACTTCATGTCCAAGCTGATGCAGGTGTTCATGAATCTGGACCGCATGATCGGCCGGGACTTCGAAGCCGGTCTCGCCAATCTGAAGACGCTCACCGAAAAATGAGCGCCACTATCGTGTGGCGGACGCGGTGCAGCCTAGGCGATGCAACGCACGTCCGGTAACGCTACGCCGCAGACCGTGACCCCAAGGAGCCAGCGATGCAGGTCAATCCCTATCTTTTCTTCAACGGCAATTGCGAGGAAGCGCTGAACTACTACCAAAAGGCGCTCGGCGCCCGGATCGAGGCGAAGATGCCCTACGGCGACGGCCCCGCCGAGATGCCGATCCCGGCGGACTGGAAAACCAAGATCATGCATGCCCGCGTCACCATCGACGGCGAGGTGCTGATGGCGTCAGACGCGACGCCGGGCGATTACCATCAGCCGCAGGGTATTTCGGTGGCGCTCGCGGTCGAGGATCCCGCAGATGCCGAGCGCCGATTCAATGCGCTGGCCGAAGGCGGCACGGTGCGGATGCCGTTCGGCAAGACCTTCTTCTCCAACGGTTTTGGCATGTGCGTCGACAAGTTCGGCATTCCCTGGATGGTGAATTCCCCGAAGGAAGGGATGTAATTCGTAGGGTGCCGTAGGGTGGGTTAGGCGAAGCCGTAACCCACCGCCGGACCAGCCGCGCATCGAGACTTCGGTGGGTTACGCTTCGCTAACCCACCCTACAATCATCTGCACCTTGGATAGATCGCGGCGAGCTCGCGCCCGCGCAACAAGAGCAGCCGCGACGTCAATCCGCCGCGTCGGGCGATCCAGTCCCGTACCGGCGCCGGATAGGCTGCGTGCACCGCGCGCGAGGCTTCCGGTTCCGCATAGATGCGGCCGCGGCCGTCGATCGAGCGCGCGGCGTGAAATCCCAGCACCGCGCGGCGGGTCACGCAGATCCGCTCTTCCGGTATAGTCATCAGCACCAGTGTGCACGCCGACAGGCATGGCCCGTCGATCACCACCCGTTCGCCGGATTGGCGTACGCGATCGAACAGTTCGAGGAACGGCCCGACCTGTCCGCCGGGGCTGGCGAGAATGCGGATCTCGGCCCGCACCGGCAGGATCGCCGCAAGCAGCGCGGCGGCGACAACGATTAGCTTGATAACCGCCCTTTGCATCCGCAGCTCCCTCGGCAGCACTGCCCTCCCGGCAGTTACGCCGAGATATGTGGCAAGGTTTCGTCAAACATCCGCGCCGGAGACCCCGGCCTGCGCAAAGGTTGCCATCCCGGTGTGGCAGGCCAGCGCCGCGCGCGCCAGCAGGATCGCGACACCTGCGCCCGACGCTTCGCCGAGCCGCATGTTCAGATCGAGCAGCGGATCAAGCTTCAGTTCGCGCAGGAGCTCGCGGTGGCCGGATTCTGAGGAAACATGCCCGGCACGGCAATGATCGAGCGCGCTCGCCTCGAGACGCGCGAGCGGCAGTACTGCTGACGTTGCCACGAAGCCATCGAGCAGCACTGGAACCTTATGCTGACGGGCGGCGAGCACGGCGCCGGCGATCGCCGCGAGCTCGCGGCCGCCAAGGGCTGCTGCCACCGCCAGCGGGTCGCCGAGAATATCGCGATGGAAAGTCAGCGCCGTCTCGATCGCCGCGCGCTTGCGCGCCAGGCCGTCATCGTCGACGCCGGTGCCGCGGCCGGCCCAGCGCGCCGCGCCACCGCCGAGCAGGGCCGCGCATAGTGTTGCCGCCGCCGTCGTATTCGCGATGCCCATTTCGCCGACCGCAAGCAGGTCGCAATCCCCAGGTACGGAGCGATAACCGGCATCGACTGCGCTGAGAAATTCTCCTTCGTCCATCGCTGCAGCCTCGGTGAAATCGCGCGTCGGATGGTTGAGTTCGATCGGCACCACGCAAAGCTCTGCGGAAGCGGCCTTTGCGATCTGGTTGATCGCCGCGCCACCGGCTGAAAAATTCGCCACCATCTGCGCGGTGACGGCTGATGGATAGGCCGAGACGCCGCGCGCGGCGACGCCGTGACTGCCGGCGAAGACGGTGATGGTCACGCGCTCCAGCCGCGGCATCTCGCGGCCCTGCCATTGCGCCAGCCAGATCGCGAGTTCTTCGAGGCGCCCGAGGCTTTCAGGCGGTTTTGTCAAATTCTGCTGCCGCCGCGCGGCGCTGTCAGCTAGCCGCTGGTCACCGCGCGGCAAGTCGCGACAGAAGGTGCGGATGTCGTCTAGACTGTCGAACTGCATGCGATTCTCACCTCGGATGGGGGCCGCACGCTAGAACGAATCCCCGGACATCTCCATGAATGAATGGTTCGACGACTTCAAAACCGCCGTCGCGTTCCTGACGCGATTGCCGATGCCGCATCCGGACGGCGCCATGCCGCCAAATTTCGTGCGCGCGCACCGGATGTTTCCTGTCGTTGGCGCGCTGATCGGCGCCGTGGTGGGATTGTTGTGTCTCGGCCTGCGATCCGTCGGCGTGCCCGATCTCGCGGCGGCTGCGCTGGCGCTCGGCGGCAGCGCGATCCTGACCGGCGCGCTGCACGAGGATGGCCTCGCTGATATTGCCGATGGATTCGGCGGCGGCCGCGACCGCGAATCGAAGCTGGAGATCATGCGCGACAGCCGGCTCGGCACCTACGGTGCGATGATTCTGCTGGTGAGCTTTGCCGCAAAATTGTCCGCGCTGGCGGCAATTCCGGACGGCCAGGTCGTGCCGGGTTTGATCGCCGCGCACGCACTGGGGCGCGGCATATTGCCCGCGATGTCCCTGCAGCTGCCCTATGCGCGCAAGGATGGGCTGGCCCGCAACGCCGGCCAACCCGATGCGGCGACGGCGGCAATCGCTGTCGGCCTTGCGCTGCTCGTCGCGCTGTTGTCTCTGCCGTGGAGCAACGCGCTTCTTGCCGCGGTTGCGGCCGGCATCACCGCGTTTGCCGTGGCGTGGCTGGCGCTGCGGCAGATCGGCGGCCAGACCGGTGACGTATTGGGCGGCGCCGAGCAGGTCGCGGAGACCGCAATCCTGGTCCTGCTTGCAGCGAGATTGGCGCCTTGAGCACGGAAACAAATCTCTGGCTGATCCGCCATGCGCCGGTTGACGGACCGCGCGGCGTGATCCACGGCCCCGACGCGCCGGCCGATCTTGGCGATGCCACAGCCTTTGCGGCGCTGAAGGCACGCTTGCCGGCGAGTGCCTTTGCGGTGTGCAGTCCGGCCCGTCGCACGCGCGAGACCGCCGAAAAGCTCGGTCTCGATCCGGTCGATCAGCCGGCCTTTCGCGAACAGGACTTTGGCGCGTGGACCGGACAGCGTCACAGCGAACTCGAACGCGAACTTGGTCCGGCCTATCACGAGTTCTGGAAATCGCCCGCCGGCAACCGCCCGCCCGGCGGCGAAAGTTTCATCGACCAGATCGATCGCGCGCGGGCAGGGCTTGCGCTGCTGCCCGCAGGCGAGGTGATCCTCGTCGTGCATTCAGGCACCATCCGCGCCGTGCTCGCCATCGCGCTCGATCTTAAGCCCGAGCAGGCGCTGCGCTTTGTGATCGATCCGCTGTCCCTGACCCGGGTCGACCGGCTCGATAACGGCTGGCGCGTGGTTGCGGTGAACAAGTAATGCCGCGCGAAATACCTTGCACAATGGTTCAATGCCGCGGATGCGGGGAGAGGTCGGCGCGCTGCGCCGGGTAAGGGGAACAGGTCTTTCCACGTTCACGAGTGCCGCAGGTGGAGGGGCCCGTACGCAGCCGGTGCCCGGAACGAAACGTACGGTCATTCGTTGACGCCCGATGATGGATCATCTTTTTCTCAGCACGATCTGCGCGGGCGTCTTGCTGCTCGTGACGGCGTTCGCCTTGGGACTGCCGGGTCTCAATTCGGATGTTCCGCCGGAAAAGCCCGTGCTGCTGCGCACGGTCTCGCGCTAAACGAAACTCCCTCCACGATTTGACAAAGATACTGCGGAACTACCCGTTGGGCCGCTGACCGCGCAACGTCGGCAGGCCGATACCGGCGGCGTCGAAGCCGCCATCGACGGCGAGAATCTGCCCGGTGATGTAGCTCGAGCGCTCGCTGCACAGGAAGAAGATCGCCTCCGCCAGTTCCTCTTCGAGGCCGTAGCGGTTGAGGGGGATGGCGTCATGGTAGTCGGCGCGGATTTCCGGCGTATGCACCTGCTTTGCCATCGCGGTTTCGACCGGTCCCGGCGCCACGGCGTTGACGCGAATGCCGAGCGAAGCCAGTTCCACCGCGAGCTGCTTTGTGAGATGCGCAAGCCCGGCTTTGCTGGTGCCGTAGGCCGCGCGCAGGGTGGAAGCACGCACCGCCGAAATGGACGTGATGTTGACGATCGCGCCGCCGCCATGCTCGCGCATCAAGGGTGCCGCCGCCTTGGTGCATAGGAACGGACCGGTGACGTTGACCGCCAGAATCCGGTTCCAGTCTTCATCGGACGTGTCAAGCAACGGCGCGAACACCGCAATGCCGGCATTGTTGACCAGCGCGTCGAGCCGGCTGAACCGGCCGCTCACCGCTGCCATGGCCATGGCCACCGCGCCTGCATCGGAGACGTCGCAATGCAGCGCCAGCGTATTGTCGGGGTCGGCGAGCGCGGCCACCGCGCGGTCGAGCAACTCGCCCTCGATGTCGAGCAGCGCCACCTGCCAGCCCTCGGCGAGAAAGCGCTTTGCCGTCGCAAGCCCGATGCCGCGCGCGGCGCCGGTGACGAGAGCAGTTTTTTGCGGGGAGGGGGGCATGGACGGGTCCGTTGGCGAGAGAGATTTCCCGCTCCTATAGCGCAAGCGCTGATGCGTGTCGCGGCGCCAGCGATGCAGAATTCGGCATGCAAAAATCCGATACGGGCGGTCCCGTATCGGATCAAGCCGATGGCGATGTCTGACACGCTAGCGCTGCGCGATCGCCTTTGCCTCCGCAGCGGCGCGTTGCATGCTGGAGGACATCTCGCTGGTCACCGTGCTCTGTTCCTCGACTGCGGCGGCGGTCGCGGTGACATATTCGCTGACGCCCTGGATCGCCTGCTTGATGCTGTCGAGCGCGCCGACGACGTCGCCGGAGATGCCATTGAGATTGCCGATCTCGTGCCCGATCTTGTCGGTCGCCTGCTTGGCCTGGGTGGCGAGGTTCTTGACCTCGGACGCCACCACGGCAAAGCCGCGGCCTGCTTCGCCGGCGCGCGCCGATTCGATCGTCGCGTTCAGCGCCAGCAGGTTGATCTGGCCGGTAATGTTGCCGATCAGTTCCACGATGCCGCTCATCGCCTGCGCCGCTTCGTTCAGGCGCTTGGCCTGAGCGTCGGCCGCCTCGACCCGCTCGACCGCGGTCGATGCCGTCTCGCGCGACTTGGTCATGGCCTCCGAGATTTCCCGCACCGAGGTGTTCAATTCCTCCGCGCCCGCGGCGACCGATTCCATCATGCCGCGCACGCGCTCATTGCCCATCCGAACCAGCACCTGCGCGGTGGTGTCGGTGGCGTATTTCACCACCTTGAACGGCTTGCCGTTGAGATCGAGGATCGGATTGTAGGACGCCTGGATCCAGACTTCCTTGCCGTTCTTGCCGATCCGCTTGTATTCGGCGGCCTGGTATTCGCCGCGGTTGAGCGCCGCCCAGAATTCGCGGTAGGCCGCGCTGTCGCGCTCGGCCTGGTCGACGAACATGCTGTGGTGCCGGCCGCGGATTTCGTCCAGCGAGTAGCCGACGGTCTTGAGGAAGTTCTGGTTGGCGCCGATGATGCTGCCGTCCATGTTGAATTCGATCACCGCCTGCGACTTGCCGATGGCGGCGATCTGGCCGGCGAGATCGGCGGTCGCAAGCTTCTGGCTGGTGACGTCGGTGGCGAACTTCACCACCCGGAACGGCTTGCCCTTCTCGTCGAGCACGGGATTGTAGGAGGCGAGGATCCAGACTTCGCGGCCGCCCTTGCCGATCCGCTTGTATTCGGCCGACTGGTGTTCGCCGCGGTTAAGGCTCGCCCAGAACTGCCGGTAGGCCGCGCTGTCGCGCTCCGCCTGCGCGACGAACATGCTGTGATGCTTGCCCCGGATTTCGGCGAGCGTGTAGCCCATCGCCTTCAGGAAGTTTTCGTTGGCGGTGACGATGGTGCCGTCCATCTCGAACGCGATGACCGCCTGTGCACGGCTGATCGCGGCGATCTGGCCGGAGTCCTCCATGCTCTTGATCTTGCGCTCGGTGATGTCGGTGGCGAACTTCACGACCTTGCAAGGCTTGCCGCTGCCGTCGAGGACAGGGTTGTAGGACGCCTGAATCCAGACTTCCTTTCCGCCCTTGCCGATCCGCTTGTATTCGGCGGACTGGTATTCTCCGCGCTTCAGCGCCGCCCAGAATTCGCGGTAGGCCGCGCTGTCGCGCTCGGACGGGTCGACGAACATGCTGTGATGCTTGCCCTGGATTTCGCCGAGCGTGTAGCCGAGGGCTTTGAGGAAATTGTCGTTGGCGGTGAGGATGGTGCCGTCCATGCCGAATTCGATCACGGCCTGCGAGCGGCCGAGCGCATCAGCCAGCGCCTTGTCTGAAGACGAATTCTTGAGAAATTGAAACACAGTGACCCCGTCCAATGTGGTGGAAATGGCGAGGCTGTGATCAATGCCAGTTCGAGCCTTGTCGCCTCAGAATGGTACATTTGATCTGAAGGAAAGAAGAATGCGTTAACGGTGTTCTCCGTAGAATGACGGATTCCATTGTAAAAACATAGATTTGCAGGATATATCGGCACGGCGCCACGCGCTGTACGAGCGCAACGCACGGTGTTGAATCAAGTCGGACACGACTTACTTGCGGCGCACCACGCTCTCATACGCCGCCTGCAATCGCTCGCCGACCGATGGACCGATTCGCTTGCGCCGCTTCGCGCCGAGATGGCTCTCGCGTAACTCGTCCATGAACTCCGCCCATAGTTTCGGTCCGCCCTCGCTGAGCAGCCGCGCGCGGATGCCGAGTTCTTCGCTGACCGGCAGATATTTGTAACCCCACGCCGCCATCTGCGCGAGAACGGGAAGCAACTCGATGCCCTGCTCGGTGAGCGAGTAGATTCCCTTTTGCTTGTGCGTCGGATCGTCCTCGCGGGTGATGATGCCCTCGTCGAGCAAGGTCTTCAGCCGGTCGGCGAGAATGTTGGAGGAGATGCCTTCCTCCGATTTGGTCAGCAACTCGCGAAAATGCCGCCGGTTGCCGAACATCATGTCGCGGATGATCAAAAGGCTCCATTTATCGCCGAGCACTTCCAGCGAGAGATTGGTCGGGCAGCCGGAGCGGCTGATGTCGGTCATGTTCGGTTCCAGGCGGGATCAGGGCGGCCAAAAAAACTGCTTGCAATATTGCACCGGTTGCCTCAGGATACAACCAGTTGCAAAATGCAATCGGTTTTGAAAAGGAGGAACGCGATGGCGAAACTGATCATGTGGAACCTGATGACGCTGGACGGCTTCGTTGAAGGCCCGAACCGCGACATTTCCTTCCATTCCGACGTCTGGGGCAAAGAACTGGAGCAGTTCTCGATCGAGCAGTTGAACGCCGCCGGTGGATTGCTGTTCGGCCGCGTCACCTATGAATTGATGGCGAACCATTGGCCGAGCGCGACCGGCGAGATCGCCGATTTCATGAACGCTGCGCCGAAATTCGTTTTCTCGCGCACGGTGAAGAAGTCCGATTGGAACAACACGCAGATGTTCGAGGGCGACGCGGCCGGCACCGTCGCCAGGCTGAAGCGCGACAGCGCCAAGGACATCTTTCTGTTCGGCAGCGCCGATCTCGCCAGCAGCCTGATTCCGCATGGCCTGATCGACGAGTTCCGCATCGCGGTCAACCCCGTCATTCTTGGCGGCGGCACGCCGTTGTTCAAGCAGGGCGAGAAGGTCAAGCTGAAGCTGATCGACAGCCGGCCGTTGTCGACCGGCGTCGTGATCCTCCGCTACGTGCCGGCTGCCGCAAACTAATCATTTGGGGCAAATGTCGGCGCGCGGGGTTGCGGGTCGTCTTGTTAACCGGGAGTTTTCCATGTCGCTCACGCTGCATTTCCACCCGCTCGCCTCGTTCTGCTGGAAGGCGCTGATCGCGCTCTACGAGAACGACATCCCGTTCACGCCGAACCTGGTCGATCTCGGCAACCCGGGCGACCGGGCCGCGCTGGTGAAGCTGTGGGGGATCGGCAAGTTTCCGGTGCTGCAGGATGACGCGCGAGGCGAGATTGTTCCGGAGTCCAGCATCATCGTCGAATATCTCGACCGCCACCCTGGCAGCCGGACGCGGCTGATCCCAACCGATCCGGACAGGGCGTTACAGACGCGGCTGCGCGACCGCTTCTATGATCTCTATGTGCATCTGCCGATGCAGAAGATCATGGTCGACCGCTTGCGTCCGGAAGGAAAGCGCGATCCGCACGGCGTCGAGGAGGCGAGGGCGCAGTTGCGGACTTCCTACGCCATGATCGAGCAGCAGATGGCCGGCGGCGGCTGGGCGATGGGGGCAGATTTCACGCTCGCCGACTGCGCCGCCGCGCCGTCGCTGTTCTACGGCAGCATGGCCGAGCCGTTCGGCGATACGCAGAGGCACCTTGCTTCCTATCTTGAGCGGCTGAAGGCGCGTCCCTCGTTCGCGCGCGTGCTGAACGAGGCCGAGCCGTATTTCCAGATGGTGCCCAAGGAAAATTGAGAAGGGAGTGCCGGATGGCCGAAGCCAACAGGGCAGACACGATCCGCAAGATATTTGCAGCCTATCTGTCCAACGATCGCAAGTTCGTCGCGGATGCCTTTAGCGACGAATTCCGCTTCACCAGCCCGTTCGATGACAATATCGACAAGGCGACCTATTTCGCGCGCTGCTGGCAGAACAGCGACTGGATCGAACGGCACGAGCTGGAGCGAATTTTCGTCGACGACGATGCCGCCTTTGTGACCTATCGCTGTACCGCGAGGGGCGGAAAGAGTTTCCGCAATACCGAGTTCTTCGTCTTCGATGGCGACAAGGTGAAGCGCATCGACGTCTACTTCGGCGCCTCCTACCAGGACGGCAAGTTCGTCAGGCAGCAGCCATAGACCGGCCTGCCGGTCAAATTACTTCCGAAATAATTTTTCCCGACATGTCGGTGCCGTAAAACCCCGATCGTCTTGTTGATGAAGGCGGACGAAGGGTAGCCGCCCAGCGAGATGTAACGGAGCACGACAATGCGATTCATGGTGATTGTGAAGGCGAGCAAGGATACGGAAGCCGGCGTGATGCCGAGTACGGAACTGCTGGCCGCGATGGGCAAGTTCAACGAAGAGCTGGTCAAGGCCGGCGTGATGGAGGCGGGCGAGGGCCTGCATCCGACCTCGAAGGGCGCGCGGATCAAATATCAGGGCGGGCAGGGCAGCGCCAGCCGCGGTCCGTTCCCGCTCTCGGGCGATCTCGTTGCCGGCTTCTGGCTGATCAACACCAAATCGCTGGATGATGCGATCGCGTGGATGAAGCGCGCGCCGTTCCTGGATGGCGACGAGGTCGAAATCCGCCAGGTGTTCACGGCGGAAGATTTCGGCGAAGCGCTCACCCCCGAACTGCGCGAGCAGGAAGAGCGGCTGCGCGCGCAAGCAGCGAAGAAGTAAGGGCCCACCGTCATTCCGGGGCGATGCGAAGCATCGAACTAAGGTGCGCAATGCGCACCTTAGAATCTCGCTACACAATCTCCAGATTCTCCAGTGCGCAATCGCGCACCGTAGTTCGCGCTTTTGCGTGCCCCGGAATGACGACAACAGAGCAAGGATCCCACCATGCGATTCATGATGCTGATGATTCCCCTCGGCTACGAGACCGCGCCGCCCGACGTCCAGCTCGACCCGGAGCGCGTCAAGGCAATGATGAAGTACAACGAGGCGCTGAAGGAGGCCGGCGTGCTGATCGCGCTCGATGGCCTGCATCCGCCGTCGATGGGCGCGCGGGTTTCCTTCGCCACCGGCAAGCCTGTTGTCACGGACGGCCCGTTCACGGAAGCCAAGGAAGTGCTCGGCGGCTACTGGATGATCAACGTGAAGTCGCGCGAGGAGGCAATCGCCTGGGCGAAAAAATGCCCGGCCAGCGAGAACGAAATCATCGAAATCCGCCAGGTGCAGGAGATCGGCGATTTCTCCGAGGAAGTGCAGCAGGCGGCCGCCGGCTTCGAGGAATTGCAGAAAGGAAATCAACACAGGGCGCGGTGAGTTTTGGCCTGCTTCGAAGCGCAGCCGTCAAGTCGAGAGTCTATCGTCGATCCGTCAACCGCAAGGGAGGAGAAACCTCATGAGCACCAACGACACGTTCCTCGCTGTCTTCCTCGGCAGCAAGACCAGTACGAAAATGGCGGCCTGGAATGCCCTGCCCGAGGCTGAGCGGCACGCCAGGGAGCAGCAGGGGATCGCGGCGTGGAAGGCTTGGGTCGAAAAGCACCAGGCGGCGATCGACGCCATGGGGGGTCCGCTCGGCAGGACCAAGAAGGTCGATTCAAACGGTATTGCTGACATCAGCAACGAAATGGGCGCCTTCACGGTGGTGCGGGCCGCTTCACATGAGGCGGCCGCGAAACTGTTCGAGAACCATCCGCATTTTGCGATCTTTCCGGGCGAGCGGGTGGAGATCATGCCGGTCCTCCCCATCCCGGGCGGTTAAGAAATTGGAATTTTGCGGCGTTCCGTTAACCTTCATGAACGGCGCAAAATAAGTGACCTTTGCGCCTCACTCATGTAAAGATCTTTCACATGAGTTGGCAAAAGGATCGCCACGGCGAGCGTGGCTACCATCACGGCAATCTGAAAGAGGCATTGCTGCAGGCGGCGCTCGATCTGATTTCGCAGAAGGGCCCGGCTGGTTTCACCTTTGCGGACGCGGCGCGGATGGCCGGCGTCAGCCCCGCCGCGCCGTACCGGCATTTCCGCGACCGCGATGAACTGCTGTCCTCGATCGCCCAGCGCGGCTTTGAGCAGTTCGAGGCCTTGCTCACGCAAGCCTGGGACGATGGGCGCCCGGATACCGTCACGGCGTTCGAACGGGTCGGCAAAGCCTATCTGGCGTTTGCCCGCAATGAGCCCGCGTTCTATTCGGCGATGTTCGAATCCGGCATTCCCATCGAAGCCAACCCGACCTTGATGGCCGCGAGCGAACGCGCCTTTGCCCTCATCCGCGCGGCGGCCGAACGGCTGGCGGCGATGTCGCCGCCCGGCGTGCCGCGGCCGCCGGCGATGATGATGGCGTTGCACATCTGGTCGATGGCGCACGGCGTGGCCTCGCTGTTCGGCCGCGGCGATGGCGCGCGGCGCAAATTGCCGATGTCGCCGGAGGACCTCCTGGAAGCGCAGGTGCTGATCTATCTGCGCGGCCTCGGCTTCCCGACCGACCGCCGGGCTTCGGACCAGAAGCCGTCCGGCCCGCCGCCCGTTCCCCCGGCCGGCGGCTCTTCGGGTCCCTGGGGCAACCCCAGATAAATTTTTGCAGCGTGCGGCCAGCTGCGCGCTTGACAAAAACGCGGGATGGTTTAGGTATGTAAATGTTATTTACATTCACAACGGCGTGATCGCCGTCATGGAGAGGGAAATGGCCTACACCGCAGATGTCAATCGATGGCGCGGCCCGACGGAAGAGAACTATCGCCCGAATATGCTTGAGAGCCCCTGGCACCCCGGCTGGATCGTGGTGACCATCCTCGGCTTCATCATCTGGTGGCCGATCGGCCTCGCCCTCCTCTTTTTCACACTAGGGAGCAGAAAGATGGGTTGCTGGAGCCACGGAGACCGCTGGCAGAACAAGATGGAGCGGATGCAGTACAAGATGGACCGGATGCGCAACCGCATGGAGCGCCGTGGTTTCGGCGGCTTCGGCTTCGGCCCGCCCTCGAGCGGCAACCGCGCCTTCGACGAGTACCGCATGGAAACCCTGCGCCGGCTCGAGGAAGAGCAGGTCGAGTTCAGGAATTTCCTCGACCGCCTGCGCCACGCCAAGGACAAAGAAGAGTTCGACCAGTTCATGGCGCAGCACAAGCAGCGCCCGACCCCGCCGAACGACCAGCCGCAGCAGGGCTGAGTGTCAACACTACGTGAAGTTCAGCCGCAGGCGTGATGCCCCCTTGACGCCTGACGGCGGATACAGCCGCCCATCTGCGATGCGCAGGTGGGCGGTTTGTTTTTGTCCGCGCAGACGGCGACCCTCGAACGGTTTGTAATTGCGGTGGCGTCCGTCGTATAATCGACCAATGGTGTTCCTTGGGATGATCCTGCGAATGGTCGGGACGGCGGTCGTTTTGGCCGTGCTGTCGTTTGGTCCATCTGCAGCCTACGCCCATTCGGGCCATCATCAACATCAGGCCGTGCATCACGCGGCTGTTGCATCCATTGCGACGGCAAGCACCGATCACCAGGCCGTTCTCTCCGCCGCAGTGGAGGTGAAGCTGAACCAGGATGGGGATCAGGCATCCCCGGAAAGGCCGTGTCTGGGCGGATGCTGCTCCTCGGCCTCCGGCCCGTGTTGCCCCTCAGGACTTCCAAGCGCCTCACTGTCGATTCCTTATCTGCAGATTGTTTCGCGCCTGAGTTTTCCGCCTTCGCAAGCGGGGATACGCCGCGCGCCGGAATCTTTCGAGCGTCCTCCAAGAACCTCCCTCTGAGTGCCGAATCCGCGTGAGGCGCGCCTGCGTGGCGCGTCTCGCGGCATGAATCTCGAGTGAGGACGACCGCTATGTTTCGAAAGTTTCGGCGCATTTCATGCGCCATCGCCGTTGCCGTTGTTGCGACCTGCGCCACGCTAACGGCCACGCCGGCCCATGAAGGCCATGATCACACGGATGAACCGCAGGCGAGCGTTAGCGCTACGCCGCGCGGCGAAGCCGTCTCCGCAGAGTTTGAACTGGTTGCAGTCGCTCGCGGCGACAGCATCGACATCTATGTCGACCGTTTCGCGACCAATGAGCCGGTAACCGGCGCCAGCCTGGTCGTTGAGACGCCTGCAGGACCTGCCACGCCGAGCGAGCAGCCGGATGGTGCCTATCGGCTGCCGGCACCCTGGCTTTCCAAGGGGGGCCGAACCGATCTTGTCGTTTCGATCACGGCCAAGAACCTGACCGACATCTTGCCGGTTACCATCGAAACGCCACCTCAGAAATCTTCCTCGCCGGTTGCGCATGTCGAATGGTCGGCTGTCCTGCGCACGATTTTGCTCGTCGGCGGCGGCTTCATTGCCGGTCTGCTTGCGGCAGCGGCCGTTCTGCGCCGCCGCCCGGCTCTCGTCGTGCTGGCCTGCATGGCACTCGTCAGCGGAGCGGGAGAAGGAAACGCCCATGAAGGCCATGGTCATGAGGAGGAAAAGGAGCAGGTCGCGATCAGGGCAAATTTAGAGGAGCGTGCCCAACGCCTGTCGGATGGCACGGTGTTCGTTCCGAAGTCCATCCAGCGCATTTTTGCCCTGCGATCGCTGGTGACTGAGAAGGCGCGTCATCCCAAGGTCGCCGAGCTTCCAGGTCGCATCATTCCGGACCCGGCCGCCAGCGGTTACGTGCAATCCGCCGTCGGTGGCAGGCTGTCGGCATCGCCGGACGGTTTTCCCCGTCTCGGCACGCGCGTGAAGCAGGGCGATATCCTGGGCTACGTCACGCCGCCCTTGCAGGCCATCGATCTGTCCGACATGCGCCAGCGTCAGGGTGAGCTGGATCAGCAGATCTCGATCGTGGAGCGGCGCGTGGCGCGCTACGAGCAGCTCGCGGCAGGCGGGGCCGTATCCCGCACCCAGCTTGAGGAGGCCCGCCTTGAGCTCGAGGGCTTGCGCGACCGCCGAGCCTCGATTGAGAAGGCCCGGCGCGAACCCGAACCCCTCGTCGCTCCGGTGGCCGGCGTGATTGCGGAAGGCACCGCGGTCGCCGGACAAATCGTGCAGCCGAGTTCGATCGTGTTCAACATTGTCGATCCGTCGCGTCTCTGGGTCGAAGCATTGAGCTTTGAGACGATCGAAGGCGTCAAGACCGCGCGCGCCACGACCTATTCCGGCAGGAGCTTCGAGCTTGAATATCGCGGCGCCGGCTTTGCCGATCGCAGTCAGTCGGTTCCGGTGCACTTCTCGATCATTGGCGATACCGCCGGCCTGAGGGCAGGACAGTTCCTGACCGTTCTCGTCCCGACTCGGGACGAGAAGGAAGGAATCGCGGTCCCGCGCACCAGCCTCGTCCGCGGCTCGAACGGTCAGGACTTCGTCTATGAGCATGTCGGGCCTGAGCGGTTCGCGCCGAGGAGCGTACGCGCGGAGCCGCTCGACGGCGAGAACGTGTTGATCATGTCAGGCGTTGCGCCCGGCAAACGTATTGTCTCGCAAGGAGCAGAGCTCCTTGAACACGTACGCTGAAGGGAGACGTCGCGATGTTTTCGCTTCTCGTCAGCGCCTCCCTCCGCAACCGGCTGTTCGTGCTGGCCTTGGCGGGCCTCCTCGTGGTTCTCGGCGCCTACACCGCCCGACAACTCCCCGTCGACGTCTTCCCGGACCTCAACCGGCCGACCGTCACGATCATGACGGAGTCCGAAGGCTACGCGCCGCCAGAGGTCGAGCAACTCATCACATTTCCGATCGAAACGCAGATGAACGGCGTTCCCGGTGTCAGCCGCGTTCGTTCGGTTTCGGGAATCGGGCTTTCGATCGTCTACGTCGAGTTCGACTGGGGAACGGATATCTACCGCAACCGGCAGCTCGTGGCCGAGCGTCTGGCCCGTGTGCAAAGCCAGCTTCCCCTCAATGTCACCTCGCAGATCGCCCCGATCAGCTCGATCATGGGGCAGATACTTCTCGTCGCCGTCACCTCGACGACGGCCTCGCCGATGGAAGTGCGCGAGATCGCCGACTTCACGATCAGGCCGCGCCTGCTCGCCATCCCCGGCGTCGCGCAGGTGATCCCGATCGGTGGAGAAGTCAGGCAATATCGGATTGCGCCGCAGCCCTCCGCGTTGCGCGCGCTGTCCGTGACCTACGAACAGCTCGAGCTCGCGCTCGCCCAGTTCGGAACCAATACCGGCGGCGGCTTCACCGACCAGAACGCCCGCGAATACCTGATCCGGAATATCGGGCGAACGACGAGCCTGGAGGATTTGCGCAGCATCGTCGTGGCCACCATCGACGGGCGGCCGGTCTACATGCGTCAGGTCGCCGATGTCGAATTCGCGCCCAAGATCAAGCGCGGCGATGCCGGACACATGAGCAAGCCCGCCGTCATCGTCTCGGTTGAAAAGCAACCCGGCGTCGATACAGTGCGGCTGACCGGTCAGATCGAGCAGGCGCTTTCGGAACTCGAGCCGTCACTTCCGCCTGGCGTCAAGGCTGGCGAAATCGTGTTTCGCCAGGCGGATTTCATCGAGAACTCGCTCCGTAACGTTGGCCGGGTTCTGATTGAGGCGGCGGTTGTCGTCTCGGTCATCCTGTTCGCATTCCTTCTCAATTGGCGTACGACGGCGATCTCGCTGACGGCCATCCCCGTTTCGATCCTGACCACGGCCATCATTTTCAAGCTCTTCGGCCTGTCGATCAACACGATGACGCTCGGCGGACTTGCGATTGCCATCGGTGAGCTTGTCGATGACGCCGTGGTCGACGTCGAAAATATCTTTCGGCGCTTACGGGAAAACCGGGAGCAGGGCAATCCACGGAGCGTGTTCGACGTGGTCGTTGCTGCCTCCAGCGAAGTCCGTTCCGGCATCGTCTATGCGACGACGATCATCGTGCTGGTGTTCGTGCCGCTGTTCGCGCTCTCCGGCGTTGAAGGACGCCTGTTCGCTCCGCTCGGCCAGGCCTACATCATCTCGATCCTCGCAAGCCTCGTGGTCTCGATCACGCTCACGCCGGTCATGGCCTACTACCTGCTGCCGGGCGCCAAACGCATGGCGGAGGGCGAAAGCTGGCTGGTCCGGCAACTCAAGCGTATCAACCACGCCGCACTTGATGCGGCCTTCGCCCGCGGAAAACTTCTGCTGGCGCTGACCTTGATCGCGGTAGCGGCGGCGGGATGGGGCGCATTCCAGCTCAAGCGTGCCTTTCTGCCCGCGTTCAACGAAGGCACGTTCACCATCAACCTCGCCTTCAATCCCGGCGTTTCACTCGCAGAATCGAACCGCGTCGGCGCAATCGCCGAACGGCTGCTGCTGGACGTCCCGGAGGTGATCAGCATCGGCCGAAGGACCGGCCGCGCCGAACTGGATGAGCATGCCGAAGGCGTGCATTCCTCCGAGCTCGATGTCGCCTTGAAGCATTCGGATCGTGCGAAGCCGGACATCGTTGCCGACATCCGTTCACGCCTCGCTGTCCTGCCGCTATCCGTCAACGTTGGACAGCCGATCTCGCATCGGCTCGATCACCTGCTCTCCGGTGTCCGCGCGGAGATCGCCTTGAAGCTGTTCGGCGAGGATCTCGACATCCTTCGCGGTACCGCGGAGGAAATCCGCAGCCGGATCGCCGGTCTGCCCGGCATCAAGGACCTTCAGGTCGAAAAGCAGGTGCGAATCCCCCAGCTTGAAATCCGCGTCAATTATACCCGTGCAGCACTGTACGGCGTTCAGCCGGGCGCGGTGGTCGAGCAATTGTCGCGGCTGTCGAGCGGCCGGGTGATATCGCGCGTCGTCGACGGCTATCGCCGCTTCGATGTTGTCATGCGCCTGCCGGACCGTCTGCGAACCACGGAGAAGCTCGGCGATCTCCTGATCAAGACGCCGACCGGCTGGATACCGGCGCGGCAGATCGCCGATATCACGGAGACCGACGGACCCAATCAGATCCTGAGAGAAAATGGACGGCGGCGCATCGTCATCCTCGCCAATTCGGATGCCAAGGTTGACATGGCGAAGCTGGTCGAGGGGATTCGCGGCGAGCTGCAGGCGACGAGACTGCCACCGGGCGTGACCGCAAGCCTCGAAGGAACATTCCAGGCACAGGAAGAAGCGAGCCGGACCATCGGCATTCTGGCGCTGGTCTCGCTCTCCCTGATCTTCGCGATCCTCTACAGCCGCTATCGGTCCGCGGTGCTGGCGCTGATCATCATGGGCGGCATTCCACTCGCCTTGATCGGATCGGTTGCCGCGCTGGCCATCACCGATCAGCCGCTCTCGGTTGCGAGCCTGGTCGGGTTTGTCACGCTCACCGGCATCGCCGCGCGCAACGGCATCCTCAAGATCAGTCACTACATCAACCTGGCGCTGCAGGACGGCGTGGAATTCGGAAGAGAGCTGGTCATCCGGGGAAGCCTCGAACGGATGACGCCGGTGTTGATGACGGCGCTTTCGGCGGGGGTGGCACTGGTGCCGCTTTTGATTGGCGCCGATGAATCGGGCAAGGAGATTCTCCATCCCGTTGCCGTGACAATCTTCGGCGGCCTCATCAGCGCGACACTGCTCGATACCGTCGTGACGCCGGTGCTGTTCCTGTGGTTCGGGAAAAAGCCGCTTGCGCGTTTGTTGCAACGGCAGGCCGACGACACCGGCAAGGCAACCGCCGCGGCTCACTCCTACTGACGCAAAGCTGAAAAGGAAGAATTCACATGAGACACAAAGCCATTGTCCTTCGTCTTGCGATTCTGATGGCACTGGCGGCCTCGCCGGCCGGCGCTCACTCAGCGAAAGGGCCGCATGGCGGGCGGATGGCGGAAGCAAAGCCTTACCACGCCGAACTCATCACCAACGGCGACAGTGTGGAGATCTTCGTCAGCGACGCCGACGAAAAGCCGATGAATGCCGCCGGATTCAAGGGCGTTGCCATTTTTCAGGTTGACGGCAAGGTGGAGAGGATCGAACTGCGCCTGAGCGAGTCGGGCGCGCTTGCTGGAAAAGCCGGTGTAGCCGTTCCTCAGACCGTCAAGGGGGCTGTTCAGCTTACCGGGCCGGACGGGAAAACGATCAACGCACGTTTCGACTGATCTCATGCACCATTTGCGTCATCGCCGGGCAAAAGCGCGGAGCGCGTCTTCGCGCGAGACGTCTCGGCATCCACGTCTTTCTTGCAGACGCGTAACGAAGGACGTGGATGCCTCTCACAAGGCCGGCATGAACGCGCTGCTGGCGCTTTCTCGCTGATGGCCTATATTGCGCGGGCAGCACTACTTCCGAGGCGGCCATGATTCCAGACGGAACTGCACCGGTTGATCAACTTTGGGAGTCCGTCCGGCGTGAAGCGACGAGCGCGGTGGCACGCGACCCGGTATTCGGCGCGGCGCTGTCATCCGCCATCCTCGATCAGCCCGATTTCGGCAGTGCATTGTCACACCAGCTCGGTGATCGGCTCGGCAAGAGCCCGGCCGATCGGAAGCACGTTGCCCAGCTTGCCCGTGACGCCTTTGCGGCTTCGCCCGACCTGATCGACGCGGCTAGCCGCGATCTGCAAATCATCGCCGTTCACGATCCCGCGAAGACGACGCTGCTGCCGCCGCTGTTGAACTTCAAGGGGTATGTCGCGCTGCAGGCCTTTCGCGTCTCCGGCTGGCTCTGGCGTCAAGGCCGTAACGATCTCGCACTCTTGCTGCAAAGCCTGTCGTCCGATCAGCTTCAGGTCAGCATTCACCCCTCGGCCGTGATCGGCACGTCGGTGTTTCTCGACCACGCCACCGGCATCATCATCGGCGCCTTTGCCGTGATCGGCGACGAGGTGACGATCCTGCAGAACGTCACCATCGGCCGCAAGACTTCGGAGCCGGACCGCGCGCCAAAGATCGGCAGGGGCGTTTATCTCGGCGGCGGCTCGACCATTATCGGCAATGTCAGCATCGGCGATTTCGCCAAGATCGGCGCCGGCGCGGTCGTCGAGCATGACGTGCCGCCCGGCTGCACCGCGGTCGGGGTGCCAGCGCGATTGACCAATTGCCCGGAGCCAAAGGTCTCCGTCTGAGCACGGCCGCGTAGCCCGGGTGAGCGCAGGGTAGGGCAAATCAATTCTGATTTTCCGAAATCGTGTCAAGCCCGGAATCAAAAAATATTCCGCTTAACAGGTTGGGCAAATCAGTCGCATAACTCCGCTCGTCTCACGGCAAGATGAGGGGCGCTTCGCGATCGTCACGAACGTGCGGTGAGATGCGATGGACGCTGATGTCACGACGACGTACGTGACGTGAGGCGTACGGCGAAGTCGTGTGGTTCGGACGCCGCGGTGCTGGCGTTAAGTTCTTAAGAAGCGAAGCTTCTCAGGGATGACGGAGGCAAAAGAGCCGTTCTCCGGGGAGAGCACGAAGTAAGCCGTAAAGCCATTGCGCAGGGAAGGCCGGAGTGTTTCCGCTGTACCTGTATGCTCGTGTGCGTTTTTTGCTATGCGCAACGGCACACGAGACCTCGGGTGCAGCCAGCACCCGGTCTTCCCTGCGCCCTCTCCCAAGAGGGCAGGAAAGAAGATACAAACCTCGGGCGATCAGCGTCGCGAGAATGCGAAACTGTATCCACCCGTCATTGCGGCGTAGAGAGAACTGGCGACTTGCCACCTTGAGGAGGCTACGCTTCGGGCCGCCCGAAAGGTGCGGCTACCGGCCCAGCCATAACCCGGGAACGCCTCGTGGAACCCGGTTCCCGGCCCGTAACCGCCCGGCTTGGCTGGATTTCCGGCTGTTGGATTTCCCTTTGGTAACCTAAAGTTAACCAAGCTTAGCGTCTGGTTAGGGACGGAATGACGCGCGGACAGCCCTCGTTTTGACATGTTGGCAGGGGAAGCAGAGCCCGGCTTTCGGCGGGCCCCCCATGCGACACAAGAGAGGCTTCTCGCGCTGGCGCAAATCGCCGCGCTCGACGCGCGGCTGTGGAACCGGCAGCCATTTGCTCCCGGAGGAATTAGGGACACTTGCGTTGAGAGGATACCGCTTATGAATCCCGCCGACGTGGCGCCGTCAGCTTTGCCGATGATCGCGGCCGATGTGTCGCTGATCTCGCTGTTCATGCAGGCCCACTGGGTCGTCAAAACGGTCATGCTGGGCCTGCTCGCCTGCTCGGTCTGGGTGTGGGCGATCGCGATCGACAAGATTTTCCTTTATTCGCGCACCAAGCGCGCCATGGACCGCTTCGAACAGGCGTTCTGGTCGGGGCAGTCAATCGAGGAGCTTTACCGCGCGCTGTCGGCAAAGCCGACGCAATCGATGGCGGCGTGCTTCGTCGCCGCGATGCGTGAGTGGAAGCGCTCGTTCGAGAGCCAGACGCGCTCCTTTGCCGGCCTGCAGATGCGGATCGAGAAGGTGATGAACGTCTCCATCGCCCGCGAGGTCGAACGGCTGGAGCGGCGGCTCCTGGTGCTGGCGACAGTCGGCTCGGCGGGTCCGTTCGTCGGCCTGTTCGGAACCGTCTGGGGCATCATGTCGAGCTTCCAGTCGATCGCGGCCTCGAAAAACACCTCGCTCGCCGTGGTCGCGCCCGGCATCGCGGAAGCGCTGTTTGCGACCGCTATCGGTCTTATCGCCGCCATCCCCGCGACCATTTTCTACAATAAATTCACGTCCGAGGTGAATCGGCAGGCGCAGCGGCTGGAAGGCTTTGCCGACGAGTTTTCCGCCATCCTGTCCCGCCAGATCGACGAGCGGGCGTGAGGGCCACATGACGAGCGCAGCGTGAGAGCACGATCATGGCGATGAACATGGCAGGTTCGGCAGGCGGTGGCGGTGGACGCCGCGGCCGGCGTCGCGCCGCCGTGATGGCGGAGATCAACGTCACGCCGATGGTTGACGTGATGCTGGTGCTGCTCATCATCTTCATGGTGGCGGCGCCGTTGATGACGTCCAGCATCGATATCGACCTGCCGGTCGCCGGCGGCGGCAGGCAGATCCAGGCCAACGCGCCGCCGCTGACATTGTCGGTCAAGCGCACCGGTGGTGCCTGCAATTCCAACGTCGAGCTTTATCTCGGGGATACGCCGATTCCGGCCAATGAGCTCCTGCCCAAGATAACGGCGATCAAGGAGACCCGGTCCGAGGCCGAGCGCGTGGTATACCTGCGGGGCGACAAGGACGTTTGTTACACGGATATGATGAAGCTATTGGGGTATATTCGGCAGGCGGGGTTCAAGGCGAATATCGTCATCGTGCCGGAGCAGGGCTCCTGAGCATGCAATGGCGTACGATGGCTGACGGGGGAGCGGGATAATTCGGGTGAAGATCAAGGTCGACAAGACGGTGATGGCATCGGTCGCTCTGCACGTCCTCGTGCTGGGGTGGGTGATGCTGTCGTTCTCGACCAAGGCGCTCGAAATTCAGCTGGAAGAGGTCGTGCCCGTCGAGGTCAGTTTGTCCGACCAGCCTGCCAAGGCGATGGCAGGCTTGAAGACCGGCAAGAAGGAAAACCCCAAGCCGCTGGTCGACAAGATCGCCGAAGCGAAGCCGGTCGAGGAGACTGTCGGCAAGATCACCGAGAAGGCGCCTGTGGTGACCGAGACCGCGGCGCCGCCTCAGCCGAAGGTCGAGGAGAAGCCGGTCGAGAAAAAGCCCGATCCGCCGAAGGTCGATCAGATCGGCGACACCATCAAGAAGGAAGAGAAGAAGCCGCCGCCGAAGCCGCCGGTGCAGGCCGCCAAGCCGCCGCCGCCAGAGCCGCCGAAGCAACGGATCGTGGAACGGCACTTCGATCAGAACCAGATCGCGGCCCTGCTCGACAAGCGTGATCCGACGCGCCAGGCCACGGCCGGCGATACGCTGAATTCCAATGCCGCCCTCGGCACGGCGAAGGGGTCGGCTGCGAGCAATTCGGCGAATTGGCAGAGCGCATTCATGCAACGCGTCCGCCAATGCTTTAACTTTCCCTACAATGGCGTTGATGTCGACGCGTACTTCGCCGACATCGATATCCCTATGAAGCCGGACGGCACGCTCGGTGGCCAGCCGGTCGTCCAGCGGACGTACGGTCCTGCTTCCGGAGTCGCAAAGGCGATGGCCGACAACGCAGTTCGCGCGATCGTTCAGTGTGCGCCCTACACATCCTTGCCGAAAGAGCAGTATGCCTCGTGGAAACTCATTGAAACGCGGTTTGGCCTGAAGGAATTCAGATGAACTGCACCCGTGGGACGAATTTTTACGGCGAACCGATGGAAAAAAAGAAACTGTATACGCGACGTCAACTCATGAGATTCGGCGCCGGCCTCGCTGGCGCTGCAACCATCTGGTCTCGCGAACAGGCTTTCGCGCAATCCCAGTCCCGGTTGCAGATCAATCCTAACGAGTTCAGGCCGATCGTTATCGCGATCCCCAATTTCGTGGCGGGCACGCCTGGAGACGCCGAGGTCGGCGTCGGCGTATCGCAGGTCATCACCAACAATCTCAAACGCAGCGGGCTGTTTGCGCCGATCGATCAGGCCGCCTTCATCGAGCGCATCACCAATATCGACACCGCGCCGCAATTCCCGAGCTGGAAGCAGATCGACGCGCAGAACCTGGTAACCGGCCGCATGACGCGGCAGGGCGACGGCCGGCTGAAGGCGGAATTCCGCCTCTGGGACGTCAACCAGCAGCAGCAGCTCACCGGCCAGCAATACTTCACCTCGCCGGAATATTGGCGGCGCATCGCCCACATCATTTCTGACCAGATCTACGAGCGTCTGACCGGCGAGAAGGGCTATTTCGACAGCCGCGTCGTATTCGTCGACGAGACCGGATCGAAGGAGCGCCGCGTCAAGCGGCTGGCACTGATGGATCAGGACGGCGCCAACGTTCGCTATCTCACCAAGGGCTCCGACCTGGTGCTGACGCCGCGCTTCTCGCCGTCGACGCAAGAGATCACCTACATGGAGTTCGGCCAGGGCGATCCGCGCGTCTATCTGTTCAACGTCGAGACCGGGCAGCGCGAGATCGTCGGCAACTTCCCCGGCATGTCGTTCTCGCCGCGGTTCTCGCCGGATGGTCAGCGCATCATCATGAGCCTGCAGCAGGGCGGCAACTCGAACCTGTTCGTGATGGACCTGCGCTCGAAATCGACGACGCGGCTGACCGATACGCCGGCGATCGACACCTCGCCGTCCTATTCGCCTGACGGCAGCCGGATCTGTTTCGAATCCGATCGCGGCGGCAAGCCGCAGATCTACGTGATGCCGGCCAATGGCGGCGGCGCGCAGCGCATCTCGTTCGGCGAGGGCAGCTACTCGACGCCGGTCTGGTCGCCGCGCGGCGACTACATCGCCTTCACCAAGCAGGGCGGCGGCGCATTCGCCATCGGTATCATGAAGACCGACGGTTCGGGCGAACGCATCCTCACCTCCGGCTTCCACAATGAGGGGCCGACGTTTGCGCCGAACGGGCGGGTCGTCATGTTCTTCCGCGATCCCGGCGGCAGCGGCGGGCCGTCGCTGTACACGGTCGACATCTCAGGTCGTAACGAATTGCGGGTGCCAACGCCCGGTTTCGCCTCCGACCCCGCATGGTCGCCGCTATTGTCCTGATGGAACCCGCTCGCGCGGGAGCACCATCGCTAATCGGCAAACATTGCCTAGCCCGCTGATTTTGCGGGCAAATTTTTTCGTTTACCAATCGATAGCAATGTCTCGCTAACGATGTTCCCTCAGAAAGACTTCACCTGCGATAGGTACAACGTCTAATCCCAAAGGACGTGCGCCCGAAATGCAGCTTGCCGATCAGCGAGAATTACCCGAGCAGGAGACACCGCCGTCCATCCGCGCGGCGTTGATCGATTCGCTCTTCGAAACTCCGGGCACGGTGCATGTGGGCATCGTCTTCGCGACGATCACCGCGGCCATGACCGCGCTGAAGACCGGAAGCGATCTCATCTGGGCCTGTGTCGCGCTTCTCGCCCTTGCCGGCGTTGTCCGGGCGATCGATTTGCAGCTCTACCAGTCGCGCAAATCGACCCTCACTGCCGATGGTGCTGCGTTGTGGGCGACGCGCTACCAGGTCGGGGCAATGATCCAGGCCGTTGCGATCGGAATATGGTGCAGCACCACGCTGTTGAGCACTGACGATGCTGTGGCCCACATGATTGCTCTGTCCGTGACGATCGGACTCCTCGCCGGCGGCGCGGGCAGGGCCTATGGACGGCAGTGGATATTCAGGCTGCAGCTTCTCCTTGCCCTGGGTACGACGGTGATCGCGCTGGCGGTGCGCGGCACGCCCTATTACGTCGCCATGTCGGTCGTCACCGCCGTGTTCCTCGTGACTCTCATCAAACTCTCGGCCAACCTGCACAGAATTTTCATGCAGGCGCTTGTGGCACGCGAGCGCGAAGCGGCGCTGGCAGGCCAGTTCGATACCGCGCTGAACAACATGCCACACGGACTGTGCATGTTTCGCGCCGATGGCCGGCTTGCGGTGATGAATCACCGCTTCAGCAAGATGATGAATTTGGCCGACGACTTCGTGCAGCGAGACGCCAACGTATCCGAGATCTGCCTGGCCTGCGTCGCAGCTGGAGCGATTTCGGCGGCAAGCGCCGATCTTATTCTGCAGCAGGTCGAGTACTCCCGCGCCAGCGACATCGTGACGACCGATCCGGATTTCAACAAGAACCGGGCGCTGTCCTGGACCTTTCAGCCGATGGCCGACGGCGGCACCGTCATGCTGGTGGAGGACATCACCGAGCGCAAGGATGCGGAAGCCAGGATCAGCCATCTGGCGCGCTACGATGAACTCACCGAGCTGCCCAACCGGGTCAATTTCCGCGACGAAATCGGCCATCTTCTGGCGGTTCAGCAGGGCGCCGAACAATTGTCGGCGCTGTTGTTCGTCGACCTCGACCAGTTCAAGCAGGTCAACGACACGCTCGGCCATCCCTGCGGCGATCAGCTATTGTGCGCGGTGGCCGATCGGTTGCGCGAGATGTTGCGGCCGGAGGATTTCGTGGCGCGCTTCGGCGGCGACGAGTTCGTGGTGTTCCAGCAGAACATCCATTCGCCCGAGGACGCGGCCGGCCTTGCCCGTCGCATCGTCGATCGCCTGAGCGAGCGCTACAAGATCGACAATCATCTGGTGGAGATCGGTGCCAGCGTCGGCATCGCGATGACCTCGCGTGGCGTCAGCGCCGACACGCTGTTGAAGAATGCCGACATGGCGCTGTATCGCGCCAAGGCCGACGGCCGCGGCACCTTCTGCTTCTTCCGGGACGAGATGGCGCAGGTCGTCGAATCCCGCCGCATCCTCGAACTGGACCTGCGCAAGGCGCTGGCCAACGAGGAGTTCGAACTGTTCTTCCAGCCGCTGGTCAATCTCAAATCGGGCCGGATATCCACCTGCGAGGCGCTGCTGCGCTGGAATCATCCGGTTCGCGGCACGGTGTCGCCGACCGACATCATTCCGATCGCCGAGGATATGGGCCTGATCGTCGATCTCGGCCGATGGATTCTGCGCAAGGCCTGCATGGAATGCATGAAGTGGCCCGAAGGCGTCAGCGTCGCCGTCAACTTCTCCCCGCAGCAATTCCACCAGCGCGACGTGTTGAGCGAAGTTCGCTACGCGCTCGAAGTCTCCGGCCTGCCGGCGAACCGGCTTGAAATCGAGATCACCGAATCCTCGCTGCTGCGTAACACGCAGGTGACGCATGACGTGCTGTCGCAATTGCATTCGCTCGGCGTGCGGATCTCGCTCGACGACTTCGGCACCGGCTATTCGAGCCTGAGCTATTTGCACAACTTCCCGTTGCAGAAAGTGAAGATCGACCGCTCCTTCCTGGAAGGGATCGACACCGACCGTCCGCTGACGCTGCTGCGCGGCGTGGCGCGGCTGTCAGCCGATCTTGGAATGTCGGTCGTGGTCGAGGGCATCGAGACCAACGAGCAGCTCGAGCTGATCAGCGCCGATGGTGCGGTGACCGAGGCCCAGGGCTATTTGTTCAGCCCGCCGGTGCCCGCTGTCCGGGTCCGCCAATTGCTGAATGCCTCGCACGGCCGTCGCTCGCCGGACGACCAGCTTCGCGCGATCGCCTCGCGATCGATCGCCTGATATCCCCGCAAAACTACGGATCATCGCTCACATTGGGTAGCCCGGCAGGCTTAACCCTAACGGAGTGATTCGTTTGCAAAGCATTAAGAAGCTGTTAAGCTTTTTCGCGCTCGCACAGGTTGTTTGAGTGTTTTCAAGGAGTATTGGATGAAGTCCGGAGTCGAAACGCGTGCTTCGCACTCTGTCTGGGGATCACGGCTCCTTGATCGCGTCGAATACCGGCTTGTCGAAACTGCCGAGGAAAAAGATCGCATCTCTTCGTTGCGTTACAGAGCCTATCTGAATGGCGGATTGATCCCGCCTTCAGAGTCTGAGCGCGTCCACGATCCCTATGATGATGCTCCCAACGCCCGGACGTTTGGAATTTATATTGACGGAGAACTCTGCAGCTCTGTTCGCCTCCATGTCCTGACGTCGGAATGGCGGATGTCTCACACAACCGATTTGTTCGGCGATGTGCTGCACCCTCGACTCGATAAAGGCGAAGTTTTCGTCGATCCATCGCGCCTGGCTGCAGACCCGGAAAAAGCCGGGCGGTTTCCGGAACTTCCCTACCTGACGGTGCGGCTGGGCTATATGGCGTGCGCTTATTTCAACGCCGACACCGGGCTGGCGCTCGTTCGCGCCGAGCATCAGGCATTCTACCGCCGAGTCTTTTTGCAGGAGGCCATCGCCGAACCGCGTCCGATTCCGATCATCTCGCACAAGGTGGCCTTGATGGCCTGCGATTTCGGGGCCGTGCGGGATAAGGTATTGGCGCGTTTTCCCATCATGCGTTCGACGTCCGCCGAGCGTCGAATGCTGTTTGAGCGCGACGGCGAGCGACATTCGTCGCCGCACGGCGTTGTTACTTCCTTCGAGCGGCCCTCGATCGTTCTGACTTCCTGACGGCGAACCCAGAACCGGCTGCGCGCACGCCGCCGCGGATTCTCCGGCCGCGGCGCTTTATGTCCCGAGCTGCCGGTCCGTCCAGCGACGCGGAACTACCAAATCCGGTGATTTCGGCCGGTACGCCCTTGCCTTCACCGTCGCGCCACATTTACAAACCATTAACTATCGCGGTCGCTTTTCGCGGTTTGTCGGCATTTGATCGAGCCTGGCAAGGTTCCATCAAGGTTGACGGAACGTTCGCTTAACCATCGACCTGTAGACCGGATAACAGTCGAAAAACGTGAGCGTTGGAGGCTCCGGAATGAAATATCAGATGCGTATCCTCCAGGGATGGAAGCTGGCGGCTGTGGTCGCTGTGGCGCTGTCGATGGGCGCCTGCGCCAAGAACAACGTCGGCGCCGACGGCGCGATGGCGAGCGCGGCCACCCCGGGCAGCCAGCAGGACTTCGTGGTCAATGTCGGCGACCGCGTGTTCTTCGAGAGCGACCAGACCGATCTGAGCCCGCAGGCGATCGCGACCCTGGAGAAGCAGGCGCAGTGGCTGCAGACCTACAACCGCTATTCCTTCACCATCGAAGGCCATGCCGACGAGCGCGGCACCCGCGAATACAACATCGCGCTCGGCGCCCGCCGTGCCCAGTCGGTGCGCAGCTATCTCGCCTCGCGCGGTATCGATCCGAACCGCATGCGCACCATCTCCTACGGCAAGGAGCGTCCGGTCGCTGTCTGTAACGACATCTCCTGCTGGTCGCAGAACCGGCGCGCCGTCACGGTGCTGAACGCTGGCGCCTGACGAGTTCGACCTTACAGAGTTTCAAGCCGGCGCCTTCGGGCGCCGGTTTCATTTTGGGCGCAAGATGAAATCCCGGATCGCGGCCAGGGTGCGTTCGGGCGCGTCCTGTATGCAGGCGTGCCGGCAGTCAGCGAACCGTTCGAACCGCACCAGATGCGGCGGCAGCGCGGCTGCGATGTCGGCTTGGCTCTCGATCGGGTGAATGGGATCGTCTTCGCCGCCGAGCACCAGCGTCGGGCACTGGATGCGATCCAGGTCGGGGAAGAAATTGTAGCTGTGACTCTCGCCGCCGGGCCGGGTGAACCATTGCAGCACCTGCGGCCGGTTGATGGCGCGGCGTCCCATGTCGGGGTTGCGCGGGACGCGCGTGTAATGTGGCATCGCCAGCCGCACCCAGGCCTCTACCGAAGCCTGGTCTGGATGGCCCCGTTCTTCCAGCAGGCGACGCCGCGCCAGCGCGCCGACCTCCGGTCCGCCGAAGCGTTCGAACAACTCGACCCGCCGCTCGAGATATTCGTCGCCGGCGGCGGCGGTACTGACCAGGACCAGTTTCGAAGCATGGGTTGGATGGCGCGTCGCGTAGGCCAGCGCCACCATGCCGCCGAATGAGGCGCCCAGCACGATCGGGTCGGCGATGCCGAGCACCTCGCAGAACGTGCGCACGTCGTCGCCCCATTGTGCCAGGGTCCAGCCCTCTCGTGGGCCGTCCTCGCTGCGGCCGTTGCCGCGATGGTCGAGATAGACGATCTGGGCGACGTCGGCCAAGGCGGAGTAGGCTGGCTTGTAAATCGAATGATCGAAGCCTGGACCGCCGTGGAGGAGCAGCAAGGTGGGCTTTTCCTGCATGGTGGGCCCATCCGGGACCAGCTTCGCCCCCTCGACATCGAAGAACAGGCGCACTTCGTTCACGGATACGTGCATGAGTGGGTTTCCCTCGATTTGTGAACGGTCCGCCGGGCTGGGCGGCTTGTCTTGAAGGAGATACTAAACCATACCGGAACCCGGCGTCCGGATTCGGAAATGCCAGTCACAATTCCGGCGTACTCGCTCTCTCAATGTGTTCTGCTTTCGTTTGACACGCGACTTCGTCATCAGGGCAAAATGTCATCCAGATTCCTCAATGCTACCGGCGCCGCGGCGATGGCCGCGATGCTGGCTTTGTCCGTGCAGTCCTCGTCCGCACAGATCACGTTCCCATGGGAGCGTTCACCGCAAGGCCCCCCGCAGGGCCAGATGCAGTCCGATGACGCCGATCTGGAGATGCGGATCCAGCGGCTGGAAAATCAGCTCCGGCAACTGACCGGCCAGAACGAGGAGCTGCAATACCGCAACCGCCAGCTCGAAGAGCGGCTGCGCCAGCTAGGCGCCGCGCCGCCGGCTCCGGGCGGCCAGCCTCCGCAGGCGCAGCCCAGCGTGGCCGCCGCTCCTCCAGTGCAGCCCGGCCCGCCCCAGGGGCAACAGCAACAGGGCTATCCGCAGCAAGCCTACCCGCAGCAGGGGCCTCGTCAGCCGCAGGGTTACCCGCAGGCACAGCCCGGCTATGACCAGCAACCGCAGATCGCCTCGCCCGCGCCGATCGCGCAGGACCCGGCTGCACCGCAGGCAGGCGGCCGCCGCCGTGGCGATGCGTTCGATCCGAGCCAGAATCCCAACGCCCCCGGTGCGCCGCGCGCGCTCGGCGGCGGCCAGATGCCGATCTCGAATGAAGCTTCCGTCGGCGCGCCAGGCGGCCGCGGACCTGGTGAGCCGCTCAATCTCGGCGGTCCGCGCGATGCCGGCGCCCCGCCGCCCGCAGCCGCGCCGCAGCGTGGCCCCGGTCCGGGCGCCAGCGCCGCATTGACTACGCTGCCGCCCTCGGCCACGTCGAAGGACGAGTTCGATCTCGGCATCGGCTACATGCAGCGCAAGGATTATGCGCTGGCCGAAGAGACCATGAAGAACTTTTCCCAGAAATACCCAAGCGATCCGCTGATCGGTGATGCGCAATACTGGCTCGGCGAGAGCTATTTCCAGCGCCAGCAATATCGCGACGCCGCCGAAACCTTCCTCGGCGTGACCACCAAGTTCGACAAGTCGGGGAAAGCGCCCGACGCGCTGCTGCGGCTCGGCCAGTCGTTGGCGGCGCTGAAGGAAAAGGAAGCCGCCTGCGCGGCGCTCGGCGAGGTGACGCGGAAATATCCGCGTGCATCTGCCGGCGTCAAAGCCGCCGTCGATCGTGAGCAGAAGCGGGTTAAGTGCTAAAGCATAAGCCGGTCGAGGCCGCCGTCGGCCTCGAATAGACTGGCGATGCCATGACTGACGACGACCACGCGCCGATCTCGGTACAGCAAGCGAAACACCTGTTCGCGCCCTGGAAGGCTGCGTCCGCGCTCGTGCTGGCGGTGTCCGGCGGCCCCGACTCCCTTGCGCTCCTGTGGCTTGCCGCCCGCTGGCGCCGCGCCGCAAGGCGCGGGCCGCGATTGATCGCCGTCACCGTCGACCATGGTCTGCGGGTCGAGGCCGCGCGCGAGGCGCGTGACGTCAAGCGCCTCGCACGCACGCTCGATGTGCCCCATCGCACGCTGCGCTGGACCGGACCCAAGCCAAAGACCGGCCTGCCGGCCGCAGCCCGCGCGGCGCGCTATCGCCTGCTGGCGAAAGCGGCTCAGGCGAGCGGCGCCACGCACATTCTCACCGCGCACACCCGCGACGACCAGGCCGAGACGCTGTTGATGCGGATGCTGCGCGGCAGCGGCATCGCTGGCCTCGCGGCGATGGCGCGCGAGAGCGAGCGCGAGGGCGTATGGCTGGCGCGGCCGTTGCTCGACATTCCGAAGTCCCGACTCGTTGCGACACTGGACAAGGCGAAGATCGCGTTTGCCGACGATCCCACCAATCGCGACATGAGCTTCACGCGACCGCGGTTGCGCGCATTGATGCCAGCTCTGGCCGAGGAGGGCGGCGACAGCCGAAATCTGGCGCGGCTGGCATCGAGACTGGCGCGGGCGAATGCCGCGATCGAAGTGCTGGCCGACGGCGCCGAGCGCTATCTCGCGTTGAGAGATCGCGACGATGCCGCGCGTTTCGGCTTCGATGCCGGCGCGTTTGCCGGTCTGCCCGAGGAGATCCGGCTGCGGCTGCTCAAGCGCGCCATCGACCGGGCCGGTTACGAAGGGCCGGCGGAACTCGGCAAGCTCGAGGCGCTGCTGGCGGTACTGGACAACGCCATTGCAAACGGCGAGAAGCAGACAAGGCTGAAACAGACGCTTGCCGGGGCGGCAATCAGCCTGATCGAAGGCCGGATTCATGTTAATCCAGCGCCGCCGCGCCGGGGTAGCCGAGCCTGAGAAGCGTCCCCATATCGAAATATCAGCGATATCGGGGACGAAGAGCCTTAACCACCCGGGAAAAACCCTGATTTCTGCGTCATTTTTTGACCGGGAATCGCGTTAAGATGCGTTAAATAGTCCTGAGTGGTTCCCTTGGCATTGACCCGGGCGCCACCTAAATTGGGTGCAGTGGACCGGGGATTCTCGCCTCACTACCCAAGGAATACTCAAGGTCACTGCCAAGGACATAGGGCCGCGATCCGCGCGACCACGAAGGAAGATCAATGAACGCCAATCTGCGCAACTTCGCCCTCTGGGTCATCATTGTATTGCTGCTATTGGCATTGTTCACGCTCTTCCAGAATCCGGGTCAGCGCACGTCCTCGCAGGACATCTCGTTCTCGCAGCTGTTGAGCGAGGTCGAGCAGAACCGCGTGCGCGACGTCGTGATCCAGGGGCCGGAAATCCACGGCACTTTCACCAACGGCTCCTCGTTCCAGACCTATGCGCCGAACGACCCGACGCTGGTCAAGCGCCTCTATGACGGCAAGGTCTCGATCACCGCGAAGCCGCCCGGCGACAACGTGCCGTGGTTCGTCTCGCTGCTGGTCTCCTGGCTGCCCTTCATCGCGCTGATCGGCGTGTGGATCTTCCTGTCGCGGCAGATGCAGGGCGGCGCCGGCAAGGCGATGGGCTTTGGCAAGTCACGCGCCAAGATGCTGACGGAGGCCCACGGCCGCGTCACCTTCGAGGATGTCGCCGGCGTCGACGAGGCCAAGCAGGACCTGCAGGAGATCGTCGAATTCCTCCGCGATCCCGGCAAATTCCAGCGCCTCGGCGGACGGATTCCGCGCGGCGTGCTGCTGGTCGGCCCTCCCGGCACCGGCAAGACGCTGATCGCGCGTGCGGTCGCCGGCGAAGCCAACGTTCCGTTCTTCACCATCTCGGGTTCGGACTTCGTCGAAATGTTCGTCGGCGTCGGCGCTTCCCGCGTCCGCGACATGTTCGAGCAGGCAAAGAAGAACGCGCCCTGCATCATCTTCATCGACGAAATCGATGCGGTCGGCCGTCATCGCGGTGCTGGTCTCGGCGGCGGCAATGACGAGCGCGAACAGACGCTCAACCAGTTGCTGGTCGAGATGGACGGTTTTGAAGCCAATGAAGGCGTGATCCTGATCGCGGCGACCAACCGGCCCGACGTGCTCGATCCCGCGCTGCTGCGTCCCGGCCGCTTCGACCGTCAGGTCGTGGTGCCGAACCCGGATGTCGTTGGCCGCGAACAGATCCTCAAGGTTCACGTCCGCAAGGTGCCGCTGGCGCCGGATATCAACCTCAAGACCATCGCGCGCGGCACCCCGGGCTTCTCGGGCGCCGACCTGATGAACCTCGTCAATGAGGCCGCGCTGACGGCCGCCCGCCGCAACAAGCGGATGGTGACGCAGGCCGAGTTCGAGGAAGCAAAAGACAAGGTGATGATGGGCGCCGAGCGCAAGTCGCTTGTCATGACCGAGGAAGAGAAGCTGCTGACGGCTTATCACGAGGGCGGTCACGCCATCGTCGGCCTCAACGTCGTCGCCACCGATCCGATCCACAAGGCCACGATCATTCCGCGCGGCCGTGCGCTCGGCATGGTGATGCAGTTGCCCGAGCGCGACAAGCTGTCGATGTCGCTGGAGCAGATGACCTCGCGGCTCGCCATCATGATGGGCGGCCGTGTCGCGGAAGAACTGATCTTCGGCCGCGAGAAGGTCACCTCGGGCGCCGCCTCCGACATCGAGCAGGCGACGCGCCTGGCCCGCATGATGGTGACGCGCTGGGGCCTGTCGGAAGAACTCGGCACCGTGTCCTACGGCGAAAACCAGGACGAGGTGTTTCTGGGCATGTCGGTGTCGCGCACGCAAAATGCGTCGGAAGCGACCGTCCAGAAGATCGACAAGGAGATCAAGCGGCTGGTCGAGGAAGGCTACAACGAGGCCACCAAGATCCTCACCGAGAAGCGCGAAGACCTCGAGACGCTGGCCAAGGGCCTGCTCGAATTCGAGACGCTGAGCGGCGACGAAATCATCGACCTGTTGAAGGGCAAGAAGCCCAACCGCGAGTCGGTGCTGGAGCCGAGCACCCCGCGCGCTTCCGCCGTGCCTCCCGCCGGCAAGCCGCGCCCGCGTCCCGATCCGGACCCCGGTCTGGAGCCGCAGCCGCAGGCGTAACGGACGTAGATCGATGGCCGGTTATTCCGGCAAACCGGTTGTGCAAAAGCTCGGCATCAAGCCGGGCTTTTGTATTTTCACGGTTGGGCTGTCGTGCGCTTATGGCGATGTCGTCGGCGAATTGCCCGATGGTGTGACGATCAGGCCCCGGCTCAAGGCGCCGCTCGACATGGTGCATCTGTTCGCGACCGAGGCGAAAGGGTTCGCCACGAAATTGCGGAGCTACCGCGCCGCGATCGAACCCGACGGAATGATATGGGTATCGTGGCCGAAGAAGGCGTCCGGCGTTGCGACCGATCTGACGGAAAACATCATCCGCGACACCGCGCTGCCGCTTGGCCTCGTCGACATCAAGGTCTGTGCGATTGACGATACCTGGTCCGGATTGAAATTCGTGATCCCCAAGGACCAGCGAGCCAAGCAGACGAAGTAGTTGTTCGTCCGTTAAATACAGCGAGTATCCCATCGCGTTGCCAGCGATGAGCGGTTCGACGAGTTGTTGACCGCGAGTTGACGCGTGTCACGCTTTTGGTTCGGCGCCAAGATGCACGGCCAGGATATGTTCCGGCGTCTCCGTGACGTCGATCGTCTGTCCGTCGCCGCCGACAAAGGCGAGCACGGTGCGCTCGCCGTCGCGGGACATGCTGCCGACCAGCGCGATGTTGATGTGGATGGGCTGTCCCGTCTCGAACCTCGTGCATTCAATCCAGAAGCGCATGGTGGTCTCCTTCGATCTCATAAGAGCACGCAGTAGGTGCGCTGAGCTGGCAGCAGGGGAGCAATGCGTGCTCCCTCCGCTCGTCGTCCCCGCCTGGTGCGCAATTGCGCACGGGCGCGTGGACCCAGACCGCGTGATCTATCGGTAAGGCACGACGGAAGGCGCCTTGCCGTCAACCACCGGCTTCAGTGGTTATGGGTCCCTTGCGTTCGTGGGGACGACGGGAAACCGCCGTCGCCGCGCTAGAACTTAAGATTTCCTCAATTCAGTCCGGCCTATTGCTTGGGGACGTGCGCTTTCGGACAGCGTGCGCCAGGCAAGGACCGCGCATGACCGCCTCTCTTTCCGCCCTCCGGCCCACGCCGGAGCAAAGCGCAATTCCCGCGTGGCTCGTCAGGGTCTGCCTGGTGCTGGCGGTTGCGAATGTGACCCTGTGCGGGACGGCGTATCTCTCACAGTGGTGGGTTTACGATGCGAACGGCCTCGGCATCCCGACCGATTTCATCAACGTCTGGGCGGCCGGCCGCCTGGTGCTCGATGGCCTCCCGGCACAGGCCTATGACTGGGACATCCAGAAGCAGGTCGAGGTCGCAAAGCTCGGCAAGGATTTTGTCGGCTATTTCGCCTGGCACTATCCGCCGCCATTCCTGTTCGTCGCATCCGTGCTGGCGCAGCTTCCCTACCAGGTCGCGTTTATCGGCTGGGTTGCGGTCAGTTTTGTGCCCTTTCTTGTCGCGATGCGCGCGATCGTCGGCCGTACCTTCGGCTATCTGCTCGCATTCGCCATTCCGATGGCATTCATCAATGCGCTGGTCGGGCAGAACGGCTTTCTCACCGCGGCGCTGATCAGCGGCACGCTCTATCTAATCCCGGTACGGCCGGTACTGGCAGGTATCTGCCTCGGGCTTTTGACGTACAAACCGCAATACGGGCTGCTGTTTCCGATCGTACTGATCGCGGCCGGGCATTGGCGCGTGTTCATCAGCGCCGCCGTAACGGCGCTCGTGGTGGCCTTCGCTTCTCTACTTGCCTTCGGCTTCGAAAGCTGGCTGGCATTCTTCCACTGGATGCCGAAATTCTCGCAAGCCTTCCTCACCGAAGGGAAGGCACCATGGTGGAAGATGCAGAGCATCTTCTCGATGGTGCGCTATTTCGGCGGCAGCGAGCCGCTCGGCTGGGTGTTCCAGTGGGTTCTCACTGCTTCCGTCGCCGTGGTGGTGGTGCTGGTGTGGCGAAGCCGCGTGCCCTACACGTTGAAGGCCGCAGCGCTTGGCGCCGGCACGCTGCTGACCACGCCTTATCTCTTCATGTACGATATGATGGTGCTGGCGATCCCGGTCGCCTTCCTGATCCGCACCGGATTGAAGACCGGCTTTCGTTCTTACGAGCTTCCGGCGCTCGGCGTCGTCGTCGGGCTCCTCCTGTGCTACATGTTCACGGGGCTACCAACGGGCCTTGGCGCCACGCTGGTCGTGGCCGCGCTGGTTCTGCGCCGTGCCGGATCGTGGTGGCGGCATGAGCCGGTGCCGGCGCTTGCTGCCATACGTGCTTGATTGGCGGGCTTCGGATCGCTTGCCGCTATTTGATGAACGCCGCCCACAGGGCGGCATTCGCTAGCGTACCGATCTCGTTCATATGGCAACCGTCGGAGCTGCGGCCTTCGTTTCCGATCGTATCGGTGTCGGGCCCTTGACGGATATCCAGCGCTTCATCGACTGCGGCCAGTTGTCCGGCGCGTACAGCTGCTATGTTCGTCGGCCCGGCATAGTCGCATTTTGTGCTGCGTGACAGATAGAAGGGCGCATCGATACCGGCGTCGCGAAAACGCTTCACGAGTTGATGCAACAGCGATGCATATTGTTCGGCCGACGTCGTCTCTAGCGCGTCCCTCTCCCCCTGCTGAAACAGAATATGCGTCGGCGTCAGTCCTGCGGCCTTCAGCTTCGCGCTGCCGTTGGTGACCACCAAAGCGCCCTCGTTGTTCAGAAAGAAAAGCGAGGCTCCGCCGATGGCGAGCGGTACGAGGATCACGCGGTCGTAACGCCCGGCCTGGATCAGGATGTCGCCGAGACGCGTTGCAAAGCTCCCGCCCATGCCATCGCTACCGAGCAAGGGGTCGGCCGCGGCGAAGCATTTGCCGGTCACCGGATCGAAATTGTCGACGGCGTCTCGCGCCGCGTGCCGGACACTTCCAAAGTTAGCTGCGTTGCTCTGGCCGTGCACGACGATGACGGCCGTCTTGCCCGATACGGGAAGGCACGGCCGTTCGATGCGCGCCGGCGGTGCAACCGCGGTCCAGTCAGCCTGGCGGGCGTTCCAGGTCCAGAGCTTGCCGGCGATCGCGCCGATCAGCAGGCCACCAACCAGAAAGGCGACAAGGCGAAACAAGGGAAATGTTCTCCAGGATTGTTCAGCGCGCACACGCCCGCCCGGTCGCCGCCAGATGGCGCGCATCGGACAAGTTCACCGCTGCCCAACGTGAAGCGCGAGGACGGTAATCTGAGGCCGCCCAATTCGACCCATGCTAACCGGGCCGCGTTGAGAGCCTGTTAAAGGTGAAAAGCCCCGCCGGACATCGGCCTGCAAAACCGGCTTGTCATGAGGCGTGAATAGTTGTTCACTTCTTCAAGGCGATGACGGAGCTTATCGCTCAAGACATTGAAGGTGCGCGCGTTCTAGCAGGCTCCCTGGGGCTCAAGGGCGCGCGGGGGACGGAAATCGCGCCATGGTGTATCGGCGAACCCATCAGGTCGTAAAGCGGCTGGCGGCACGGCGCAGCGCCATCCTGGCGGCGGCGCGGGATGCCGCGGCCGAGGGCGGCATGGCGGCGGTGCAGATCGCCCCGGTTGCGATCCGCGCCAATGTCGCGGCCGGCACCGTTTATCGCTACTTTCCCTCCAAGGCCGAGCTGATTTCCGAGCTGATCGCCGAGGTCTCGCGCGACGAATTGGCGGCGATCCGCCGTGCGGCGGACGCGGCCCCGGGACCGTCCTCGGCGCTCGCCGCCGCCGTCACCACGGTCGCCGTGCAAGTGCTGTCGCAGCGCAAGCTCGCCTGGGGCATTCTAGCCGAGCCGGTCGATGTCGACGTCTCGGTGTCGCGTCTTGCCAGCCGCCGCGAAATATCGGGCGAGATTGCCGCTCGAATCGACGCCGCGGTGCGCGCCGGTCATCTGCCGGCGCAGGATACCGCGTTGGCCGCGACCGCGCTGCTCGGCGCGCTGCATGAATCGCTGGTTGGTCCGCTGGCGCCGGAGAGCCACGATGATTCCGCGAAGCTGCGCGACGCCGTGCAAACGGTCACGCTATTGGCGCTGCGCGCCGTCGGCGTCATGGATGCCCGCGCCCGCGGCCTCGTGGTGCAGGCGGTGCTGCCGGCAAAAGCGCTGGTCGGGGCGTAAAACGCTCTTTCAGCGACACGCCCTTGTCGCAACCATTTGCCACGCTACGGCTTATCGACGGTCCAACCCGTGACAGGAGCATGCGATGACGACGACATCAGGGTCTGCCAAATGGCAGGGCGGCATCAAGGACGGCAAGGGTGCGATCTCGACGAAAAGCGGCGCACTGAACGATTATCCCTACGGCTTCGCTAGCCGCTTCGAGGGCAAGGCGGGCTCCAATCCGGAAGAATTGATCGGCGCGGCGCACGCTGCGTGCTTCACCATGGCACTGTCGCTGATCATCGGCGAAGCCAAGCTCACCGCCGAGCAGATGGAAACCAGGGCCGACGTCACGCTGGAAAAGCAGGGCGATGGTTTTGCCATCACCTCGGTTCATCTGACGCTGAATGCGAAGATCCCGGGCGCTGATGATGCAAAATTTCAGGAGCTGGCGGGCAAGGCCAAAGCCGGCTGTCCGGTGTCGAAGCTGTTCAATACGAAGATCACGCTGGACGCGAAGCTCCAGTAGCTTGTCTTCGGTCATTCCGGGGGCGCGCATCAGCGCGAACCCGGAATCTCGAGATTCTCAGGTGCGCAAGTGCGCACCATAGTTCGATGCTTCGCATCGCCCCGGAATGACGGTTACGCCATCACTTCTTCGTCTCGCCTTCGGGCTCGACATTGGCGATGCGCACCATGTTGGTGGTGCCGGGAATGCCGAGCGGCACGCCGGCGACGATGATGACGCGCTGGCCGGCCTTGGCAAAACCGTCTCGAAAGGCGATGGAGCCGGCGCGATCGACCATGTCGTCCTGGTCGTGGGCGTCTTCGGCCACCACGCAATGCACGCCCCAGACGACAGACAATTTGCGCCCCGTCGCAAGATTCGGCGTGATCGCGACCACCGGCGGCTTCGGGCGCTCGCGCGCCACGCGGATGCCGGTGGAGCCGGACGAGGTCCAGCAGATGATTGCCGACAGTTCCAGCGTCTCGGCGATCTGCCGCGCGGCGTCGGCAATGGCGTCGCCGACCGTATTCTCCGGCTGCATGCGCTGCGCGGTGAGAACCGAGCGATAGGTCGGGTCGCGTTCCACCTCTTCGCCAATGCGGTTCATGGTCGAAACGGCTTCGACCGGGAATTTGCCGGCTGCCGACTCGGCCGACAACATGATGGCATCGGCGCCTTCATAGACGGCGGTCGCGACGTCGGAGACTTCCGCGCGCGTCGGCACCGGGGCCTGGATCATCGATTCCAGCATCTGGGTCGCAATCACCACCGGCTTGCCGGCGCGGCGCGCCATCCGCGTCATCTGTTTCTGCAGGCTCGGCACCCGCTCCAGCGGCAGTTCGACGCCGAGGTCGCCGCGCGCCACCATCAGCGCGTCGGACGCATCGATGATCTCGGCGAGACGGTCGATCGCCTGCGGCTTTTCGATCTTGGCCATCACGGCGGCGCGGCCGCGGATCATGCGCTTGGCCTCGTGGACGTCCTCGGCGCGCTGCACGAAGGAGAGCGCGATCCAGTCGACCCCGGTCACCAGCGCGGCTTCGAGATCGGCGCGGTCCTTCGGCGTCATCGCCGACACCGGCAGGTCAGTATCGGGCAGGCTGACGCCCTTGCGGTCCGACATCTTGCCGCCGATCACCACCCGCGTCACCGCGCGTTCGGGCGAGGTTTCCTCGGCGATCAGGCGCACCTTGCCGTCGTCGAGCAGCAGCGCATGGCCCGGCCGCAGGGCGGCGAGGATTTCCGGATGCGGCAACTGCACGCGGCTGTTGTCGCCCGGCGCCTTGTCGGAATCGAGCACGAAGCTTTGGCCGTTCTTGAGCTGGGTCGAACCTTCGGCGAACGCGCCAAGGCGCAGCTTCGGTCCCTGCAGGTCGACCAGGATGCCGATAGGGCGGCCGTAGCTCGATTCGACATTGCGGATGGTCGTGACCAGTTCGCGCATCTTGTCGTGCGGCGTGTGGCTCATGTTGATGCGGAACAGGTCCGCGCCCGCCTCGAACAGCTTCCGGATCATCGCGCTGTCTGATGATGCCGGGCCGAGGGTCGCGAGAATCTTGATGCGACGAAGCCGTCTCATTGCTTGGGAGCCGGGGCTGGCGGCAAACCCGGTCCGCCCGGCTGGCTGGGCAGGCCCGGAACCCCGCCGGGGCCGCCCGGTCCCATCGTTCCTGGAATGCCCGGCACGCGCTGCGCGGGCTGCTCGTTGGCTTCGGTCAGTTGCACTGTCCACGCTCGCTGTTCGCCTGTGTCGACCTCGAAGAACCCGGTGCGGTCGTAGCCGCGCGCCAGACAATTCTCGGTACCCTTGATGGTGAATTCCTTGTCCCGCGAACACATGAAGGCCTGCCCCGACCATTCACCGCCGCGGTCATAGTCGAGCGCGTAGATGTAATAGTAACGCGCGACGAGAGTTCCGCGCAGCAGCGTTTCGCAACTGCGCGATGATACGTTCCACCAGCCCTCGGTGGTCCAGCCTTCGGCGTCCTTGTAGCCGAGCGCGATGCCGACCCGGCTGGAAGTATTGTTGCAGAGCCGGAAATCGGCCGCCGCCGGACTGCTCCACAGGCATGTCGCCGCCAATGCAAGCACCGGCATCAGGCCGACGGTCATGCGAGCGGAGAGGGGGGACAAGCAGCGGGAATCTTTTGCGGTCATGCAGCGAAGCTATATCAAATCATTGAAGATTTCGCGTGACCCGGCGGGAACTGTCAACGGCCGGGGAACGCCTTTCCCGCGCTATGGGAAATCGGGACTCCCCGTAAGGCTGCCAATTTTGCGCGCAGATATGGCAGAATCTGTGACAAGTCCCACCTGATATCAATATGCTCGGCACATGTGACGCGGGAGCCAAGGGCCATGACGATCGACGACAAAACCAGAACGGAACTGGAAGCCGCCGTTTTCCGGCGCCTGGTCAGCCACCTGCGCGGCCGCACCGACGTCCAGAATATCGATTTGATGAATCTGGCCGGCTTCTGCCGCAACTGCCTGTCCAACTGGATGAAGGAAGAGGCCGACGCCAAGGGGGTCGCCGTCAGCAAGGACGAGAGCCGCGAGGCGGTCTACGGCATGCCCTATGAGGAGTGGAAGGCGAAATATCAGGGGACGGCCACGCCTGAGCAACTCGCAGCGATGAAGAAGGTGCATCCCGGGCATTGAGGTCTCAGTCCGTCGTGCGATCTGACACCTAAGTTCTCCGTCATGCCCGGGCTTGTCCCGGGCATCCACGTCTTAACCGCATAGGGCAAGGGAAGACGTGGATGGCCGGGCCACAGGCGAGCGGAACCGACGCCGTCCTTCAGACGACTATGCCCGGCCATGACGTGGCAATTGATTGCCGTCATCTCCTGTGGGCGCGCTGTGGATGAGCGCGATGCTGCCTTGACGCAAGGCCCCCCGATCTTGAGGGTCATCTGGGCAAAGCGCCGCGCGGTAACGCGTGCGGCGCTTGATTTTTCACCTTCACCATCAGTTCCACTCAGGAGTACCCGATGGCCACCTCCGCCGCCGCAGCCGTCCAGGACGAGCCCGCGACAAGATTCGCTAAAGACCAGCTCAAGGCCATCATCGAGCGCATCGAGCGTCTGGAAGAGGAGAAGAAGACGATCTCCGACGACATCCGCGACGTCTATGCCGAAGCCAAGGGCAACGGCTTCGACACCAAGGCGCTGCGCACCATCGTGCGGATGCGCAAGCAGGACGCCAACGAGCGCGCCGAGCAGGAAACCATTTTGGAAACCTACATGCAGGCGCTCGGGATGATCTGAGGCGTACGCTTCGCGAAGCCCGGATGGAAGCCAACGGATCGCGCGAATGCGCGCCCGATGACAGGCTCCGCGAAATCCGCGGTCATCTCACAACACGGCTCGACTGATCCCGGATTGCGCTGCCATCCCGGGCGACGGCTGTGTCAGTGCGTGGAGACAGGGAACTCTAGCGCAGCGCGGCGGTGCGCATCATGAACGACTGCGTCGGCAGTTGCGTGGTCGCTGATCCCGTGAAGCGGTCGCAGGTCATGCCCATCATCGGATCTTCCGAGAAGGTCATGGCCACCGCGGCCAGCGGCTTGACGAAGTGGGCGCGCATCTGGGTCATCTCGGTGTCGCCGAGCACCGTAGTCGACATCGCGCTGCTCGCGCTCGGCGCCAGCATCATGACCCGCATCCAGATATTGTCGCCCTTCGCAGCGGCGAGGCGAGTGGAGGTGGCGACCACGTTGTCCTGACCCTGAGGGCCCTGCGGCCCCTTGGCGACCACGGTGTTGATTTCGGTCGATGCAGCACCGGCGTTGCGCACCGGACGCACGCTGCTGCGCGGCACCGGCGCGGAGGCCGCGACGATGTTGGCGCGGTCAACCGGCGAAGCAGCGGCCGGCGCATAGGCCATCGCCCTGTTGAAGGTTTCGCTGACGCTGGCGGTCGGCTGCGGATCGGTAGCAGTGGCGGCGGCGAGGGCCTGGCGGGCGCGGAGGGCTGCGACTTGCGCGGGAGTGGCCTGATTCGCCGCCTTCGGCACGTCGTCCCAGAAACCGCGGGAATTGATGATATCGGCCGGCGTCTGTGGCTTCGGCTCGCCTGTATCAGCGGAAACCGCCCCGGCCTGCTTCGCCTCCGGCTTGATCTCAGGCCTTGCCTTGGGCGCCGCTGCGATTTGCGCGTCAGCCGCGGCGAGCTGGATGGTCGCGCCGACCGGCTTGGCACGCGGGGTCGGGACCGGGTCGGCGGATTTCACAGCAGCCACACTCGCCGGTGCGGGCTTCTCGTTCTTGACGGGTGCGTTTGCGCCCTCGTCATCTTCCTCAGTGGCCTTGCCGCCCCGGAACAGCGCCGCGAACAGGTTCGGCATCTTGCCGCCGGTTGCGCCGCCATCGCCATTGCCGCGTCGCTCGATGTCGGCGCGGGCCAGTTCATAGCCCTTCATCGGACCGCTGGAAGACTGGTGGACGGTGCGCCCATCCGGGAAGACCTTGGCCAGCTGATCGTGGGTCATGCGCGGCCAGTGGCGGACGCTGCCGGTATCGAGGTGGACGAAGGGCGATCCCGAGGTCGGGTAGAAGCCGACGCCGCCACGCTGCAGGCGGAGCCCGGCGGTGCGAACCTGCTCAAGCGGCACGCCGGGAATGAAAAAGTCCATCGCATGGCCGAGCATGTGCTGGCTGAAGCGCGCCACGCCGGACGACCGGCGGCGGAGCATGGCATTGGTGGCGGGGGAGCGGTAGGCGGAGATGACCTGGATCGGCTGCTTGCCGTCGACGTCGCGGTAGACTTCCCAGAGGATGTCGAACAGGTGCCGATCCATCGTGGTGGAGTCCTGGCTGCGCCAGTCGCGGAGGAAATGATTGAGCTTCTTCAACGCATCTTCGTCGTAGCGGCCGTCGCGCTTGAAGGTGACGGTCAGGTCTTCGCCGGAATGGGTGTGGTGCAAGGAAAGGGTGCGGGTCTCGTTCCGCGCCGTCGCGTCATGCACCGTGCCGGCGCCCGCCAGGAGCAACAGCGAGGTCAGGCCGATCCGATATCCGGCCTTCGAAGACAGCGGATTGAATTGGCGCGCGAAACCAGCCAGCACGTATGAGCCCACCCAGTCGACGAGCGTTCACGATGTTCTTTTGCAGACCCCCGGCAAAAGACGGTGAACGCTTTCTTAAAGCAGGAGGGTTAAACCGAGGTTTACCGACCTGCCCCCAAGCAAGCTTTAACCTAACGCGTGGACTGTGGCGAAAAAGCGCCGGATGGCCGATACGGCAGGGATAATGGTTAACGTAAATAACCTCTCCGGAGAGGAGAGGTTATTGATTTCATTAAGAAATTCTACCCGTAGACCGTAGTCCTCCGGACTACCGGGTGAACCGCGGCTGCGGTCTGCGGCCGATCGGTGCCGGCGGCGTCGCGGGCGACGGACCGCCGAACAGGCGCTCGAAGAACGACGGGCCGGAGGAATAGGTGTTGTCGCTGGCGAAGCTGACGCCGGCCGGCAGAGCGTCCTTCGGCCGCGAATAGTTCGGCTGCGCATGAGCGATCATGGCCTCCAGATCCCTGCTGCGGCTGTTCTTGAGCAGGGCGATCATCGCAGCGTCACGGCCGTAGATATCCTTGCGGAATTGCAGCTTGCCGGCGTCATCCACAAACGCGGTCTGGTAGGTGATGTTGACCGGAATCGGCGTCGGGAATTTCAGGTCGATCTCGCTGCGGCCGTACATGCTGCGGATTCGCTCCGGCGTGTAGCGCTCGTTCGGCATGGTGATGTTGAGCAGCGTCGCGGCGTATTGGTCGGGATTCTGCACCCGCATGCAGCCATGGCTGAACGCGCGTTCTTCCTTCGCGAACAGGTGCTTGTCCGGCGTGTCGTGCTGATAGACCAGGAACTTGTTCGGGAAGTTGAAGCGGATACGGCCGAGCGCGTTGGCTTCGCCCGGCGGCTGCGAAATGTGGATGCTGCCGTCGCGGTTGCGTTCCAGCCGCAGGCCCATGCGCTGCAGCACCGTCGGATCCTGCTGCAGGGCGGGCAGGTATTCGTTGTAGATGATCGATGGCGGCACGTTCCAGGTCGGGTTGACGGTGATGAACTTCATCGTCTCGGTCAGCATCGGCGTCGCATGCTTGCCCGGCTTTCCGGTCACCACACGGGTGGTCCAGACCTGTGCGCCGTTCTGCATCACCTTGAGCGTGAAGTCGGGCACGTTAAGAATGACATAGGCATTGCCGAGCGAGGCGGCACCGAGCTGGCGCGGCAGCCAGCGCAGGCGCTCCATATTCACGAGGACGGTGTCGATGTGCCGGTCGCGCTTCGGGCTGTTGATCGCCTTCACGGTACGATCGTCGAGCACGCCGGTCGGCTTGAGATCGACGCTCTCCTGGAACTTGCGCACGGCGGCTGCGACCTTGGCGTCGTAGCGGGGATCGTCGGGGTGCTCGAGGCCGAGCTTGGCGCGCAGTTGCGGTACGCGCGAATCTTCCGGCGCCACCTCAGCTTGCTTCTTGGTGGCGGCCTTGAACGCCAGCGCCGGACCTTCGGCGATATGGATCATCGGGCCATCGCCCTGGCCGCGCAGCTCAGCAAGCTTGGCTTTCAGATCCTTGTAGAGTTTGTGCGGGGGGTTGTAGCCATCGAGCGCTACGGACGCGTCCTTCGCGGTCGAGATGTTGGCGAGCACTTCAGCCGGATCGATCGGGTGCTCGGGATAGAGGATGTCGGAAGAGGCCTGCGACCAGTGCATCCGGCCGCTCTGAGCCTGGCGCGCATAGTCGAGCATGCTTGCGGTCAGCTTCAACTCGGCTTCGGCGAGTTGGTCCGGCGAACCGGCGGCCGCGAAATCCGGCAACGGGTAGTCGGCCGGATTGAGGCCGTCTGCGGCGGCATCCTTCAGGCGCGCGATCACGCCCTTGCCGCTGTCGGTCAATTTGCCAGCCTGCGTCCATTGCGGCGCGTAGTCACGCGCGGCGTAGAATTTCTCGACGGCCGCGCGCTCGTTCTTGCGGTCGAAATAGCGCAGCGACCTGGTGCCGAGCATATCGCGCAGCCTGTCCGCAACCGGCTGGTCGGCCGGTGCGACGGTGCTGACCTTCACCGGCTCCTTGGCGGGTTCGGGGACGGGCGCGGTGGCTGTTGCAGCCGGAGGCGTGGTGGTTGCGGTGTCGCTGGCCGCGGGCGCCGTGACGGTCTCGGCCGGCTTGGGCTCGGCTGCCTTTGCGGCGGCACTGGGTTCGGCCGGTTTGTCGATCGACTTGGTCGCGTCAGGCACCGAGGCGGTGGAGTCCATCTTGAAGTCGCCGATGGTCGGAGGCGGAACATTGGCGGGCTCGGGACGGGGGACTGCTGCGTCGATCGCGAGCTCGGCGGCGCTGGCACGCGGCGTGGTCGACTGACCCGCCAGTGCTGAGGTCGCGGACACCGTGAGGAAGGTTGCCGCGACGGCCATCAGCACGCGGTCAAATCCTGCACGATTCGTCGAACAGTCACGCATCGTCACACCCCCTGGGCGAAACTGCCCCGGCATGGAGCAGTTCGTTGGCATCGTCATAGCTTGCGCGGGAAGCGCCGGCTTCGATCGGTCTTCGTACGCCTGCACGCAATGATTCAACGCAGACGATACATGTGCCCCATTCATGCAGCCAGCGCCATGCGGGACAACTCACGACAAACTGACCTCAAACTACCCGTTCACATTTCGGGTCACGTGTTTTTGCCACGCGCCCCGCCTTTTGTCTGTCACCGGCAAGCCACGGTTCAAAAGCTTCCGAACGTGTGATGTCGTTGGTTTGCCACGATCTTTGCCATGCGGAGGCCATAATCGCGGACGGCTGTTTGCTCAGCCAGCATCCTGCGCGCCGCCTCCGGCCGGGTCGTTGGCGGCCGCCTCATCGAGCTTGCGATAGAGCGTGGAGCGGCCGATCTTGAGCCGGCGCGCGACCTCCGACATCTGGCCGCGATAATGCGAGATCGCGAAACGGATGATCTCGTTCTCCATGTCTTCGAGCGGACGCACCTCGCCGGTTGAAGTCAGCATCGCAAGACTGCCGGCAGCGGCGAGCGGAGCAATGGGTATTTCGCTACCTGACACCAGGGACGGTGCCGCCGACGGCGCGACGACCAGGGGTTCGCTGTGCGCGAACTGGCCGTCCGGAACGGCGTGACCGACGGTCTGCGGGAAATCAGACAGACCGAGCTGGTCGCTCTCGCTCATGACGACAGCGCGATACACCGTGTTCTCGAGCTGGCGGATGTTGCCGGGCCAATCGAGCTGGGCGAGATGGGCCACGGCCTCGCCGCTGATGCCGGTGATGGTGCGGTTTTCCTCGGCGGCAAAGCGCGCCAGGAAATGCCGCAACAGATGCGGGATGTCTTCGCGCCGCATCCGCAATGGCGGGATGGTCAGCGGCAGCACATGCAGCCGATAGAACAGGTCCTCGCGGAACGCGCCGCTCTTCACGAGGTCGAGCAGCTTGCGGTTGGTCGCGGAAATTATGCGTACATCGACCTTCACCGGCTTGCGGCCGCCGACCGCCTCGACGGTTCCCTCCTGCAGCGCGCGCAGCAGTTTCACTTGCGCGGCCAGCGGCAACTCGCCGATCTCGTCGAGAAACAGCGTGCCGCCGGAGGCTTCGACGAACTTGCCCATGTGGCGTTCGGTGGCGCCGGTGAAAGCGCCCTTCTCGTGACCGAACAGGATCGATTCCACGAGATTGTCGGGAATCGCGCCGCAATTGACGGCGACGAAGGGTTTCGATTTGCGCTCACCGGAACCATGGATGGCGCGCGCGAACAATTCCTTGCCGACGCCGGATTCGCCCTCGATCAGCACCGGAATGCCCGAGGCTGCCGCCTTCTGCGCGGTGCGCAGCACGGCTGCCATGGTTTCGCTGCGGGTGATGATGTCGGCAAAGGTCAGCCGGCCTTCGCGGCTGTGACGGATGCGCTGCAGTTCGCCCTTGAGCGCGCTGGTATTGAGCGCGTTGCGCAGCGAAACCTGCAGCCGCTCGAAGCTGGCCGGCTTGACCACGAAATCCTGCGCGCCGGCGCGCATCGCCGAAACCACGTTGTCGATACCGCCATGGGCGGTCTGCACGATGACGGGGATGCTCAGGCCTGCATCACGCATTTTTGCGAGCACGCCGAGCCCGTCGAGGCCGGGCATCACCAGATCGAGCACGACTGCGTCGATTGCCTGCGCGTCCGGCGCGGTCAGCAGGACCACAGCCGCATCGCCACTGTCGACGACGAGGGGCTCATAGCCGCACTTCTGCACCATGTTTTCAACCAAACGGCGCTGCACGGCGTCGTCATCGGCAATCAAAATGGTGGCAGCCATGGCTCTCCCCGCACGCTACAGCAATGTATCGAATCGGGGCACTTTCGCCGATGCCGATTAACACCCTCTTAATCGTTGAAGAACGGCGATGTTGTGGAGGACCTAGACGTTGAGGTGTGGCCACACCTCAAGCGCGCCGCGATAGCACATGTCGAGCGCCACATAGAGGATGATGGCGAGGCCGACATAGGCGATCCAGCGTTGCTTTTCCAGGAGGCGCGCGATGAAGTTGGCGGCGAGCCCCATCAGGGCGATGGATAGCGCCAAGCCGAAGATGAGAATCATCGGATGCTCGCGCGCGGCGCCCGCGACGGCGAGCACGTTATCGAGCGACATCGAGACGTCGGCGAGGGTGATCTGCCATACGGCCTGGCCAAGCGTCTTTTGATGGCCGACCGGAGCGGAGCCTTCGATCGTGCTTGCGGCCGAGAGACTCTGCATTTTCGGTTCATGATGATGCGACGTACGCAGCTCGCGCCACATCTTCCAGCACACCCAAAGCAGCAGAACGCCGCCGGCGAGTAACAGCCCTATGATCTGCAGCAACTGGACCGTCACGGAGGCGAAGCCGATACGCAACAGCGTTGCGGCCAATATGCCGATCACAATCGCCTTCTTGCGCTGACCCTCCGGGAGGCCGGCGGCTGCAAGCCCGATGACGATCGCATTATCGCCGGCGAGCACCAGGTCGATCATGATGACCTGGAAGAGCGCTGTCAGGTGTTGCGAGGAGATTAATTCCAGCATGCGGGCCACTCCGTTGATGGTCCAATCCGACATCGCAGTTCGCTTGAACTGCCAGAGGGGCCCGGGCTTGGACGCGCGTAGACAAAAGACGCAGTCAGACTGCGGAAAATGCTTTCCCGTTACTCAGGTTGATCCGCGAAGAGCCTGACCATCTGGTCCGGTTCGATCAGAACGGAGAGGACGACGCCGATGAACGTCAGGCTTCCGGCGAGGTCGAACCACATGATGCGGAATCGATCGCGCCGGCAGAGCAGCGCGAAGCCGGCCGTCAATGCGGCAACGCCAAAAAGCAGGGTGACGATCGCGGGTGCCAAGGCATCCACCGGCACCACGTTCCGGATTCCCACGCTCGCGAGCAGCGCCACAAGCAGGATGCCGGCAAACAACTCCTTGCCGCGAGCCGCGGGGGTCCGGGGGGTCGTTTCAACAATCTGACTGCGGTCTAAGAAAGCCATCTGATTCTTATTCGCGAGCAGAGATTGTGGTAGGGAACATCACCTACCCGGTTATTCACTCTAGCTAGTTTAGTAAACATGAAACGAGTAAAACATCAAGACGTTTTCGCTGAACGGCTTGCCGGTAAGGCTGTGCCGGAAGTGAAGCAATTGCGGAAACTGGCTGGGGACTGGCTCAAGCAGCGACGGGCGGATGCCGAATTGTCGCAGGCGGATCTCGCTGCACGTCTTGGCCTGAAGTATTACACTTTCATCTCACAGGTCGAGAACGGCTTCAGCCGAGTTCCAACTGAAATCATGGGGGCATGGGCCAACGAATTAGGTATTGAACAAGCAGCCTTCGCGAAGCATCTATTAATGTACTACGAGCCGGAATTGCACCGGCTGCTGTTCGGAGCGGAAAGCAAATGAGCGTCGTTGCGTTCGAGCGCAAACAGAACCCCGGCGAATGGAGCGAAAGGGAACTGAGCACCATCCTGGTGGCACTGAGCGCCGCGACTGCGCCGGGGACCGGACGCGAATGGGAAACCGGCACGACGGAAAAGGGCGACGTCCAGTTTTATCTGCTGAGCCCGCTGCCGGATCAGGCTTGCGAATTGTGCGTTTCCCGAATCGACGGCCGCTACATCCTGGAAGACGGCTTCGGGCGGCTGCTGTTCGAACATCGAAACCTCGATCTTGTTGCGCTGCACGCCAAGGCCGCCGTCCCGTCGACATCGTGGCTCATGGTCCGTGCGATTACTTTGTGGTGTGCGGTTCGGGGCGCGCTCCACGAAAAGGCCGAGCCGTGGCTCGTCGAAGGTGAAGAACTGTTCGTTCAGTTCGTCCCGCAACTCGCGGCTTTCGCCTGATCTCCTGCCCATTTCCTGATCACCTCCCAATTTTGAAAGTGCCATGAGCGCAAAATCTGCGACATCCCGGGCGCGCAAGACGCCCCGCAAATCGGCAATCGGCAAGGCGGCCGGAGCCGCCAAGGCGACAGCGACCAAATCAAAGACCGGGCGGTTGCCGGAATGGAATTTGGCCGATCTCTATTCCGGCATCGACGCCCCCGAAATCGCGCACGATCTGCAAAAGATGGACGCGGACTGCGTTGCGTTCGAGACGGATTACAAAGGCAAGCTGGCGGAAGGCGTCGCCAGGGATGATGGCGGAAGCTGGCTCGCCGCAGCCGTCAGACGCTACGAGGCGATCGACGACCTTGCCGGCCGGCTTGGCTCCTACGCCGGCCTCGTTCATGCCGGCGACAGCGTCGATCCCGCGATCTCCAAATTTTATGGCGACGTCTCCGAGCGGCTGACCGCGGCCTCGCTGCATTTGCTCTTCTTCGCGCTTGAACTTAACCGCGTCGACGATGCCGCAATCGAGCGCGCGATGCAGACGCCGGAGCTTGGGTACTACCGTCCCTGGATCGAGGATCTGCGCAAGGACAAGCCGTATCAGCTCGAAGATCGCGTCGAGCAGTTGTTTCATGAAAAATCCCAGAGCGGCTATGCCGCCTGGAACCGGCTGTTCGACCAGACCATCTCCGGCCTGCGCTTCAAGGTCGGGACCAAGGAGCTTGCGATCGAGCCGACGCTCAGTCTGTTGCAGGACCGCGCACCGGAAAAGCGCAAGGCTGCGGGCCAGGCGCTGGCCAAGACCTTCAAGGATAATGAACGTACCTTTGCGCTCATCACCAACACGCTCGCCAAGGACAAGGAAATTTCCGATCGCTGGCGCGGCTTCAAGGATGTTGCGGATTCGCGCCATCTGAATAACCGCGTCGAGCGCGACGTCGTCGATGCCCTGGTCGCTTCGGTGCGCGCGGCGTATCCGCGGCTGTCGCACCGCTACTACAAGCTGAAAGCCGGCTGGTTCAAAAAAAAGAAGCTCGCGCATTGGGATCGCAACGCGCCGCTACCGTTTGCGGCGACCGGCACCATCGCCTGGCCCGAGGCGCAGAAGATGGTGCTGACGGCGTATCGCGGCTTCTCCGCCGAAATGGCCGCGATCGCGGAACGCTTCTTCACCGATCGCTGGATCGATGCGCCGGTGCGGCCGGGCAAGGCACCGGGCGCGTTCTCGCACCCGACCACACCCTCGGCGCATCCCTATGTGCTGATGAACTACCAGGGCAAGCCGCGCGACGTGATGACGTTGGCGCATGAGCTCGGCCATGGCGTGCATCAGGTGCTGGCGGCGAAGAACGGCGCGCTGATGGCGCCGACGCCGCTGACGCTGGCCGAGACCGCGAGCGTGTTTGGCGAGATGCTGACCTTCAAGCGCTTGTTGTCGCAGACCGGTAACGTCAAACAGCGCCAGGCGCTATTGGCCGGCAAGGTCGAGGACATGATCAACACCGTGGTGCGGCAGATCGCGTTCTATTCGTTCGAACGTGCCGTGCACACCGAGCGCAAGGACGGCGAACTGACCGCCGAGCGCATCGGCCAGATCTGGCTCAGCGTGCAAGGCGAGAGCCTCGGGCCGGCCATCGACATCCGCCCCGGCTACGAAAACTTCTGGATGTACATTCCGCACTTCATCCATTCGCCGTTCTATGTCTACGCCTATGCGTTCGGCGATTGCCTGGTGAACTCGCTCTATGCGGTCTACGAGAACGCCACGGAAGGCTTCGCGGAGCGCTATCTCGCCATGCTCGCGGCCGGCGGCACCAAGCATTATTCCGAACTGCTCAAGCCGTTCGGGCTCGACGCCAAGGATCCCAAATTCTGGGACGGCGGGCTGTCGGTAATCGCGGGCATGATCGACGAACTCGAAGCGATGGGCTGACGGGTTCGGCCACGACCACGAAACGAATTTGTGATGGGCGCGGACACAATTTCAGCCGCCGTCGCCCTCCATGATGACGGTGGCGACAGGAGGGGAGGGCCCCATGATCGACACCCCCACGCGGCGCGTTGTACTTGGAGCGGGAGTCTTCGCAGCCGGTTCGCTGCTCATGATCGATGGTAGCGTGGCTCAGGCCTCGCTTGCGCCGACGCCCGAATGCCGCGACGGCGACGACGCCACCGTGGCGCAAACCGAAGGACCATACTTCAAGCCATCGTCGCCTGAGCGAACCGAGCTGTTCGAAGAGGGCATGGCGGGGCAGCCGATCGAACTGGTCGGCTTCGTGCTCACCCGTGCCTGCAAACCGCTCGCTGGAGCCTTGCTGGATTTCTGGCAGGCAGATGACAAGGGCCGCTATGACAATTCCGGCTTCCGTCTGCGCGGCCACCAGTTCTCCGATGCGGAAGGGCGCTACAAGTTGCGCAGTATCGTGCCCGGCGCCTATGTCGGCCGCACCCGCCATATCCACGTGAAGGTGCAGCCGCGCGGCGGCCGTGTGCTGACCACCCAGCTCTATTTCCCCGGCGAGTCGAAAAACCGCTCCGACGGCCTGTTCCGCAAGGACTTGCAGATACGCACGGCCAAGAACGCGGGGTGGCTGGCCGGGCGTTTCGACTTCGTGCTCGGGTAGGGGCCGCCGCGCTAGAGGCCGTAAAACATTTGTTGAACAGGTGGCCTGAGGCGTGTTATACAGTTTGTATAACGGAGCTTGCGCCCATGAACAAAACCCCTCGCGGTATGGAGGAGGCCTCTCGCGAATACAAGCTGGAGGACACTGCCCTTCAAATTCGGAAGATTGGCAATTCGGTTGGTGTGATCCTGCCGAAAGAGCTTCTTGCCCGGCTCAATCTCAAGGAGGGGGACAAGTTCTACCCGGTCGAACAACCGGACGGCAGTCTGCGGCTTTCGCCATTCAACCCAAAGCACGCACGGACCATGGAAATCGCCCGCCAGGTCATGCACGAATATCGCGATACGTTTGCCGCGCTTGCAAAATGAGCGAGCCAATTCGGCTCGACGTCGATGAAGTCATCGACATGCATGCCGAGCAACTGGCGATATTCGGCGGTCCGGAAGGCATTCGGGATCACGGCCTTCTCGAGTCGGCGGTTTTGCGGCCGGTCAACCAATGGAATTACGGACAGAAGGATATGGCTGCACTCGCTGCGGCCTATGCCTTTGGTCTCGCCCGTAACCATGCATTCGTGGACGGCAACAAGCGTATCGCGTTCCACGCCATGATGGTGTTCCTGCGCGTCAACGACATACCCTTTGCTCCTGATCCGGCACACGCAACGGCCATCATCCTCTCCCTCGCCGCGGGCGAGGTCAGCGAGGAAAGCCTGACCCGCTGGATCCGGGATAATTGGCCTTCCGAATGACCCGATAGGCAGGGGGCCGTTGCCCTCCCAAACGCTTTGCGGTAATTGCACGCGAGAAACACGGATTTTCACTGGGGATACCGATGGCAGACCATAACGAAGTGGCCTACACGACCGCTGACGGCAACGACTATGTGGCCCATGAGCAGACCTATGAAGGTTTCATCATGCTGGTCAAATACGGCACCGCCGCCGTCGTGATCATCGTCGCCCTGATGGGCTACTTCCTGACCTGACGCGTCGCTGCCTGCACCCGCCCACGCCGGCGGTGAAAAAAATTGCACGCATGCCGGTTGCGAAACCGGTATCCAACTAAGCGAAAAAGACGCTAGTTTGCTTGCGCGCGCCTGCCGCGCAGCGGGGGAGGCCTCATGAAGATTGCCGTTGCCAAGGAAATCGATCCGTCCGAACCGCGGGTTGCCGCTTCCCCTGATACCGTGAAGAAGTTCAAGGCGCTCGGCGCCGAGGTCGCGATCGAGCCGGGCGCGGGCATCAAATCGGGACTGCCGGATTCCGAATTCACCGCTGTTGGAGCCACCGTCAGCGCGGACGCGCTGAAGGACGCCGACATCATCATCAAGGTGAAGCGGCCGGAAGCCTCCGAGCTTTCGCAATACAAGCGCGGCGCGTTGGTCATCGCGATCATGGACCCCTACGGCAATGAAGCGGCCTTGAAGACGATCGCGGATGCCGGCGTCGCGGCATTTGCAATGGAATTGATGCCGCGCATTACGCGCGCACAAGTCATGGACGTGCTGTCCAGCCAAGCGAACCTCGCCGGCTATCGCGCGGTGATCGAGGCGGCCGAGTCCTTTGGTCGCGCGTTCCCGATGATGATGACCGCGGCCGGCACCGTTCCGGCGGCGAAAGTGTTCGTGATGGGCGTTGGCGTCGCCGGCCTGCAGGCGATTGCGACCGCACGCCGGCTCGGCGCCGTCGTCACCGCGACCGACGTGCGGCCGGCGACGAAAGAGCAGGTCGAGTCGCTCGGCGCCAAGTTCCTCGCGGTCGAGGACGAGGAGTTCAAGAACGCCCAGACCGCCGGCGGCTACGCCAAGGAAATGTCGAAAGAGTATCAGGCCAAGCAGGCCGCACTGACCGCCGAGCACGTCAAGAAACAGGACATCGTCATCACGACGGCCCTGATCCCTGGCCGCCCGGCGCCAAAGCTCGTCAGCACTGACATGGTGAAATCGATGAAGCCGGGCTCGGTGCTGGTCGACCTTGCCGTCGAGCGCGGCGGCAATGTCGAGGGGGCCAAGGCCGGCGAGGTCGTCGATGTCGATGGCATCAAGATCGTTGGCTACACCAACGTCGCCGGCCGTGTCGCGCAGTCGGCCTCCAGCCTTTATGCCCGCAACCTGTTCTCGTTCATCGAGACGATGGTCGATAAGCCGAACAAGGCACTCGCGGTCAACTGGGACGACGAGCTGGTGAAAGCCACTGCGTTGACCAAGGACGGCGCCGTCGTCCATCCGAACTTCCAGCCGAAAGCCTAAAGGAGAGAAGCCATGGAGCACGTCGCTCAAGCCGTCGATCCCTTCGTATTCCGGCTGTCGATTTTCGTCCTCGCCGTCTTCGTCGGCTATTTCGTGGTCTGGTCGGTGACCCCGGCGCTGCATACGCCGCTGATGTCGGTGACGAACGCGATCTCCTCGGTGATCGTGGTCGGCGCGTTGCTCGCGGTCGGCGTGCCGATGATCTCGAGCGGCAGCGGCTGGGCGCGCGGCTTCGGCTTCGTCGCGCTGATCTTTGCCTGCGTGAATATCTTCGGCGGCTTCCTTGTCACCCAGCGCATGCTGGCGATGTACAAGAAGAAAGCCAAGTGAAGATCGAGTGAAACGACGAGCGAGCGGCGTGCACCTCGCGGTGACGAAGACAATGGGGACCTGAGATGAACGCCAATCTGGCTGCATTGCTGTATCTCGTGGCGGGGGTGCTCTTCATCCTGTCGCTGCGCGGACTGTCCAGTCCCGCGACGTCACGCCAGGGCAACCTGTTCGGCATGATCGGCATGGCGATCGCGATCGGCACGACGCTCGCAAGCCATCCGCCGGCGGACGGCGTCGCCTGGGTGCTTGTGATCCTAGGCATTGCCATCGGCGGCGCGATCGGTGCCGTCATCGCGCGCAAGGTGCCGATGACGTCGATGCCTGAGCTGGTCGCCGCTTTCCACTCGCTGGTCGGTATGGCCGCGGTCCTGGTCGCCGCCGGCGCCTTCTACGCGCCCGAGGCCTTCGACATCGGCAAGCCCGGCGCCATCCACGCCTCGAGCCTGGTCGAGATGTCGCTTGGTGTTGCGATCGGCGCGCTGACCTTCACCGGCTCGGTGATCGCGTTCCTGAAGCTTTCCGCGCGCATGAGCGGTGCGCCGATCATCCTGCCCGGCCGCCACATCATCAACATTGCGCTGGCGCTTGCGCTGGTATTCTTCATTTTCGGCCTGGTGCGGTCCGGCAGCGCGATCGACTTCTGGCTGATCACCATCATCGCGCTGGTGCTCGGCGTGCTCATGATCATTCCGATCGGCGGCGCCGACATGCCGGTCGTGATCTCGATGCTGAACTCCTATTCGGGATGGGCCGCGGCCGGCATCGGTTTCACACTCGGCAACTCCGCGCTGATCATCACCGGCGCGCTGGTCGGCTCCTCGGGCGCGATCCTGTCCTACATCATGTGCCACGCGATGAACCGCTCGTTCATCTCGGTCATCCTCGGCGGCTTCGGCGGCGAGACCGCGGCCGCGGGCGGCGGCTCCGGCGAGCAGAAGCCGGCAAAGCTCGGCTCGGCCGATGACGCCTCCTTCATCATGAAGAACGCATCGAAGGTCATCATCGTGCCCGGCTATGGCATGGCGGTGGCGCAGGCCCAGCACGCGCTGCGCGAAATGGCCGACCTCTTGAAGAAGGAAGGCGTCGAGGTGAAGTACGCGATTCACCCGGTCGCGGGCCGCATGCCCGGCCACATGAACGTGTTGCTAGCGGAAGCCAACGTGCCCTATGACGAGGTGTTCGAACTCGAGGACATCAACTCCGAATTCGCCCAGGCCGACATCGCCTTCGTGATCGGCGCCAACGACGTCACCAATCCGGCCGCGGAAGAAGACAAGACCTCGCCGATCTACGGCATGCCGGTGCTGCAGGTCTGGAAGGCCGGCACCGTGATGTTCATCAAGCGCTCGCTGGCGTCGGGTTATGCCGGCATCGACAATCCGCTGTTCTATCGCGACAACACCATGATGCTCCTTGGTGACGCCAAGAAGGTCACCGAGAATATCGTCAAGGGGATGTGACGCGATCGAAGGAAATTCATGACCGCGCTGAAATGGCTGCTGATCATCGTTTCGGCGGGTTATGTCTCTGGTCTGCTTGCGCTGTTCTTTGCGCAGCGCGCCGTCCTGTATCCCGCTCCGACGAGCGCGCGCACGGCACCTGCTTCGGCGGGTTTTCCCGAAGCTGAAGAACATGTCCTGGCCACGGCTGATGGCGAGAGGGTCATCGTCTGGCATGTTCCGGCGAGGCCTGGGCGTCCGGTCGTCCTCTATTTCCACGGCAATGGCGATTATCTCGCCGGTTTCTTCGGCCGCTTTCGCGGCCTGATTGCCGACGGGATCGGAATCGTCGCGCTGTCTTATCGCGGCTACGCCGGCTCCAGCGGGCAACCGAGCGAGCAGGGATTGCTGCAGGATGCCGCGGTCGCCTACGGCTTCACGGCGACGCGATACAGCACGGACAGAATCGTCGCGTGGGGGTTCTCCCTCGGCACCGGCGTCGCCGTCGCGCTGGCGGCCGAACAGCCGGTCGGAAAGCTGATCCTGGAATCGCCCTATACGTCCATCGTGGACGTCGCCGCTTCGGCGTTCTGGTTTGCGCCGGTACGGCTATTGATGCGGGATCGGTTTCACTCCGACCAGCGCATCGGCCGGATCCGGGTTCCGCTGCTCGTGATGCATGGCGCACTCGATCCCACGATACCCGTTGTCTTTGGCGAACGGCTGTTTGCGCTGGCGAACGAGCCGAAACGGTTCGTCCGCCTCGCCCGCGGCGGTCATAACGATCTGGACAATTTCGGCGCGATTGAAATCGCGCGGAATTTCATCAACCTTGCGAAAGGGTCGATGCAGGGACGGTTGCATCTTCCATCCCCGAACCGGTTGGGAACTTGACCGCATGAGTGCACACGGACGAATGCCGCAATCGGCGTGGATATTCCCCGCGCTGGCGATGCTGCTGTTCGCCGTGGCCACCGGCTTCGGGCTCACTTTCACGCCGTCCGTTGGTGGTCTTGTATTCGCGGTGGTACTGCTGTCGATCCTGTTCGGCACCGTGTTCGCCGCCGTGCACCATGCCGAGGTGATCGCCGAGAGAATCGGCGAGCCCTACGGCACCCTGCTGTTGACGCTTGCGGTCACCATCATCGAAGTCGCGCTGATCGCCACCATCATGCTCGGCGAAAAGCCGCAGCCCGCGTTGGCGCGAGACACCGTGTTTGCCGTGGTGATGATCGTGTGCAACGGCCTCGTCGGCCTCTGTATCTTCATTGGCGGCCTGCGCTACCGCGAGCAGGATTTTCAGGTCTCGGGCGCGAACCTCTATCTCAGCGTGCTGTTCGTGCTGGCTACGATTACGCTGATCATGCCCAATTATACGCTGACAACGCCGGGGCCGATCTATTCGTCGGTGCAGCTTGGCTTTGTGGACCTGGTCACGCTCATGCTCTACGGCGTGTTCCTTTATACCCAGACGATCCGGCATAGTGATTACTTCATCAAGGGAGGCGCCGGTGCTGCCACCGAAACGTCATCCCTGTCGAACCGGATGCTGGTGCTCAGCATCGCGCTGCTGCTTGTCTCCTTGCTTGCGGTGGTGCTTCTGGCGAAGAAGTTTTCGCTCGTGGTCGATGTCGTGACCGCGATGATCGGCGCCCCACCGGCGTTTGCCGGCGTGCTGGTCGCGGTCCTGATTCTGCTCCCGGAGGGGGTCACCGCCATTGCAGCTGCGCGCAACAACGATCTGCAGAAGAGCATCAATCTTGCGCTCGGATCGTCGCTGGCGACCATCGGGCTGACCATTCCAGCGGTCGGCGTGGCCACCTATGTGCTCGACAAGGAACTCGTGCTCGGGCTCAACAGTCAGGGCATGGTGTTGCTGCTCCTCACGTTTTTCCTGAGCATGCTCACCTTCGGCACCGGCCGAACCAACATCCTGTTCGGGCTGGTGCATATGGTGGTGTTTGCCGTGTACCTGTTCATGGTATTCGTGCCGTAATTGCCCCGGAGTGAACCCGATATGCTCGCCGCCAAGTCCGATGTTCAGGTCGATACAGCCGAAGTCCGCGTCACCGAATGGCGGCTGGCGCCGGGCAGCGCCACCGGCCATCACACCCACGAGATGGATTACGTGATCGTGCCGGTGACCTCGGGCGAGATGACCATCGTCGCGCCAAACGGCGAACGCACCAAGGCGCAGCTCGGGGCCGGCAAATCCTATTTCCGGAAAGCCGGCGTCGAGCACGATGTGCTGAACGAGACGACAAGCGAGATCGTGTTTCTGGAGGTCGAGCTGAAGCCCTGACCCGCCACCTCAGGTCCACGTCTGCTTCGCCGGGCAGGGACGTCGTACGCTGCACTGTGGCCTGGAGAAGGACAGACGCAACCTGGTTCCACTCGACCTGCACAGGAACTGCTGAATTGCCACCGATCCGTCGCAGTTGATCCCTCAATGTGCCTCAAAGTTCCGGCAATTGAGCACCCCGCGGGGAGTGGCAGGAATGCTGAATTATCTGAAGAAATTTGCGGTGGACATCTTCCCCTCGGTGGCTGCGACCGTCATCGGGGCGTACATCGTAAACCACTACATCGTGAGCAAGCCCGCGGACGCTCCTCCCGCCGCCGCGGTATCGCCTGCCACCCCCAAGGGGGACGGCAAGGTTGAAGCCAAATCCGATGCCAAGTCTGATGATGCCAAGGCTGATGATGCCAAGTCTGATGCTACCAAGTCGGTTGAGAGCACGGCCAGCAATCTCCCGGCCGCAGGCGTCAAGGCGCGGGGAATCTCCGAGAAGGCCATCATGGAGAAGACCGCGGCCGAACGGCCGGCGGTGGTCGAGAAGGCCCAGAAGGCCGACGAAAAGGCTGAGGCCAAGGCCGACGCCAAATCCGATTCGAACAAGTCCGATACGAACAAGTCCGACGTGAAATCGGCCGAAAGCCCTGCTGACGCCGATCGCCGTCACGCTGCGGCGCCGCGTGAAAAGGAAAAAATTCGGGTCGTGCTGCCATCGCCGATCCAGCCTGTGAATTCTTCACCGGCTCCGGTTGCGGCGGCTGCCCCGCCCGCGCCGGCCGCCCCTGTCGAGACTTCGGCTGCGCCGGAAGAGCGCCGCGATGCCAACGATCTGGCGCGTGCCGCGATCGAGCGCCTGCGTGCCAACGGCGAAACGTCGCCACGCAGCCCCGAGACAGTCCGCGCTCCCGAGGCGCCGAAGGTCGCGGCTGCGCCGGCGGTCACGAATGCGCCTGCCACCGCGCATGCGCCCGCGCTTCGTCCGCTGCCGCCGCCGATCATGGTCTCGGGCTCCTCCGCCGGCGAACCCTATGGTCAGGCTTCGTCGGGTCAGACTTCATCGCAGGCACGGCCGCCTTATGCCGACGCCGGCAACCCGAACCGCCCGATCCCGCCCGCCGAGATTCCCGTCTCGCGTCCGCTCGATCTGCGTGCGGAAGTCGCAGAACCTTCCGTACGCGAGCGCGCCACGGCGGCTGCCGAGGACGCGCTGTCGACCGCCAAATCGATCTTCCACTCGGTGCTGCCGAGGTAATCCAACATAGCGTTTTCGAGCGAAGCATGCCCCCAGGCTTGACCCGGGGGTCGCATCCTGCGCGCAAAGAAAACGCGCCAGTATGAAAAGATCTAACCGCCGGTGCGCGCAAGCCCGCTTCGCGCGGCCTCGTCCTTGGGCCGGAGCGCGAGCGCACGGCCATAGGATGCGAACGCCTTGGCCTTGTCGCCGAGCCGCTCATAGGTGACGCCACGGGCCGACCAGGCTTGCGCGCTGTTGGGATCGGTCTGCACCGCCTCGTCGAGATCGGAAGCGGCTTCCTTGGCCTTGTCGATCGCGAGGTAGCTGGTGGCACGCGCCAGCAGCGGCTCGACCCGTTGCGGGGTCAGGCCATTGGCCGCAGTGAAATCCGCGATCGCCTGCTCGTGCTGCTTCTCGCCCTGATAGATCAGGCCGCGGCCATACAGGGCCGGCACGTTGTAGGGATCGAGTACGAGCGCGCGGTCGAATTCAGCCATCGCCTCATCGGTCTTGCCGGCCTTGGCGAGCGCCTGGCCGCGCGCCGCGTGACCCTGGGCATCACTGACGCTTTGTCCGCTGATGGTGCCGGTCGGCTTCTGTTCGAGGACCTGCGGCTTTTCCTTGTCCGATCCCCATGAGCCCAGGTCGAACGAACAGCCGCAGAGAGGAAGAGCAAAAACAGTTGCGAGCAGCGCGACAGATGCGGCCGTCAAGCGCGAGGCGCGGGAAGAGGCATTGCAATCCGTAACGGCCATGCAGCGGAAGACTTTCGGATTCGATGCAGTAATTCGTAACCTGCCGGGCGCTAAAATGCATCGACCAAAATAGCCGCAACGCGACCGGGGCGATTGCCGTCCAACGTTTTTCCGGATCGCGGCGGGTCACCGCGGCCTTTGCGCAAGTGATGCGGAAGACCGGACGGAACGCGCACGACGTATTCCGGCCGAATCGCCTGCTATCAAAAACAAAAACGCGGACCCGAGGCCCGCGTTTTCAATTCAGAACTCTTTGAGAACGCGCTCAGCGCGGTCCGCGCGGACCTGCACCCGGGCCGCCACGACCGCCAGCGCCACCACGGTCGCCACCGGGACCAGCGCCGAACACCGGCTTCGGCTTCATCGGCAGCAGGCCTTCGCGCTGCAGCTTCTTGCGGGCCAGCTTGCGCGCGCGGCGCACGGCTTCGGCCTTTTCACGGGCCTTCTTCTCGGAGGGCTTTTCGTAGTGTCCGCGGAGCTTCATCTCGCGGAAGATACCCTCACGCTGCATCTTCTTCTTCAGCGCCTTGAGGGCTTGATCGACATTGTTATCGCGAACGAGAACCTGCACGCGGCATCCTCTTTCAATTGATCGGATAGGAATTCTGGTAAAGTGAAGGGCCGGCGAAAGGCCTGGCCCTCAACCCTGAGCGCGGGCATGTAGCAGACAAAACCGCGAATGTCCACCGGAGAAGGCGGTTTTCGGCCCGGGGACGTCACGAAAATCGGCGGAATTCGGCCAATACAGGCCCGGTTTCCGCAGATAACGAGCCCCTCACGGGCCCTCCCTAGCATCCGGGAACGCAAAACATGCGGGAGGCGAGTATGAATACCAAAAAATATACCGCTGAAGCGATCGGCACGTTCTGGCTCACTTTTGCGGGATGCGGCAGCGCGGTCATTGCCGCCGGCTTCCCGCAGGTCGGTATCGGCCTGGTCGGTGTGTCCCTGGCGTTCGGGCTGAGCGTCGTGACCATGGCCTATGCGATCGGGCACGTTTCCGGTTGCCATCTCAATCCCGCCGTGACGGTCGGCCTTGCAGCTGGTGGCCGCTTTCCGACCGGTCAGATCCTGCCTTATGTCATCGCGCAGGTGATTGGCGCGGTCGCGGCCGCGGCGCTGCTCTACGTGATCGCGAGCAGTGCGCCTGGCTTCGATCTGGCCAAGGGCTTTGCCTCCAATGGCTATGACGCACATTCGCCCGGTCAGTACGGCATGGTGGCCTGCTTCATTACCGAGGTGGTGATGACCATGATGTTCCTGTTCATCATCATGGGCGCCACCCACGGCAAGGCGCCTGCGGGCTTTGCGCCGCTGGCGATTGGCCTTGCGCTGGTGATGATTCATCTCGTCAGCATTCCCGTCACCAACACGTCGGTGAACCCAGCACGCAGCACGGGCCCAGCGCTGTTCGTCGGCGGCTGGGCGCTGGCGCAGCTCTGGCTGTTCTGGGTTGCACCGCTGATCGGCGGTGCGCTTGGTGGCGTGCTCTATCGCTGGCTCAGCGAGGAGCCGGTCGGCATCGTGGAAGGCGTAAGGACGGCCTGATCTGCAACCGAACTCGGCGAGCACACCGCGCTATTTGTTGCTCGCCGGGACCACTTCGGTGACATGGCCCATCTTGCGGCCCGGCCGGGGCGGGCCCTTGCCGTAGAGGTGCACGGTGGCGCCGGGCACCGTCAGCCACTGCTCGTAGTCGAGGATATCGTCGCCGATCAGGTTGGTCATGACGATCTCGCCGTGACGAACCGGCTTGGCGAGCGGCCAGCCGGCAATCGCACGGATGTGTTGCTCGAATTGCGAGACCGAGGCGCCATCCAGCGTCCAGTGCCCGGAATTATGCACCCGCGGCGCGATCTCGTTGACCAGCACGTGCGGTCCGCCGTTTCCGCCAACGACGAACAACTCGACCGCGAGCACGCCGACATAGTCGAGCGCATGGGCGATCTTCTCGGCGACGGCACGCGCCTGTGCCGCCAACTCATCCGAAATCGCCGCCGGCACGCGCGAGAATTTAAGGATGTGATCGCGGTGCTCGTTTTCGGTGACGTCGTAACACTCGACCGTACCGTCCGCTCCGCGCGCGGCGATCACGGAGACCTCGCGCTCGTAGGGAACGAAGGCTTCGAGAATCGCGGATTTGGTGCCGAGGTCTTCCCAGACTTGGGCCGGATTATCGCCCTCGCGAATGATCGCCTGGCCCTTGCCGTCGTAACCGAAGCGGCGGGTCTTGATCACGGCGGGAAGGCCGATGCGGGCAATGGCGCTCTGCAGGCTTTCCACCGACGATACGTCGGCATAGTCGGCGGTGCCGATGCCGAGCCGCTTGACGAAATCCTTTTCGATCAGCCGGTCCTGCGTGGTCTCCAGGATCTTCTGCGCCGGCAAGACCGGACGCCGCGCATTCAGCACCATGGCGGTGGCGGCCGGCACGTTCTCGAATTCATAGGTGATGACGTCGACATCGTTGGCGAACAACTCCAGCGCCTCGACATCGGCGTATTCGGCGCAGGTTGCGTTCAGCACCACATCGAAGGCGGGCGAATCCGGATCCGGCGAAAACACCTGGCACTTGAGGCCAAGGCGCGCCGCCGCCATGGCCAGCATCCGGCCCAATTGTCCGCCGCCGAGAATTCCGATGGTGTCGCCCGGCTTCAGCTTCACCTTGCCTGAAGCCGTCACGCCGAACCCTCCGGACGCTCCTTGACCGCATCGGTCTGCTGCTGGCGCCAGGCGGCGAGCCTGCCCGCGAGCGGTGCGTCATTCAGCGCGAGCACGCTGGCCGCGAGCAGGGCGGCGTTGACGGCGCCGGCTTTGCCGATCGCCAGCGTGCCGACGGGAACGCCGGCTGGCATCTGCACAATCGAGTAGAGCGAGTCGACCCCCGACAACGCCTTGGATTCAACGGGAACGCCGAAGACGGGCAGTTCGGTCAGGGCCGCCGCCATGCCCGGCAGATGCGCGGCGCCGCCGGCGCCAGCGATGATCACCTTGAAGCCGGCGGCCTTGGCGCCCTTGGCGAAGGCAAATAGCCGGTCCGGGGTCCGGTGGGCCGAAACGATGCGTTTTTCGCAGTCGACCCCGAGTGCGGCCAGGGTCTCGGCGGCGTGGCGCATGGTCTCCCAGTCGGACTGGCTGCCCATAATGATGGCGATCGGTGCGGTCATCTCGTCAATTCTGTCCGGGAATCCAGAAACATAGGCCGATTATAGGATCGGCCAGGGGCTCATCCAAGGCGTGGCAAGGGATCAGGAATGGACTATCCTGTCTTGGTGAATCCCGGCAAGCCTTCATAAGCGTGCCTGCACAGGGAAGGCCATGAAGAAGAAAACCAGGGCGACCGCCTCCAGGGCCGGAAAACGGCCCAAAAGCGCGGCTTCCGGGCAAAAATCCGCACCGCGGCGATCCTCCGCACCGACCTCCCGGCCGCCGGCCACCTCCAACGACACCAAGACGACGATTCGCCGGTTGAGGGCGCAACTGGCCCAGACGCAGGCGCAGATCGAGGAACTTCAGGCCTCCGCCGATACCGACTTCCTGCTGGGCATCCCGAACCGGCGCGGCTTCGAGCGCGAGCTCCATCGCGCGATCGCTTACATCAAACGCTACCGCGCCTCCGGCGCCCTGGTCGTGCTCGACGTCGATCGCTTAAAGCCGATCAATGATGCCTTCGGACATGCCGCGGGCGACCAGGTGCTCAAGGCCATTGTCGCGGCGCTGTTGGCGCAGGTGCGCGCTTCCGACGTGGTCGGCAGGCTCGGCGGCGACGAGTTCGCACTGCTGCTCTGGAATCTCAGCGAGACCGACGCCAGGGCCAAGGCGGCCGCGCTTGAAGAAGCGATCGATCGCCTCACCTTCGTGTTCGCTGGTCGCACCATCACTGCGGGCGCTTCCGCGGGCGTCTCCGTTCTCGATACCCACTCCGAAGTCAGCCGCGCGCTGGAAGCGGCCGACAGCGCCATGTATGTGCGCAAGGCCCTGCGGCGGCATGAAGCGAATTCGCAGAATATGTAGCTGGGCAAAGGCGCGAAGCGCCGTGCCCACCATCAGACAAGCGTTAAAGAAGGTGATGGGCACGCTTGCGCATTGCCCACCCGGCGAACTCCGATCAGCGGTCCGTCACAACCCGCTGAGATCGTCCGGCACATTGCCGAACGTGCGCAGCAGTTTCGCGTCGCCGAATTCGCCGATCATGGGATCGCCGCTGCGGCTGAAGGCGACGGCACCGATGCTGCCGGCCATCCGCGACATCGTCTCGGCACGGCGCAACGCAGCGGTCGGGCTCTGGCATTCTTCCGCTGCGCCCGCCACCGGCGAGCCGCTATCGTCCTGCAGGAATGGCATTGCGACGTAGTAGGTGACATCGGCCATTGTCTTGCTCCGGGTTTGAATGATCAGGCGGCGTCGCTTTCCACACGGGAGGCTCTCGCCGGCACGCAGCCGGCGGCGATGGCCGCCTGCAATTCCTCCAGCTCGATTTCCAGATACTCGTTCGCCATGATCAGCGCCTTGATGGTCGAGCGCAGATTGCCGTCGCACATCGCAATGGCCTGGTCGCAGGCCTGCTCGTAACGGCTGTTGTCGGACAGGGGTGAAGGGGCGGACATGGCAGACTCCCTGGGCTGGCGGCAGGGAGATATGTTCTCTTTTTGTTCTCATGGAGTCAAGGCGCATCGGCCATCGACAGCCTGTTTTTGCGCCGGCCGCCCGGCGCGAGCGTCGCCCCCGTCGCCGGGGTGTGGATGTCGGGGAAAAACGATCTGCCGAAACGCTGACGATTTTGCGCGCCGAACTGGCCGAACCAAGCCAGCGCAACGGTCAGGCGATGATGTCAGGCGTGATCTGATCTTCGATGAAGGCGATGCGGTCGCGCAATTGCAGCTTGCGCTTCTTCAGCCGCTGGAGCCGTAACAAGTCCGGTGCCGGCGACTGATGCAGCGCGTCGATCGCCGCATCGAGATCGCGATGCTCCTGCTGCAGGCGGGCGAGCTCGTTCTCAAGCTCGCGCTCATCTTCGTCGGTCATGGTGTACGTTAGCTGAAAGCGCGATCAGGTTGCGAACGGATTCTTCGAAGGCTGGCGGTGAATATCGTCGCTGCGCGGCCGCTCCGCAAGCTGACCCGGTTCCATAGTCACGATTGGTTACAGATAAATCCGAAAATATGAGGAGGCTCGCTTCTGGAAATCCCATCGACAGATTCCGGGGCTGGTGTACACTCCGCCGTCCGGATCGAATCTGAGGTTTCACCCACCGAGGAGATTTCGTATGGCTCTACAGGCGCATCTTGTTGAACTTGAACGTAAACACAAGATCCTCGAGAACGAATTGCACGAAGCGCTCGTGCACCTTTCCACAGACGACCTGCAAATTGTCGAGTTGAAGCGCCGCAAGCTAATGGTCAAGGACCAGATCGAGCGGTTGAAACAAACCGCCGACGAAACCCTCCACTAACCAGTCCCACAGAGTATTCGAAACGCCACGCAGCCAGCCGATGGGCGCAGATGCGCTCATCGGGCTGATGATGCTTGTACGGGCCCGTTCAGCGTTCGGCCAGCGTGCCGACATGATCGGCGATCGCGAGCGACGACGTCAGCCCTGGCGATTCGATACCGAACAGGTTGATCAATCCGGCCACGCCATGATCGGCGGGGCCCTGGATCAGAAAATCCTGCGTGGCGACGGCCGGCGGCACGATCTTCGGCCGGATTCCGGAATAGCTTGGCATCAGCGCGCCGTCCGGCAGCGTCGGCCAGTAGCGCCGGATCGCGGGATAGAATCGTTCGGCGCGGGCAGGGTCCACCGCATAGTCGATGCTCTCGACCCATTCGACGTCGGGGCCGAACCGGGCCTGTCCGGCCATGTCGAGGGTGAGGTGCACGCCTAATCCGCCGGGCTCCGGCACCGGATATATCAGCCGTGAAAATGGGGCCCGTGCGCTGCAGCTGAAATAATTTCCCTTGGCGAGATAGGCGCAAGGAATCATTTCGATCGGCATGCCCTCGATGCTGCGCGCGACGGCGGGCGCGCTTAAGCCAGCCGAATTGACGAGCAGGTTGCATGCAAGCGTCATCGGCGCATCGCCACCGGCCTCGATTTCGATCCGGCCGCCGCTGGCCTGAGCGTGCAACAGCGGGGTGTGGAATGCGAAAGCCGCGCCGGCTTCCTCCGCATCGCCCCGCAGCGCCAGCATGTAGGCGTGGCTGTCGATGATGCCGGTGGACGGCGAAAGCAGCGCCGCATCGCAATTCAGCGCCGGCTCCAGTTCGCGCGCCGCCTCGCCCGTGAGCAATTGCATGTCGCCGACGCCATTGGCTTCGGCATGAGCGCGGATCGATTGCAGCTTTTCGGTTTCCTTCGGCGTCGTCGCCACGATCAGCTTGCCGCAGTTGCGGTGCGGGATGCCGTGGTCGCGGCAATACCGGTAGAGCGCACGTTTGCCGCTGACGCACATCTGCGCCATCAGGCTGCCCGCGCGGTAATAGATCCCGGCGTGGATCACCTCGCTGTTGCGCGAGGAGATGATGGTGCCGATACCCTCGGCGGCCTCGAGCACGATCACTTCGCGGCCCGACTGGGCCAGCCGTCGGGCGATCGCGAGCCCGACGACCCCCGCTCCGATGACGACGCAATCGACCTTGTCCATGTCTGCTTCAGGCTCGGAAATCTGGCGCAGGAATCGGCGCTTGCCACGCTCGGTGATGACAGCTTCGTTCGCTGAAGCCGTCGAACAACCCATTGGTTTGTCTCGACATACGCCGCCAACGCAGTCCCGTTAGTAAAGCATTAATCATGTCAGGCCAATTGCCGTAATTTGGGTCACATTTTAGAATTGCACGGGTAGGCGTTTACCCGATCCAAACTCGTCAAGCCAGACACTCCGCCCGCAAACCTCGGGGCGGTAATGGCTGACAGGAACTGGCAGGTAGGACGGAAGAATTCGATTCCGGCGCAGGCCCTCGTCTGTCTGCTCGCCACCGCCATGCCGTGCGGAATGGCGTGGGGCGCCGGCCCTTCGGCGGGCTTTGCACCGGCGGGCTATATCGGCGAATTCGATCCGAATAGGGTGTGGGAATTCCTGATCGGCGGAATCGTCGTCGTCTCCTTCCTGGCTGCGATCGGCATCTGGATTCTGGCGGCGTTGCGTGGGGCGAAGCGCGCGCAAATGCAGCGCAGCGCCTTCATCAGTTCGGCGCTGAACAACCTCAACCAGGGCGTGATGATGACCAACGCGCAAAACCGCGTGGTCTTCTGCAACGATCGCTTTCTGGAAATGTATGGGCTGAGCCGCGCCGAGATTTCGAGCCGCATGACCGGCCGCGAACTGCTCGAACTGCGGCGCGCGCGCGGGCTGCTCGATCTCACCGTCGAGGAGTTCGGCAAGCTGGCCCGCCGCCCCGAAGGCGTCGTCACCGAACTGCCGGACGGGCGATCGGTGCTCTCGAAGATCTTCCGCCTGCCCAATGGCGGGACGATCGGAACGCACGAGGACTACACCGAACAACGCCAGCTGTCGCGCAAGTTGGCATCGACCACCAAGTTTCTGGAATCGGTGCTCGACAACGTTCCGGTCTGCGTCGCCGCCAAGAACATCGAGGACGGCCGCTACATCTTCGCCAACCGCGCGTTCGAGCGCTTTTCGCGCTTCTCCCGCGATCACATCGTCGGCAAGCGCGCCGACGAGATTTTCCGCCCCGAAACCGCAAAGAGCATTGAGGCGGCGGACCGGGCGGCGTTGGCGGCGCCGGAAGGCTATCATCGCAGCGAATACAGCGTCGAACGCGGCGACGACGAGCGCATCCTCTCGTCTAACCGCGTGGTGGCGCGCAACGAGAACAACAAGCCGGAATTCCTGATCACGCTGTTCGATGACGTCACCGACCGGCGGTCGCTGTCGCGCGAACTCGAAAATACCAAGAAATTCCTCGAGCTGGTGGTCGACAACATCCCGGTGTCGCTGATCGTCGAGCGCGTCAGCGACGGGCGCTATCTACTCGCCAACCGCAGCGCCGAGACCATTCTCAATCGCCGCCGCGAGGACGCCACCGGCCTGACCGCCGCCGACATCTTCAATCCGCGCGAGGCCAAACTGATCATCGCGCGCGACGAGGCTGCGATCAAGAAGCGCAGCCTGCTGACCGAAGAGCACCCGATCTCCACCAAGGATGGCTTGCGGCTGTTTCTGACCCGCCGCATGACCGTGCTCGATGAGGCCGGCGAGCCGCAATACCTGATCAAGACCCATGAGGACGTCACCGACCGCCGCCAGACCGAGTCGCGGATGGCGCACATGGCCTATCATGACGGCCTGACGGACCTGCCGAACCGCGCCGCCTTCCTGCAGGCGCTGGCCCAGATGATCGAGGCCTGCGCCGGCACGGACGAGGAATTCGCGGTGTTGTGCGTCGACCTCGATGGCCTGAAGGAAATCAACGACGTGTTCGGCCACGCGATGGGCGACAAGCTCCTGATCAAGGTCGCTGGCCGCATCCAGGCCTGCGCCCGCGGCGGCGTGGTCGCCCGGTTGTCCGGCGACGAGTTCGGCCTGATCATCGACGGCAAGCAGCCGGAGGCGGGCAAGGTGCTGGCCGAGAAACTCGCGCAAACGCTGTCGGACGAATTCGTGATCGACGGCAAGTCGGTGCGAACCGGGGTCACCACCGGCATCTCGGTATTTCCGCATAACGGTTCGGACGCTGCTTCCCTGCTCGCCAATTCCGGCGCGGCGCTGTTCCGCGCCAAGCAGAAGTCGCGCGGGTCGATCAGCATTTTCGAGCCGGAGATGGACCAGCAGATCCGCGACCGCCGCGTGCTGCACCAGGACCTCTCGATGGCGATCCGGAACGGCGAATTGTCGCTGTATTACCAGCCGCAGGCCGCGGCGGGGCCGACGATCGGTACCAGCAAGGTGATTGGCTTCGAGGCGCTGGCGCGCTGGATCCATCCGGTGCGCGGTTTCGTGTCGCCCGGCGAATTCATTCCGCTCGCCGAAGAAAGCGGCCTGATCGTTGAGATGGGTGACTGGATCCTGCGCGAAGCCTGCCGGGAGGCGGCCTCCTGGCCGGTGCCGATGCAGATCGCGGTTAACCTGTCGCCGGCGCAGTTCATGCACGGCGACGTCGTCAGCCTGGTGCATTCGATCCTGCTCGAGACGGGACTGGCGCCCGACCGGCTCGAACTCGAAATCACCGAGGGCGTGCTGATCGAGGATTTCGACCGCGGTCTCGCCTTGCTGAGACGGCTGAAGTCGCTCGGCGTGCGGATCTCGATGGACGATTTCGGTTCCGGCTATTCCTCGCTGAGCTATCTGCAGGCGTTCCCGTTCGACAAGATCAAGATCGACCGCGCCTTTGTCATGAATCTCGGGCGCAATCCGCAATCGGCGGCGATCGTTCGCGCCGTCATCGATCTCGGCCACGGCCTGGAAATGTCGATCGTCGCCGAAGGCGTGGAGACCCAGGAACAGCTCAGCTTCCTCGCCGACGAGGGCTGTGATGCGGTGCAGGGTTATCTGCTCGGCAAGCCCCAGCCGATCGGCCACTACGCGGCGTTGGTCGGTCGCAGCGCCGCCAACGACGTCGAGACCGAACGCAAGCTCGCCAGCGCCTGATTTCGCGAGCGACATCCACTTTTGGCCATCATGCCCTAGTGTAGTGAAGTCAGATTCTCTCCAGTAGCGCTCGCGTATGGCGGACTACGATCTCGCGATCATTGGCGGCGGGCTGAACGGCGTCAGCATCGCGCGCGACGCCGTCGGCCGTGGCTTGCGCGTCATTCTGCTGGAGCAAGGCGATCTCGGCGCGGGCGCTTCGTCGGCCTCGCCGCGGCTGATCCATGGCGATCTTGCGGGGCTGGAGCGCCGCCATTTCCTGCGCGTTCGTTCCGCGCTCGCCGAGCGCGACACCTGGCTCAGGATCGCGCCACATCTGGTGCGTCCGATGCGCTTTGCGATCCCGGCCCATTCGGATGAACGTCCGGACTGGCAGTTGCGCTCATGGCTCCTGCTCTACGACCGGCTGGCCTCGCGCAGCGGCCTGCCGGCCTCGGCGACCGTCGACGTCACGCATCATCCCATCGGCAATGCGCTGAAGCGGCCGTTCGGCACCGCCTTTGAATATTCCGACTGCGTCGTGGACGATTCGCGCCTGGTGGTTCTCACCGCCGTCGATGCCGCGGCGCGCGGCGCGGTGATTCGCACCGGCGCGCGCTGCAGCCGGGCCGAACGCGGCAGGGAATGGCGGCTGGTGACGATCGATCGCGGTTTTCGCCAGGTGGTCACGGCAAGGGCGGTCGCGAACGCCACCGGCGCCTGGACGCCGTCCGTTGCCGAGACGGTGTTGCGCGTGCCGCCGCCGAAGCTTGCCGCCGTGCAGATGGACCAGATCGTCGTCCGCCGTCTGTTCGACAGCGACAACATCTATGTGTTCCAGAACAATGACGGCCGGCTGATTTTCGCCAGTCCCTATGAGCGCGATTTTACCCTGATCGGCACCGTCAGCCATGCCTTCAACGGCGATCCCGCCATCGTCGCGATGGCGGCTGGCGACGTCGCCTATCTCTGCGATGCGGCGAACCGCTATTTCCGCGAGCGGGTCGAGACGGTCGACGTGGTGCGTACGCTTTCCGGCGCCAACATGGTGCGGCCCGCCGCGAGCGGGCGCGACGGGGCGATCTTGCTCGACCATGGGCGCGGCAAGGCGCCGCTGCTCACGGTGTTCGGCGGCGACGTTACCACCTCGCGGCTGCGCGCCGAGCGGGCGGTCTCGGAACTGACGCCGTTCTATCCGATGTCGGTGCGCTGGACCGCCAAGACGCCGCTGCCCGGCGGCGATTTCGCCTGGGATCGCTTCGACAACGAGGTCGAGGACGTCCGCGACCGCTGGCGGTTTCTCGGCGAGGAGCAGGCGAGGCGGCTGGTTGCCGCCTACGGAACAGACGTCAAGGAAATCCTGGGCGAGGCCAAAGAACGCAGCGAACTCGGCCCGGCCTTCGGGCCGGAATTGACGGGCGCCGAAGTGCGCTATCTCATGCAAAAGGAATGGGCGCGTTTTCCGGACGATATTTTGTGGCGGCGCACCAAGCTTGGCCTCACCATGGATCCTGAGGATCGCGACGCCCTCGCAGTGTTCATGGCCGCTTCAAGACTGGGATGAATCAATATGCGGCGCGTGATCAGGCCGACTGCTTTGCTGGCGATGATCGGCTTGTTCGGGGGAATAGCCTATCGCTATTTTCTTGACGATCCGAGCGAAGCAACCTTGCCGTACTATCTTAGGAGCATGATGCATGGGATGGGCATCACGTTCGCCGCCTGGGGTGTTCATCTCTACTTCACGTCGCGACGAAGTGAGTGGATCAGCAAATGGCCGCTGCTGATGGATCTGGCGGTGCGCTCCGCGACCATGGCTATCGTCGTCGCCAGCGCGGCGCTGGTCTTGCAGGTGACGCTGTACTGGGAATCGATCAAGACGAAGTGGTTGATCGAACAGTTTCCCGGCATCGTTGCGATTAGCTTCTTCGCGTCTCTGATCGTCATGTCAGCCTTTGAGCTGACACGGCTGGTCGGCAGCCGCGTGCTGTTCAATATAGCGCTTGGGCGCTACCGAAGCCCGGTGCGGGAAGCGCGCGTGCTGATGTTTCTCGACCTTGCCAGCTCGACTTCGCTCGCCGAATCGATGGGCGAGCTGCGCGTGCAGGGCCTGCTCACTCGCTTCTTCTTCGACATCGACGATGCGATCGTCGCGCATGGCGGCGAGGTCCACGCCTATGTTGGCGATGAGGTCATCGTGACCTGGCCGCTCGATGACAGGATGTCGGGTGGGCGCTGCATCGATTGCTTCTTCGCGATTGCGGACAGCATCGCGGAACGAGCTGATTTCTACAGGCAGGAGTTCGGCATGGTGCCGAGCTTTCGCGCCGGCCTGCATGCCGGTCACGTAGCGATCAGCGAGTGCGGCAGCTCACGCCGCCAGCTTGCCTATTTCGGCGATACCGTGAACGTGACGGCGCGGCTGCAGGAGCACTGCAAGGAGGCCGGCCGGAATTTGCTGGTCTCTGCCGATTTGCTGCGTCACATGAAGCTCAAGCCGGCCTTTTCCGTCGAAGCGCTCGGCGAGGTTCGCTTGCGGGGCCGGGCGGCCGCCGTCGAGGTATTTGCGGTCGAACGGCGGACCTGATGCAGCGGCGAGCCTAGTTTCGTTGCGCCGCGCGCGCCCAGGCTTCGTCGCGTGCCGATGGCCTGCGGTCGAGCCGCCCCGAGATGCGGCTCGCGGCCTTGTCGCCGTGACCTGCGCGCATATAGGCGACGATCAGCGTGTCCTCCCACAATTCGCGCTGGGCGTGGCTGCCGCCGATCCGCGCCAGTTCGGCAACGGCAGGCTCGAGCAGGCGGATCGCCTCCGCATGATCGCTTGCCGCAAATGCCCTGATACCGCGGCAAAGTTCGATGGCTACGCGGCCGGGCAGCAGCTTGCCATCGGCGTCGCGCGCTTCGAGCTGCGCCAGCCGCGCATCCAGCGCATCGCCGCCGGTCATTGCGGTAGCCAGCGCAAAATGCACGTCGGCAAAATGCGCGCCCGCCTGCGGAAAGTATTTTTCGCCGTAGGCAGCCATGTCGCGCCAATGCGGCTCCAGCCCGGTCTGGCCGGCCAGCGCGAGCCGCCACAGCAGCGAGGCGCCATCGGTGAAGATGTTCAGCGGCGGGTAGGGGCGGCCCGCCGGCTTGATATGCTGTTCGTAGATCGCAAGCGCGCCGTCGAGATTGCCGGCGTCGAGCAGGGTCAGCGCGACGTGCCAGGCCAGATGCCCGTGCAGAAAACTCTGGCGATCATGCGTGGGCATCCACTGCGACAGAAATTGGCGGCCCGCTGCCATGTCGCCCTGCTCGAACATGGCGTGCGACAGGCCGTGCGCGGCATTGGCATTGGCCGCTCGCAAACCCATCGCGCGCTCGGATAGCGTCCGCCCGGCGGAGAGATTTCCTGCCTCGGTGTGCGACCAGCCGAGATAAGAGACGAACCACCAGTCTTCGCCATAATGCCGTGCATGGCGTTCGCAGATCGCGAGCTTGGCGGCGTCGTGGTCGGGACGGCCCGAGAACGCGTAGAGACCGAACGCGCCGAGCGGGATCGACAGCACCTGTGCGTCGCGCGGATATTCATCGAGATGCGCCTCGGCGCCGGTCAGGGCCAGTTTCGGCTTGCTCTCGATCACGGCGGCCATGATCTCGACATGGCTCTTTTCGCGAGGGCTGGCGCCCGCGGCCAGTTCACGGGCCTGCGCGGCAAGAGCACGCGCCTTGCCGCCCTCCATGTTGAGCTGGTGCAGCCGCGCACGCCCGATATGAGCCAGCGCAAATCCCGGATCTTCCGCGATTGCCTTGTCGAAGGCGTCCTCCGCGCCGTGCCAGGCCGACAGCATGCAGTCGACGCCGTCGCGGTAATGCGCCGCGGCGCGATCCGAGTTGGTTGTCAGCGGCAGGTCATATCTGTCCCGGTTCATTTTCTTGTCCTTGGGCCCGAGGGTCGGCAAGCCTAGCAGAGACGAGCGCTGCGGCATCCACAATATTGTGGCTGCCCCTCTCCAGCCGGTTGAGCGGATGCCGATCCGCCGCTAGCGTGCGGCCACGATGGGCCCAGGCAGGTGACATGACCGAGGAAGCGCCTGATATCGACACGCGGAATATCGAGGTATCGGCCGGACACGCCGATGCGGCGGCGACCGACGCGCCGCTGCTCCGCATCGAGGCAGTCTCCAAGAAGTTCGGCACCTTCCGCGCGGTGGACCGGCTCTCGCTCGACATCAGGGCCGGGGAATTCTTCGCGCTGCTCGGCCCAAGCGGCTGCGGCAAGACCACGCTGCTGCGTATGCTCGCCGGCTTCGAGACGCCCGACGAGGGCCGCATCCTGCTCGGTGGCCGCGACATCGCGCCGGTGTTGCCGCATGAGCGGCCCGTCAACATGATGTTTCAGAATTACGCGCTGTTTCCGCATCTTTCGGTGCGGGATAATATCGCGTTCGGCCTGAAGCGCGCCGGGATGGTCCGCGCCGCCATCGATACCCGCGTCGACGAAATGGTGACGCTGGTCAAGCTTGAGGGCATGGAGAAGCGGAAGCCCGATCAGCTCTCCGGCGGCCAGAAGCAGCGCGTGGCGCTGGCGCGCTCGCTGGCGCGACGACCAAAGGTCCTGCTGCTCGATGAGCCCCTGGCCGCGCTCGACAAGAAGCTGCGCGAGAGCACGCAACAGGAACTGATGGAGCTGCAACGCCGGCTCGGCATGACCTTCATCGTCGTCACCCACGATCAGGAAGAGGCGATGACGATGGCGAACCGGATCGGCGTCATGAATGCCGGCCGGCTCGAACAGGTCGCCACCCCGCGCGACCTCTACGAGGCGCCCGCCTCGCGCTGGGTCGCCGAGTTCGTCGGCGACGTCAACCTGTTCGACGGCGACGTCACCTCGCGCGAGCATCATCGCCTGACGATTGCGACTCGCGATGCTGGGACCATCGTGGTCTCCGAGCCGCGTCAGCCCGTCACGAAGACACAGGTCTCGGTCGCGATCCGCCCGGAGAAGGTGAAATTGTCGCGCCGGGGCCCGGCGCCGGATGCGGCCGGTTCGCAGGCGATCAACCGGCTCGAAGGCGTCATCACCGATGTCAGCTATCTCGGCGGGTCGACCGTCTACAAGGTCAAGCTCGACACCGGTGCGGTGGTGCGCTCGTCGGTGGCCAATACCAGCCGGCGCGATACCGATACCTGCAGCGCGGGCCAGCGCGTGGTGGCGTGGTTCACGCCGGACGATTGCGTGGTGCTGGAACGATGAGCGCGCGCCGCATCTTTGCACAGCCGGCGCGCTATGCCGCCATCGCGCCATATCTCTGGATGGTGCTGTTCTTCCTGGTGCCGTTCGGCTTCGTGCTGAAGATCAGCCTGTCGCAGACCGCCATTGCGCAACCGCCCTATGTGCCCGTGTTCGATTTCTCCGAAGGATGGGCCGCGATCAAGGCGGCCTTCGCGCAGCTATCGCTCGACAATTTCGGGCTGCTAGCTTCCGACAGTCTCTACATCAGTTCCTATCTGCGCAGCCTCGTCGTTGCCGTAACCTCGACATTGTTCTTGCTCCTGATCGGTTACCCCATCGCTTACGGCATGGCGCGGCTGCCGCAGCGCTGGCAGCCGATCGCGATGATGCTGGTGATCGTGCCGTTCTGGACCTCGTTCCTGATCCGCATCTATGCCTGGATCAACATCCTGCAGCATGACGGCCTGCTCAATCAGGCGTTGCTGACGCTGCGCCTGGTCTCGGCACCAGTGGTGTGGCTGTCGACCGATACCGCGATGTATATCGGCATCGTCTATTCCTATCTGCCGTTCATGATCCTGCCGCTCTATGCGACGCTCTCCAAGCTGGACGCCTCGCTGCTCGAGGCGGCAGCCGACCTTGGTGCGTCGCCGCGGCAGGCATTCTGGCTGGTCACGTTCCCGCTGTCGTTACCGGGCGTCGGCGCCGGCGCGCTGCTCTGCTTCATCCCGATCCTCGGCGAGTTCGTCATCCCGGATCTTTTGGCCGGCTCCGGTTCGATGATGATCGGCCAGACGCTGTGGCTGGAGTTCTTCACCAACAAGGATTGGCCGGTCGCCGCTGCAGCCGCGGTGGCGCTGCTGGTTCTGCTGGTGCCGCCATTGGTGCTGTACGACCGGCTGCAGCGCCGGACGCTGGAGGGCGCGAAGTGATGGCCCGGCGGGTCAACAGGATGTCGCCGTTCAACGTCACCTCGCTGGCGCTGGGGCTGGCGTTCCTGTACCTGCCGATCGTCATTCTCGTCATCTATTCGTTCAACGCCTCCCGGCTGGTGACGGTGTGGGGTGGCTGGTCGCTGCGCTGGTATTACGAATTCTTCAACGACCGCGCCATGCTGGACGCCGCCTGGATGAGCCTGCGCGTTGCCGCGGTATCGGCCACATCAGCGACGCTGCTCGGCACGCTGGCAGCCGTAGGCCTGGCGCGCGGCGAACGGTTCAGGGGTCGGGCGCTGTTTTCCGGCATGCTCTATGCGCCGCTGGTGATGCCCGAGGTGATCTCGGGGCTATCGCTGCTGCTATTGTTCGTGGCGCTGAATGCCGAGCGCGGCTTCTGGACAGTGACCATTGCTCATACCACGCTAACGATGTGCTTCGTCACCGTGGTGGTGCAGTCGCGCCTGGCCTCGCTCGACCGCAGCCTGGAGGAGGCGGCGATGGATCTCGGCTGCAATCCGGTGCAGGCATTCGTTCGCGTGACGCTGCCGCTCATCGTTCCCGCGATTGCGGCAGGCTGGATGCTGGCCTTCACGCTGTCGCTCGACGACGTCGTGATCGCGAGTTTTACCACCGGTCCCGGCTCGGCGACGCTGCCGATCCGGATCTATTCCGAGGTGCGGCTCGGCGTGAAGCCCGAGATCAATGCGATCTGCACCATGGTGATCGCGCTGATCGCCGTGGTGATCGTGATCGCCTCGCTCGCCTCGAAGCTGTCGAGCACGCAGGGCGAGAGCGCGGCGCCGCTTTGAGCTCGTCATTGCGGGGACGAGACTACCGGACCTGGCCGCTCAATCGTCCACATCCTCCTGCGGCCGTCCGAACAGATGCACGATGCCCGGCGTCGTGATCGAGACGAACACGAAGCGTGACAGATGATGGGCGCCGACGAAGATCGGATCGATATGCAGCGTGAGCGCCAACGCCAGCATGGCGTCCATCGCGCCGGGTGCAAACGCCACCACGACGTCGGCAAAGCGCACATGGGTGGTCAGCACGACCACCGTGACGAAAACGGCTGAAATGACGATGGCGACCGCGAACGAGCCCAGGCCGGCATTGATGTGGCTGACGAGCGTCGACCTGCTAATCCGCGCAAAGCGCGTGCCGATCAGGGCGCCGATACCGACCAGCGCCACGCCGCGCATCCAGGGCGGCAGGCCGCCCTCGATCAGGCCGGTGCCGTGCAGCACGGCCGAGGCGATCATCGCGCCGAACATCCAGCTGGCTGGAAAATTGGCGAGCCGAAGCAGCAGTGCAACCGCGATGGCGGCGCCGGCCAGCACGGCGAGTTCGAGCGGCGAGGCAATCAGGCTCGCCACCTCCACCGGCGCAGAGGGTGCGATGCCGGTCAGCGCCAGCAGCAGCGGCAGGGCCGCGGTCAGGATGATCACGCGCATGGTCTGCACCACCGCGATTGCGGCGACATCGGCGCCCTTCTCGGCGGCCAGCATGGTGATCTGCGACAGCGCGCCGGGGCTGCCGGCGAGCAGCGCCGAAGTCTTGTCCCAGGCATGCATGCGCTGCAGGTAGAAGCTGGAGCCGAAGGTCGAGCAGAACGTCGCCAGCGCCAACAGGCCGATGGTCAGGGGGTAGGCGCTCACGTGCTGGATCAACTGCCGCGAGACCAGCGAGCCCAGTGTGACGCCGAGCAGCACCAGCACGGTCTGGGTCAGGATCGGCGGCATCGTCACCGGCCTCCCGGCCATGGCGGCGATGCCGACGGCGGCCATCGCGCCGGAAATCAGCCCGCCTGGCAAATTGAGCCATAGGAACAAGAGGCCGCCGGCGGCGCCGATCACGAGCGTCTCGAGCGTGCCAAGGATTTTGGCGCGGTCGGCAACGGCGGAAGATATCGAGGTGGGGATCAGGCTCACGCTGCCTTATGGCAAATCCGCACACGCCGGACAAATGCGTCACGCGATTGCAGCAATGCAACGGTAGCGTCTGCACAAGGCCTGCACAAACCTCCCGCCGCGCTGGCTGAACGCGGGCTGAATGCGAAGGCAGGTGGTGCATCGTCGGCGCCAAAAAATTTTTACCACAGGGATCGCCCGATGCGTTGTCGCAAGCTGTGGTTGCGCTAGGATAGTTGCCGCAGATGACTATCCCCAAGGAGACCAGGGATGACTATTCAAGCAAAGATACTGGGTGCGTGTGCGGTGTCGGCGTTGGCTGCGTTTGCGATGACGACGTCGCCGGCGCAGGCGCTGACCGCGCAGGAATGCAGCGCCAAATACCAGGCTGCCAAAGCCGCCGGCACGCTCGGCGGCCAGAAGTGGAACGACTTCCGCAAGGCGCAATGCGGCGCCGATGCTGCGCCCGCTCCGGCGGCCGCGGCACCCGCTGCAGCACCTGCCGCCGAGCCAAAGGAAGCCGCCAAGAAAGAAAAGAAGGGAGCCGCCAAGGAAGCCGCGGCGCCTTCCGCTCCGGCAGGTCCCGCAGTCTTTCCGAGCGCGGTCGATGCGAAATATTCCAAGGAGAGCGCCGGCAGAGCCCGCTTGCACACGTGCGCGGATCAGTACAAGGCCAACAAGGCGACCAACGCCAATGGCGGGCTGCAGTGGATCCAGAAGGGCGGCGGCTATTACAGCGAATGCTCGAAGAAGCTGAAAGGCGCGGCCTGAACAGGCAATCGACGCGGGCGCGGCCGGATATTCGGCCGCGCCTACAGTTCGCGGAGCAATGTCTCGGCCGACTTCGCTACGAGCTGTGCGCGCTTGCGCTGGCCGCGTTCGAGAAACAGCAAGCTCTGGCCGAACACGAAGCAATAGAACAGGAACGCCTGCGCGTCGGCTTCCTCTGGCGGCAAGCCGGTCGCGCGATAGAGCTGCCCGACATTTTTCAGGCGCGCGGCATCGACACTGGCGACGGCTGCGGCAGCCAGTTCGTCGGACCGGGCCCATTGCCGGATCGCCAGTTCGACCGCCATGCCTTCGGTATTGATGCGCTCGGAATAGCGCGCAGTCAGCGCCTTCAGCCGCTCGCGCGCGGTCGTGCCGTCGAGGCTGGTGTGTTTCTCGATCGCGGCGATGCGGCCCGCGCTCCAGTGCTGCAGCATGGCTTCCAGCAGCGCCGCGCGGTCGCGGAAGCGGCGGTAGAAGCCGCCCTTGGTGACGCCGAGGTTCTTGGCCAGCACCTCGACCCGCACGCCCTCGACGCCGGCCCGGGCGATTTCCTTAAAGCCGGCTTCGATCCAGCGCTCGCTCCGCACCTCGCCGGTTCGGGTGTCGCTTTTGCTGTCGCTCCTGGCGTCGATCATGATCTCACCGAATATTGATACGGTGCCGTATTGCTAACCCGGCGAACGCCTGATACGCTACCGTATCAGAGTGACAAAAGCGGGGAGCAAACGATGGAGACGGACGCGACCTATCGCGGCACGGTCTATCCCTGGCAATGCGATCACGTCGGGCACATGAACATCATGTGGTACGTCGGCAAATTCGACGAGGCGAACTGGAACCTGTTCGCCCGACTCGGCCTGACCCCGTCCTATCTGCGCACGTCCGGCCGCGGCATGGCCGCCGTGCAGCAGACCATCGCCTACAAGCGCGAACTCCTGGCCGGCGACATCGTCGAGGTCAAAAGCCGGCTGCTGGAAATCCGCGACAAGTCGATCCGTTTTGTCCACGAAATGCGAAATGCCGAAACCGGCGAGATTGCCGCCACCTGCGAATTCGTCGGCGTCCACATGGACCGGCAGGCGCGCAAGTCGACCGCCTTCGCGCCCGCGATCCGCCACCGCCGCGACGAGGCATCTCGAACCGGCGATGGCCTGACCATGGTGCGCTTCCAGCCGAAGAATCCTGACTATCGCGAGATCGCGATCGATACGTTCAACCAGCAGCGGGCGATGAAGACGCTCGGCATTTCGATTGCCCGGCTGGAGCCCGGCGAGGTCGATCTCGCCATGAACTATCGGGACGAACTCACCCAGCAGCACGGCTTTATCCATGCCGGCATCATCACGGCCGCGCTCGACAATGCCTGCGGCATCGCCGCCTTCACGCTGATGCCGGCGGGGGCAGGGATTCTCACCGTGGAGTTCAAGACCAACCTCCTGGCGCCCGCGCGCGGCGAGCGGTTTGCCTTCCGCGCTACCGTCGTCAAGCCCGGCCGCACGCTGACCGTATGCGAAGCCCGCGCCTATGCCGCGCATGAGGGGGTCGAGACGCTGATTGCGACCATGAGCGGCACGCTGATGGCGCTGCCGCCCCGCGAAGGGGCCGTCACGGACAAGGCGCCCGCACCGGCCTGACCCTGCTGCAGTGCATATTTATGCTAACGGCATAGCAGGATGTGAAAAATCCTTCTATGGTCGCGCCGTGCAACAGAGTCTTTCAACTTGATCATCTCCACCGCGCAGGGCGTGCTGGGACTGGCGTCGGGGATGCTGGTCGGGTTTTCGCTTGGCTTGGTGGGGGGCGGTGGTTCGATCCTGGCGGTGCCGCTGATGGTCTATGTGGTCGGCGTGTCGGAGCCCCATGTCGCGATCGGCACGAGCGCGATCGCGGTGGCGGCCAATGCGGCGGTCAACCTCTCCAACCATGCGCGCGGCGGCACCGTAATCTGGTCCTGCGCGCTGATCTTCGCCACCGCCGGCATGGTCGGAGCGTTCGGCGGATCAATCCTCGGCAAGATGATGGACGGCCAGCGGTTGTTGGCGCTGTTTGCGCTGGTCATGATCGTCATCGCGCTGTTGATGCTGAAGACGCGCTCGCGCATCGGCTTGCCTGACGTCAAGGTCTCGATGTCGAACATCCCTGCCATCGTCAGCCTTGGTCTTGCGACCGGGACGGTGTCGGGATTCTTCGGTATCGGCGGTGGCTTCCTGATCGTGCCGGCCCTGATGCTGGCGACCGGCATGCCGATCCTGAACGCGGTGTCCTCCTCGCTGGTCGCGGTCACCGCGTTCGGCCTGACCACGGCCGCCAGTTATGCCTGGTCCGGCCTGGTGTCGTGGGCGCTGGCGGGCCTGTTCGTGGCAGGCGGCATCGCCGGCGGCCTGGCCGGCACGCGTTCGGCGCGGCATCTCGCCGAGCGCCGCGGCGCACTCAATATCGTGTTCGCCGTGGTCATTATTGCAGTGGCGCTCTATATGCTGGCGCGTAACATATCCGCATCTCAGCCGTAGACAGGAAATGCAGCCCTTCACGAAACGAAAGATGAAGCGATCGAACAATCCTGCCGGGATCATCCTGCAGCCCACGCGGCGCGAAGCGCTCGGCTTGCTCGGCGGTGCCGCGCTGCTCGGCGCCACGGCGCGACCGGCGTTTGCGCAGCGCAGCGACGACGTGTTGAACGAAGCGCTGGTGCTGCGCGATCCCGAGGTGCCCGCGACCGGCAATCCCGAGGGCGACATCAACATCGTCGAATGGTTCGACTACAACTGCCCGTATTGCCGCAAGATCGCGCCCGAGATTCAGCAGGTGGTACAGGATGACGGCAAGGTCCGCCTGGTGCTGAAGGACTGGCCGATTCTCGGCGAGGTCTCGAAGTTCGGGGCGCGGATGGCGCTGGCCGCGAAGTATCAGAACAAGTATCTGGCCGCGCATGAGGCGATGATCGGCGTCAGCTCGAAATTGACCGAACCGCGCATTCGCGAATTGCTGGCGGGGGCTGGCATCGACATGGACCGCCTCAACCGCGACGCCACGGCCAATGCCAAGGCGATCGATACCGTGCTCGCCCGCAACCACGATCAGGCGATAGCGTTCGGCTTCAAGGGAACGCCGTCCTTTATCGTCGGCAAGTTCCGCGTCCCAGGCATCCTGACCATGGCGGAATTCGAGATGGTGATCGCCGACGCCCGCAAGGCGAAGAAAGCCAACTGACGATCGTCACAACAACACGCCGTCGTTCGGAACGACGGCGTGTGACCGTTGAGTCGATTCTGCCGGCAAATTACTTCGACGAAAGCTTGACCCATTCCTCATGGGTGCGCGTCTTCAGCGTCTTCCAGTCGGCGGCCGCCACGTCCCAGTTGACGATGGTGCGGTTGGCCTGCGCGACCTGACCGCTGGCAACGCTCGACGTCTGCATGGAATCGTAGATGTAGACGCCGCAAACGAGCAGCAGTGCACCCAAAATCATTCCGACAAACGTCTGCATGGTATCCCTCCGTTGCGGTTCATCAACGCGGATGTCGCGGTTTGGTTCCCGCCCCCTAGGAACGCGACTTCGTGGACGTCGGGCGAGGCGCCGTGGCCGAGGGCACGGCCGCCGCGGCCGTCGCCAGATTGAGCGACCTCAATTCATCCGGCTTGAACACGAAGAGCTTGTCATGCGGTGTTTCCATCGCATGCACCCAGACCTGCAAATTGACGCCCATATCGCCGAGATAGCGCTGGCATCGCGCGGAAATATTCTGCGCCACGTTCATCTCGTCCCGCGGCAGGCCGGACGTCGCGCCCAGTGCCGCCACCTGATGTACGCCGACGATCGCTTTGTCGCCGACGCGACGCTCGACGCCGCCTGCGAATACCAGCGGACAGGATGAGGCGCAGTATTTTCCCGGTTCGATCTCGGTTGCGAAATTCCTCTCGCGGATCAGCCGTCCCATCGCCAGCGCATCGGCCACCGATCCGCCCGGCGAATTCAGCAGGACCGTCTTGATGTAATCTCCGCGCTTGGCGACCTCGGCGGCGAAGGCATCGAAAATTCCCGGCGTGATGGTGCCGGTCGCGATCAGCTTGTCGCCGCCGACCAGTTCAAACGTCATTGGCTTCGCCATCGCGCCATCTGCTTGCGGCCGCGGTGTCAGGCGCTTGTCGCCATCAGGCGCGAGCGGCGCCAGGATCGATGGCATCGCATCGGGAAGGTTCAGCGAAGGCGTGTCCTGCCTTACCTCGGCCGCCGGATCGGGCGTGCCGATCCATCCATTCATGCCAGCAAGATCGGCTGCGAGCACGGCGATGGTGACCATGACGACGCTGCGGAATAGCCAGCGCAGCATTACCTCGTCGGCATTACCCGCAAGGAAAGCGTGTATGCGTTGCTGGATCGTGAGGGACGGCTGCATGGCGCACCTATTTGGTGTGCCGCGCCGACGACAGCGGCGTGACGTTTTCCTCGTCCGCCGTCGCGGTGCTTGATGCGGGCTCGTCGGGTTTGGCTTCGACCGCTATGTCGCCGGGCACCGCGCGGCGCGCATCCTCGACCTCGCGGGCGATCTGCAGCGCCGCGACCAGTTCGCCCGCGGTCATGCCGGATGCAGAAAAGGCGGGTAGCCCCTCGCGCCGGATCGCGGCGTGCACCACGCACAGGATCAACACCAGCACCGCCGGCATCAGGTCGATCGAGATCGCGCCGGCCCAGCTCGGAATGAAATCGCTGGCATAGCGAAGCACGGCTTCGGCGGGCGACATGGTCTGGAACCGTGCCGGCTCGACGCGAGGCAGCGCCAGGATCTTGTCGGCGGCGTCGGAGAGCGAAGCTGCTTGCGCCGCGATCGAAGTCTCGACCTTGCCGACCACGGCGGTCTGTCGGTCCGCGAGATCGGCGGTGCGGCCGCCCGCCGCCGGCGCGATGAAGGTGGACGACAGCGACGCGGCGGCGCGCTTGACAGCGGGGGCCACCGAGGTCTGCTGTAGATTGGCGATCACGCCGCTGAGCGCCAGCGATTCCGTTGCAAAGGCGTCGCTGCGCTCCGAGATCGGCCCGCGGTCGGAAATCAGCTCGCGCATCTTGGCCAGATGCTTGCCGCCCTGTTCGAACAGCGCCGAGACGCGCTTGCCCGACGCCTGCACCTCCTGGCCGAGACCGTCGAGCTGTCCGGACATTTGCGTCAGAAGCTGGACGACAGTGCCGGATCCTGCGGTGCCGGTCAGTGAGCCCGCGCGCTCGGCGTCAGCCAGCTTTGCGAACCGCGAGGAGGCGAGTTGGATATCCGGCAACAGGCCTTGCGCCGCGATGGCGTTGCTGTTGGCGGTATCGAGGTCGCGGGTGTAGTTCTGCACGGTGATCGCGAGATGCTGCTGGATTGCGGCCGCACCTGCCAGCGCCGAAGCGTTGAGCCAGGACGACATCGCCACGATCATCAGCGAGCCCAGGAGCATGCAGCCGAACATCAGCCAACGTCCGGTGCGATCGACCACATGTGGCATGAACTGCATCAGGAAGATCCAGAAGGCGTAGATGCCGACCGACACCGCAACCGAATAGATCACCGCGGCGAAGAACACCGTGGTCGGGCTGCCGTTGAGCAGCTCGCGGACGCCGAGATAGGTGTAGACGCCGGCGGCAAGGGCGAGGATCGCGGTGGTGAGTTTCAGCGTCACTTCGAGGCGGGTGACGCCTTTGGAGAGCAGCAGCGAATTGGAGGCAGCGGTGGCCGCCGGAGCGGCAGGGCCGTTGTTCGAGGGCATGTTGCATCCTCTCGCGGTTCCAATGAACCGGTCTGGTCAACGCCCCCACGTTGTTGGCTAAGTTGTTCTACCCGTAGAGATAAATTCGGACGAGATTGTGTCGGCTGTCGGCGCTCAGGTCTGGCCGTTCAGCCATTGCAACATCTCCGCGTTCATCTCACGCGGATAGGTGTGGCTGAGATCGTCGAGCTCGCGGTAGGTGACGTTGGCGCCCGCGGCCGACAGTGCCTGGGCAGTCTGCCGCGCCACCTGCACCGGGAACATCCAGTCGAGCCGGCCATGCACGATATGAACGGGCAGGCCGCGCAGCCGGTCGGCATCAGCCATTTCTGCCATCAGCGGATGGAAGGTCGCTGACACCGGCGCGAGATGGGTGAACGGCGAGGCGCTCTCGAATCCCGTCACGTAACAGAACGTGCCGCCATCGCTCATCCCGGTCAGCAGCATCCGCTTCGGATCGACGTTCCAGCGTGCCTGCACCGATTCCAGGATGCGCATCAGGTTCGGCGTATCGGTGTCGTCGCCCATCAACGCCCAGGTATTGCCGGTCGCGGTCGGCGCGACCAGGATCGCGCCGCGGCTGCGGGCGTCGCGCAGCCAGCTCCACAGAAAGCCGCGACCATTGCCGCTGCCGCCGTGCAGCGCCATCACCAGCGGCCAGGCGCGATCCGGCGTATAATATTCCGGCACGTAGAGCGAGAAGCCGCCGCGGCTGCCGGGCTCGTTATGATGGTGAAAGATACCGGTGTTCTCATGGGCCGGCGCCGCCAGCCGCGCAGCAAGCTCGGCGTCTCCCCGCAGCGAGGGATCGATGAAGAACTCGCTTACCGGCGGCAACTTCACCGACAGCGGATAGAGCGCCTCCTGCGCGCGCGGGGCATATCGAAGCGCACGAAACAGGCTGACGAAATCGCCGTTGCCATTTTGGACGACGCGCAGGCCCGCGAATGCGGCCAGTGCGGCATCGCTCGCTGCCTCGAGCGGGGCCTTGATATTGGCGAACTCGTCGGGCCATTGCGCCAGCCGAGGACGTACCGCGCGCAGATCGTCGTCCGGCTGGCCTGCCGCCACCATCACCCGGTCGAAATCCGGCGGGTTGAGGTAGCGCGCGACGAAGGCGAGGGCTTCGAGCGACTGCAGCAGCGGTGGCAGCACGGCCACGATGTCGTCCACCACGGCCTCACTCATCGGGCACTCTCTTGTGTTCAATGGAGCCTTGATTCAGTGAAGCCTTGATTCAGTGAAGCCTTGGCGCCTTCAACAGCTTGGCGCGGTCGGTTGAGCTCAGCACCACGTCGAAGGTGACGCCCTCATGATAGACCGTAAGCGGCACGTCGACGCCGGCATTCCCGAGCGACCAGAGCTTGCGGTAGAAGCCGGTCTGGCTCGTGATCTTGTCGCCGTTCACCGCGAGGATGACATCACCGGTCTTGAGTTCGGCGCGCGCCGCCGGGCCCTTGCTGGCGATGCCGACCACCACGACGCGGTTGTCGATTTCGGTGGTGTACATGCCGAGCCACGGCCGCGCCGGCTTGTTGACGCGGCCGAATTTCCTGAGGTCGTCGAGCACGGGATTCAACAGGTCGATCGGCACGATCATGTTGACATGCTCGGCCTTTCCTTCGCGCTCGCGTTCGAGCTGCAGCGAGCCGATGCCGATCAGTTCGCCGCGGTTCGAGATCAGCCCGGTGCCGCCCCAGTTCGGATGCGCGGGATGGGTGAAGATCGCCTCATCCAGCAGGTATTCCCAGTAGCCGGCAAATTCCTGCTTTGCAGCGATCTGGCTGGCGACCGAGCGCGTGCGGCCGCCAGCGCCGCCGACCACCACGCGGTCGCCGGTTTCGGCGGCGGCGGAAGAACCTAGCGGCAGCGGATCGAGATCGAGATCGCCGAGTGCCTGCACCAGGCCGAAGCCGCTTTCGAAATCGAAGCCGAGCGCGTGGCCCTCGACGACGCGGCCGTCACCGCGATGCAGCCAGACCGCTTCGGCCTCGGTGATCAGGTAGCCGATGGTCAGCACCAGTCCGCGATCGATCAGCACGCCATTGCCGGCGCGTTCGGTGCCGAGCGTTTCCGCGCTGAAAGCATCGGAAGGGATGATCGAATGCAGTCCGACCACCGACGACAGGGTTCTGTCGAGGTCGAAATCATAGTCGCCTGCGCGCGGCTGGTTTGCGGGCGGCACTCTCCATTCGGTCAAGGAAGGCATTGATGAGTCTCCTGGCGAACCGGCGGGCTTTTCCGCAGGGCGGAAGCGCGGGAATGTTGTCACAATCTATGCTGCAAACGGCCGTCTTGAAAGTATCCCCAAAATGGCCGCGACGTGACCCATAAGAGGGCCAATTCAGAATTGTTCCAGCGGTAATCGAGGATCAGTCCGCTTTTGCCCGTTCGCGTGCAGGCATGATCCGGAAACTGCGATTTCCCCTCAACCATTCCGCACGTTCATCACGCAACAGCGTGCGGCGAACCTTACCGGAATCGTCGCGTAGTCCGATCTGGACGGCCTCGAAACTTTCGGGATGTTTGTAGCGGCTGAGCCGGTCGGAGAGAAAATCGGCCATGCCGTCGGCGACAGCTTGCGCATCCGTGCTGCGGTCGAGCTCGAGGATGGCATGGACGCGCTGTCCGAATTCCGGATCCGGCAAACCGACGACGACGCAGGAGCGCACGTCGGGATGTGCCGATACCGCGGCCTCGACCTCGGCCGGATAGATGTTGGCGCCGCCGCGCAGGATCATGTCGGCGAGCCGGTCGCCGAGATAGAGGTAGCCCTCTGCATCGAGCCGGCCGATATCGCCGAGCGATTCCCAGCCGTCGGCGCGGCGCTTCGGCTCGGCGCCGAGATAGTGATAGGTACAGCCGGCGCCGTCATTGGGCAGGAAGTAGATCTCGCCGGTTTCACCCGGCGCGACATCGTTGCCGTCTTCGCCGATGATGCGCAGGCGCGCGGTCTCGCCGATCTTGCCGACCGAGCCGCGGTGCTCGAGCCATTCAACGCCTGATATGATCGTGGCGCCCTGTGCTTCGGTGCCGCCATAGAGTTCGTAGATGCGCTCGGGCCCCAGCCACTCGATCCATTTTTCCTTGAGCCATGGCGGCATCGGCGCCGCCATGTGAAACACGATCTGCAGGCTCGACAAGTCGTAGCGGTTGCGCACCTCATCGGGCAGCGCCCAGATCCGGTGCATCATGGTGGGCACGAAATTGACCCACTGTACCCGGCTGGCCTCGATCATGCGCAGACATTCCTCGGCGTCGAATTTGACGAGGCCGGTGACCCGTCCGCCGTGGAACAGCGCGGTGTGCGAAACGATGAAGGGGGCATTGTGGTAGAGCGGGCCGGGGTTGAGCAGGGAAGCGCCGAGCGGCATGCCGAGCGCCGCCGGTCCGGCGGTATCGATCACGGCGGGCCGGTGATCGAGGATCACTTTCGGCCGACCGGTCGAGCCGCCGCTGGTCATAGCCTTCCAGTAGCGCGCCACCGGGTTGTCGATCGGTTCGTCGGAAAAGCCGTCCGGCACGAAATCCGCCGGCAGCGAATTCGGCGCGTTCCAGTCAGGCTGGCCGCCGACCACCAGTGACGGCTTGAGAATGTCGAGCACGGCAGCAGCCTCGCCGCGCGGCAATCGCCAGGTCAGCGACGTCGGTGTCGCGCCGCATTTCCACACCGCAAAAGTGGTTTCGAAAAACACGTTGCTATTGGGTAGCCCGATCGCGACGAAATCGCCGGGCTTTACGCCCTTTGCGCCAAAGGCACGGGCACGACGATTGGCGTTGCGTTCGAGCTGTGCCCAGGTGATGGCTTCGGGGCCGTGACTGACTGCGATGCTGTCCTTCGGTTTCCGTTCGGCATACCAGCGCAGCACATCGGCGATGGGAATGAGCATGGGCGTTTCCGTTGGGGCGTTGATGCCGCTCTTGTGTTCTGACGAGGCGGGTGTCTCCAAAACATCGTGACAGAATTGGATGGCTGAGTGAAGGGAGACTGGAGTACATACGAGATCGGGAGCCGATCTGGTCGCAATCGAAATCTAAAATTGCGGAATCAACTTCGCCATTCTTCATAGTCACGCTCGACCGCCGTAGCCGCGGCTTTGGCGGCGGCATTAAGCCAGCCGCGTGGCCGCTTCCGGAGGTCGTGCCGGATCGCGCGCGTCGTGGCCGAACCGGCTGCATGTATAGACGCCAGATCGAATCCCATCGCCCGCAGCAGTTCGAGCCGAAGCATTGAGCCGGCATCGTCACCGAGTTCGATCTTGTGGGAATCGGCGGCGATGCGCCGGAGGATGAACTTGTCGCGAACACTGAGGAACGGGTCCGGCGCGCGGTAGCGGCCGTTCGCCAATTCGAGGAAATTCGACGTTTGGCTCTTCTTGCCGTTGGCCCAGATCCATGCCGAGGGCACCAGCGCCTTGGCCTCACGCAACGCGTGGCCGCCACGCCAATAGGCGACTGCAACGTAGCGCGGCCTGCCAAGGCCGCCACCGCCCTTGCGGCGCGAGCACAGGCGAACCTTCTCCACGTCCTTTGGCAGGCTGGCGATCAGCGCTTCGGCGATCCTTGCCGGCGGCCTTGCCTTTGGATATCCGGAAACTTCCTTCCAGAATTTCTCCGGCCGGAGGTCGGCACGTTCTGCATAGGGTCGCAGCCAGGTTTCACCTTCGTACAGCAGCGCCGGCTGCGGGCCATCAAGGCCCTCGCGGTAACCCTTGAGTACGGCCTCCGTCGCATCCCGATTGCTGACTGCGAGATCGGGGGCGAGCCGGATGCTCGCCGCGAGCCGGACCAGGTCGAGCACATAGGGCATGACGGCGGCTTCGTCGAAATCGTTGACACCCCACACCAGGCGGCCGTCCGCATCGCGCCAGGTTCCGAAATTTTCCAGATGCAGATCGCCGACCGAGAGCACGGACGGAGCATCCATCAATTCCGGACACCAGTCGCCGATCTTCCTCGCCCAGCGAAAATAGGTCGCGCGCAGGAATATGAAGGCGCTCTTTTTCATCCGGTGGTGCTTGTAGTCGATATCCGCCTTGACGACGTCGCACTGCGTACCCAGCCAGGTTTCGTAGTCGTCATTATCCTTGCGGAAAGACATTGCAGGACCTCGCAGGTTTGCCGGCAATGACGTGATTGCGGCGGCTGCAAAATCCTATCTCAGGATGTATGGGCTTGGAACCGCGCGGATCACATTTGGCCAAGGCAAGCGATGGGGTCGCAGCGCGCGCCAATCGGGACGCCAGGAATATGGCTTACGGATCGAGCTCGGTGTCCCAATAAAGATAGTCCAGCCAGCTATCGTGCAGATAGTTTGGCGGAAACAGCCGGCCGTTGCGGTGGAGTTGATGCACCGTCGGTGCGAACGGCGCCTGCCGCGGAAACATCTTGGCCTGCTGCGGCGTTAGATTGCCCTTGCGCAGATTACACGGCGAGCAGGCTGCGACGACATTTTCCCAGGTGGTCTGGCCACCCTTGCTGCGCGGGATGATGTGATCGAAGGTCAGGTCGTCATGCGCGTGGCAATACTGGCAGACAAAGCGGTCGCGCAGGAAGACGTTGAAGCGGGTGAAGGCGGGATGCGTGGTCGGCTTGACGAAGGATTTGAGCGACACCACGCTCGGGAGCTGCATCTCGAAGGTCGGGCTGTGCACCGCGCGGTCGTAGTGCTCGACGATATTGACGCGTTCGAGGAACACCGCCTTGATCGCGTCCTGCCACGACCAGAGAGACAGCGGATAGTAGCTCAGCGGCCGGAAGTCCGCGTTCAGCACCAGTACCGGCCAACCGCCCTGCGAGACATGTGCGTTCAAGTAACGCTCCTGACCCCCATGTTAGCTGCGAAGCAGCATGTTGTCCTGCATACTACAGGCAGCGTGACGGGATTGTGAAGAGCGTTCCGGGGCTTATCCAGTGTGGGGAACGCGTGAACGTGCGCCGTGGCCCGGAAAAAGCCGCGGTTCCTCGTCCCGCCAGTGCCGGCCGCGCGCGGTCAATCCATCGTGATAGGGGCGGGGCAGGCGATCAGGCGCTGGCGTGGCCGCGGATCAGCTCGTCACACAACGCTGCGAATGGCGCAGGCGGGTGCACAGGCGTCTACGGTTTGGCAGCGCTGGTAACGAGCTTCAGGCCCAGACCGAACATGACCGCGCCGGCCGCGCGATCGACCCACGACTTGTACGACAGATAGGCCCGTTGCGGCCCAGCCGACGAGAAGAGAACGGCGACGAGCGCATACCACGCGGTCTCCACGAAAAACACCGCGACAAGCAGTGCGGCGGCGAACCCCATGGAAAAGGATGCCGGGAGGAAAGCTGCGAACACGCTCGCATAGACGATGGCCGTCTTCGGGTTGCTGACCTGCGTGGTGACGCCCAGCCAGAACGCGCGCAGCGGCCGGGAGCCGTTGTCGCCGCCGCCGGCAACCATCGCAACAGGTTGCCGCGCCGATCTGAAGATCAGAAAGCCGAGGTAGCAAAGATAGAGACCTCCGAGCACTCTGAGCACCGCATAGAGTGCCGGCACGGCCAGCAGGACGCTCTGCAGCCCGAGCAGCGCCGCCGCGCCGAACATGGCGCCGCCGGCGCCCATGCCCAATGCCGTGGCAAGCGCCCGGATTCTGCTTGAGGCGACAGCCACGCGCGCCACCATCACGAAACTGGGTCCGGGGCTGATTACGCCTACGCTGAGCGCGGCGACGATGCTGGCGAGCACGGCAAGCTCTTGCATTGGCAATTCTCCGGGGTCGGCTATGACACGCTACTACTCGGTGTGCGGCGGAGCTTCAACCGCCCAGGTCGGATCGGCGCCGAACGGGTGATCCATGAAAAACACCCAGGTGCCGTCGGGCATCCGGCGGTGCACTTCCATGCCATGGTGATGCACCTCGGTAGGGTTGCCCCGTTCATCAGTGCCCTTGATCAGCCATTGCGACCGCGTCATGGCGAAATCGCCGGAGACTGTCGTGTGATGGGTTACGACATCCATATGCGGCTTCAATCCGACATAGGCCGCCATCGTCTTGCGGATGCCGTCCGCGCCGCGCGCGACGGTGCTGCGGCCATGGACCTCGTCGACCTGAACGATCGAGGCGTCGGGGTGGTACATCGCCGCCGCAGCGTCAACGTCCTGCGCGTTGAACGCGCGCGCCAGCCAGAGATTGCAAAGTTCCGGGGATGGAGCACCCATGTCTTGGACTCCCATGTTGAAGATTTGATCTGTCATTGCGACGAGGCAGTGGGGCCACGCTTCGGTTTCCAGCGTGTTCCTCGTCCTCGCTTCAGCAATCCAGATAACGTCTGGCAGAACGGAAAGCACGTTGGAATTCCGCCAACGTCACTTGCGAAACTGCAAGGGCTCCATAGCTGTGCAGCATGGAGGACTGGAACGAGCCCCAACTCGTGTTGGCGGTGCATCGCGCAAGCAGCCTCACCGGCGCCGCTAAAGCGCTGGACATCGATCACTCGACCGCGTTTCGGCGCCTGAATGCCTTGGAAACGCGGCTCGGTGTCCGCCTGTTCGAGCGCCATCCCGGCGGCGCGTACCAGGCGACGCCGGCGGGTGAGCGAATGGCGGCGGCGGCCGAGCGGATGGAAGACGAGGCGCTCGCCATAGGCCGCGACATCGCCGGCCGCGATCACCGTCTCTCCGGCCGCTTGCGCGTCACCTCCTCGGAGACGCTGGCCTACCGAAAACTAACCGGCCATCTCGCAACGTTCCGGCAAACCCATCCCGGCATCGTCGTCGAACTCGTGATCGACAACCGCGTCCTCAATCTCTCGCGCCGCGAGGCCGACATCGCGCTTCGCCCGATGCGGCCGAAGGAGGGCGATCTCTGGGGCCGCAAGCTCGCCGATGTCGCATGGACCGTCTACGGCGCGACGAGCTATCTCGATGAAAAGGGCGGGGGCGTGTCATCCCCCAAAGATCTCGGCGCGCACTCTCTGATCGGGTGGGAAGAAACCGCTGTTGGCATCATGGCGGCCGATTGGCTCAATCTGACGGTTCCGGGCGACGCCTTCGTCTACCGGACCAACAGCCTCGTCAATCAGTTCATCGCCGCGAAGGCCGGCATCGGTCTCGCGCTGCTTCCCTGCTATCTCGGCGACGAGGATGGCGATCTCACCCGCGCGCTGCCGGATCCGGTGGCGGATCTGGTCGGCGAATTGTGGATCGTGACCCACGCCGACCTGAAGAGGACGGCGCGCGTGCGTGCGTTCTTTGATCTCGTCGGCGAGGGCCTTGTCCGCGAGCACAATTTGTTCAGCGGGAGGGGTCGGTCCCGCCCTGCCGATCACGGACCGTAGCAAGGCTCTCCGTCGCAAATTAGGGCGTGGACTCATCAACGCGCAGCCATAACCTGATTGACGCAAGCTGGACGAATGCGAGGTCGTTGGAGGAGGCGCGGCTCGACTTTTCAATCTTTTGCACGGGGGATAGAATTCGGCCGGCTCAGCACCTCAAAAGTTGGGCTTAGTCTGAGACATGGGAGGATCACATGAAAATGATTCAAGTTGCCATCGTTTCCGGCTTGATCGCCTTGGCCGGTCCCGCGTCAGCCCAAGGCATGGACGACAAGATGCTTGGACCGCAGGATGTAAAATGGACGAAGGCCCCGCCGTCTGTTCCGCCAGGGGCTGAAGCAAGCGTGCTCTACGGCGACCCCGCGAAGGACGGCTTGTTCGTGCTTCGGTTCAAGCTCCCCAAGGGCTATGCCGTTCCCCCGCACACCCACCCGAAGCCTGAAATCGTAACCGTTATCTCTGGCACTTTTATTCTCGGCATGGGCAACGTTGCCGATAAAGGTAACGCCAAGCCGCTGCCGGCTGGAAGCTTCTTCGCGTTTGCGCCCGGCATGGCGCACTACGCCTTCACCGATGAAGAAACCGTCGTACAGATCAACAGCACTGGTCCGTGGGGTATCAATTACGTAAATCCCAAAGATGATCCCCGACAGAAAACGCAGTGACGAAAACCCCGGTCGGCGGGGGCGCGCCAACCAAGGTCCCCGCTGATTTTGTTTGAGGCGGTCGTGGGCTCTCGGGCGAAACGCCATCGCTTGAGCGCATTTCGCGTGCCATGTGCTGCGCGCCGCTTTTTGAGCAAGGCGGACATACACTTCGTCGCGTCACGCCATCAGCTTTATCTGTACAAGGCCTAGTTGAGGCCTACACCTTCTCCAGCTTCTGCAGACATCGCGTCACGCCGACTTCCGGCGGCATCGGCGTCTCCGGAAAACTGGTTTTCCAGTCGGTAACGCCGACTTCGCCGATATAGATGTCGCCCTTCGAATCCAGCGCGATGCCGTGCGGCGCGAGGAATTTTCCGGCTTCCAGCCCCGGACCGTTCTCGCCGCCGAGCCGGGCGATCCGCTTGCCTTTGGAATCGACGATCGAAAGCCGCGGGCCGAGATTGGGCACCTTGCGATTAACCGCCATGCCGGGGCCGAGCTCGCCGACGATGAAATTCGGCTGCTTGCCGCCGCAACAGCACAGCGCGCACGGCCGGTGCAGAAAATTCCAGTGCGTCTCGTATTTGCCGTTGCCGTCGAACACCTGGACGCGGTGGTTCTCGCGGTCGGCGACATAGACCCAGCCGTCGGCATCGGTCGCGATGTTGTGGACGATGTTGAACTGGCCGGGATCGGTGCCGGCCTCGCCCCAGCTCTTCAAAAGCTTGCCGTCAGGCGAATATTTGTGAACGCGGGCATTGCCGTAGCCGTCGGAGACATAGATCTCGCCCTTCGGCGACAGCGCGGTATGGGTGCAACGGTGAAACGGCTCGCCGCTCATGAAGGGGGCGGGCTTGTTCGGGATGCCGATGGTCAGCAGAACCTTGCCGTCACCAGTGCACTTGCGCACGGTATGATCGCCGTCATCCGTGCAATAGAGATTGTCGTCGGCATCGATGTGCAGGCCATGGGCGCGGTTGAACAGCCCTTCGCCCCAGCTCTTGATGAAGGTACCCTCTCGGTCCAGCACCACCATCGGATGGTCGCCGCGGTTGAAGACGTAGATGCGGTCCTTGCTGTCGACCGCGACGGATGCGACATCGGTCAGGCGCCAGCCGTCCGGCAGCTTCGCCCAGTTCTCCACCACGCGGTAACGGTGTTCGCCTGAGCCGAGAATTGCCAGCATGCGTCTCTCCCCATCTGATGTTTGTTGGCCGGGAGTGTCGCAGAGACCTGGTCGAAGCACGAGAGGGATTTGCGCATGGCACATCTCCTCCAGACTAGCTTCCCATATCCTCCGCCGCGATGATGCGCTGGCGAAGCGCCAGGCGTACCAATTCGATGTCGGACCCGACGCCGAGCTTGGCGCGGATCTGATAGCGCGTGTTGGCCGCGGTTTTGACGCTGATATGCAGCGTGTTTGCGATCTCATCCACGGATTTCTCTGCCAGCAGCATGCGCAGGATTTCGAATTCCCGCGGGCTCAGGGCGTCGATCGCCGAAGGCTCGTCGGCGAGCCGGCTGATGGCGAGTTCATGGTCGATGTCGGGGCTGAGCGCTATACGTCCGGCCATGACCTCGGTGATGGCGCGCAGCAGTGCGTCGGGCGGGTTGCTTTTGGTGACAAAGCCGCGGGCGCCCGCCTTGATCGCCTGGACGGCATAGGCCGCGCTCTGGTGCATCGTGAATACGAGGATGCGCGCGGATTTATCCCATTGCCGGATGCGGCGGATGGCCTCGACCCCGCCAATTCCCGGCATCGACAGGTCCATGATCACGAGGTCGGGCCTGGCTTGCTTGTAGACGCGATAGGCGTCGGCCCCGTCGCCGGCTTCGGCGACGACTTGAAGGCGATCCTGCTTCTGCAGCAGCGAGCGATAGCCCTCGCGCACGATGGCATGGTCGTCCACCAGCATCACGCGCGTGCGGCCTGCAGTGTCCGCCAAATCCAAGGCTGCCATGTCTAGGCCTCCACCGGCATCGCGGGAATGCGCGCGACAAGCCGGGCGCCGCCCGCCCCCCGCCGCTCGAATTGCAGTGTCCCTCCGAGCGAAGCCACGCGCTCCTGCATGCCGAGCAGTCCCATGCCGAAGTTCGGCGTCAGGCTGGCGGGCGCCGCTTCGCCGTCGTCCTCGACGGTCAGGACGATGTCGGCGTCTCCAGCGTCGAGACGCAATTGCACACATCTGGCCTGTGCGTGCTTTGCCGCGTTGGTGATCGCCTCCTGCGCGATCCGATAAAGACTGGCGCTGACACCGGGCGGCAAATCGTCGGCTTCGCCAGTGACGACAATCTCAAATCGGGTGCGGCCCTTCTCAAAGCCGTTCCAGCTCGCGACCAGGCTTTCGAGGCTGACGGTGAGGCCGAGCTCCTCGACATCGGGCGGACGCAGGCGGACCAGTGCCCCGCGCAGGGTTTCCATCAGGCCTGCGGTCGTGCGCGAGATACCGCGGCATTCCTCGTAAAGCGGCGGGCATTCGTGCTCCGCCGTGTGGGCGGCGGAGGCGGCCTGGGCTGCGATGGCGGTGAGCGATTGACCGAATTCGTCGTGCAGCTCGCGCGCAAGATGGCGCCGCTCCTCGTCCTGCACTTCGATCAGCTTTCGTGTCAGGGCGTTGCGTTCGGCAAGTGCTGCCTGCAGCCGCTCGGCGAGGGTGTTGAAGACACCGGAGATGGCAGACAATTCCGCAAGATCGAAACGGGGCAGGCGCGCGGAAAGATCGTTCGCCGCAAGCCGCTTCAGCCCGACCTGAATCGCCTGTGTGGGCCGCAGCGCACGCGCCAGCGCGGCATAGACAGCAAGGCAAAGTCCCGCCAGGGCGAAAGCCATGATTGCGAGCAGGTGGCTTACCTCGCGCCAGCTCTGGCCGATCTGCGCAGCCGCGTCGAAAGTCGCGACGGCCCTGCCCCGCGGACTGCCGGCAACGAGGACCGGCATCGAGACCGGTTCACCCGGACGAAAGATGACGCGGTAGAGGGCCGCGAAGGTTTCGGGCGCGGCCATTTCGTCGGCGGGCGTCCCGCTGCAGACGCCCTGGCGAAACGCGCCGGCATTGTCGCGATAGGCGATGCAAAGGCCCGGCTCCATCAGCGCCGCGATTCCCTGCAAATCCGGCGTCGCGTTGATGGACACCGAGAGCCACTGCGCCTGTGATTGCTGCAACGAGAGATCGCGGGCCACGATCTCGGCGATACGGCTCGCTTTGGCCTTCGCGACACGGTCGCTGTCGAACAAGGCGTAGGCTGCGACGGCGATGAAGCAAACTGCCGCAAGCGCCGCGACGCGCAACGTCAGCCGCAGCTTCAGATCGATGGCGGGCGCCAGGCTCGCCACGGAGTTGGATGCCGGTCGCAAGCTTCCTCCCAAGCTTCCTCGCAGTGGCTTCGAATATAGAAGCAAATTTCGCCGGGAAGAAAGCTGGGTAAGCCAAGATCGGGTATTTCACCCGGCCGTTCCAGGGAAAGCTGCCGTTTCGGCGGGGTAGCAGATCGGCCGACATCGCATCGAACAAGGCGGCTCCGTGTTATCAGTTCCGAGGTGATCCATGCGCTCCATCGCCACTATTCTCGCTCCGGCCATTGTGCTGGCCACGCTCGCGGCGGCTGCGGCCGCCGAGCCGGTCGCGCCGCCTCCGGTCAGGATTGCGGTGTTTCCGTTCGAACTGGAGGATTTCAGCGCCGGGGCCGCCTACGTCCCTCCGGATGATGTCGACCGCGAGCAATTGCGGCTTTCGACGGAGGAAGTCCGTCGGCTGATCGCGGCATCCGGCCGCTATCAACTGGTCGACCTCAGCGCCGTGAACGAGCAGGCGGCGAAAGCAGGCAAGTTGCGGGAGTGCGAGGGCTGCGAAGCCAGGATCGCCGCCGGCCATGACGCAGATCAGTCGATGATCGGGATCGTCACGCGCATCACCCGAACGGAATACACGGTGACCTACAAGCTTCGCGACGCCCGGTCCGGGACGATCGTCGCGGTCGGCCAAACCGATCTGCGCATGGGCGCCAATGTGGCCTGGAGCCGCGGGGCGCGGTGGTTGATCGAGAACCGCCTGCTGGCGCAGGCGCAGGGCAAGCCGCTTGTCTTTGCGGTCGCCGAAATCGAATATATCGACACCTCGGGCGAGGTCATCGATCAAAGCGCCGACCATTTGCGGCGCCGGCGCACCTTCGAAGCCTCGCTACGCAACGATCTGGCGGCGAGTGGAAAGCTGCGAAGCGCTGACCTCGACTGTCCGCAAAACGCCTGTTCGGTCGGGGACCTCACTACCGGTCAGTTGCTGGACAAGGCGCGGGCGGCCGGCGCCGACCTTCTCCTGATCGGCAGCGTTCAGAAGATGAGCACGCTCGTGCAATGGGCGAAATTCGACATCATCGACGTGAAGGCGCGGAAGATGGTGTTCGAACGCCTCGTCAGTTTCCGCGGTGACAACGACGAGGCCTGGCGCCGCGCGGAACTCTTTATCGCCGGGCAAATCAGGGATCGCGAGGCGGAGCTCATGCGCCTCGCGACAACAGTCCCTCCTCGATCGCCTTGATCTGTAGCGCCAGATGCTTTGAGCCGATGCGGCATTGCGCGAGGCCGCCGGCGATCAGCCACAGGCCGGGCTGCCCGGTGCGGGTGTACATGTTGCGGAGTTCCTGCTCCTCGCCAAAGCCCCAGATGGGGCCGACGCGCTTTTCGACGGTCTCGCCGAACAGTTTTCGCACCAGCTCTTCCTGGCGCTTGTAGCCGGTGGCGAGAACGACGAGATCCGCCGGGATGGTCTCGCCGTCCTTCATCTTCGCGCCATCGACAGCGAATTTGTCGAGATCGGCGAACTGCTTCAGCGCGATGTCGCCTTTGACGATCAAATCGGAGCAGCCGACGTTGAAATAATAGCCGCCGCCGCGGGTGAGATATTTGAACTGCCAGCCAGTACTGTCTTCGCCGAAATCCAGCTTGAAGCCGACGCGCTCCAGGCCGTCGAGCAATTCCTGGTCGAGCGCCTTGGATTTCTCCGCCGTCAACGCATGGCTCTTGCGCGCCAGCTTCAGCGGCATTGAAGTTGCGATCAGGTCATTGTCCTCCAGCGTGCCCTCATTGTAGGGCGCGTAGACCAGTTGCGCCGACGGTTCGATGCTGACGACCAGCGTGGAAGAGCGCTGGAACAGCGTGACGTGAGCGCCGCTCGAATGCAGGTCCTGCGCGATGTCGTGGCCGCTGTTGCCGGTGCCGATCACAATAGTGCGCTTGCCCTTCCAGTTCTCGCCATCGTCATACTGGCTGGAATGCAGCACCTTGCCGGCGAAATCCTTCAGTCCCGGGATGTCCGGCACGCTCGGAATGCCGCTGACGCCGGTGGCCAGCACGACGTGGCGCGGACGCATGATGCGCTTGCTACCATCGGCGACGCGCAGCGTCACCGTCCACTTTCCTTCGTTCTCGTCGTAGCTGCCGCCTTCGAACTCGGTCTCGGTCCAGAAGTTCAGCTCCATCGCCTCGACATAGGCCTCGAACCAGTTGGCGAGCTTGTCCTTGGGGATGTAGGTCGGCCAGTTCGGCGGGAAGTGCAGATAGGGCAGGTGGTTGACCTGCACCTGGTTGTGCAGCGTCAGCGCATGATAGCGCTTGCGCCAATTGTCGCCGATGCGTTTTTCCCGGTCGACGATCAGCGTATCGCCGTTCAGCTGCTTCAGCCGCGCGGCAATGGAGAGCCCGGATTGGCCGCCGCCGATGACGAGCACGGTCGGATCGCGATCGGCATAGCCGGCCGAGGTCTTGCGCAGATCAAGCCAGTTGGGCCCGCGAAAATCGCGCGAATAGGCGTTGCCGCGCGGGCGATTGACGCCGAGCTGTTCCTCAAACCCCTTGAGCTCGCCGAGTTCGGTCAACAGCGTCCAGGCTTTCAGCCGGTTGCCGTCATCCTCATCCGGTATCAGTCGGATGATGCCACTGCCGCGCCCGACCTTGGTTTCGAATTTGAAGATTGCCTCGATGGCATTGGTGCCCGCGCGCATGACCTTGCGCGGCGCGGCGCGATTGGGATCGATGGTGAAGCCGCTCGGAGCCATATTGCGGGCCAGCGGTGGCAAAGCCTCCAGGATCGCATCCCTGCCATTCAGCGTCTGGATGTTCCAGCTCAGCGCCAGCACGTCGCGCCAGTAGCTGTCGGGGTGGAACAAGGGCTTCAGCAGGGCGTCATCGGGCTTTCCGAGCGCTTCCTCGAATTGCGCAAGCCAAGTGTCGGCGGTAACCGAACTGTCGTCCGTCCTGTCGAGCATGGGCGTTTCCCATCACCGGCCGTCTTCGCGGCGTTTCCCTGTCCTGCCGAGCCTATACCTATTCGGGACGGCGCAGAAAGGGCGTGAGGAGATATCGGTCATGCCGTTAGAGCGACAGGATCAACCCCTGATGCGGCGGTACGCGCCCGTTGAGAGTGTCGAGATAGGCGCGTTGAACGGCCGCAGGTCCAAGGTGCTCGATCACCTTCACCCATTGATCCAGCATCGGGACGAAGCCGGACCATGCGGCGCCAAACCGCGCGTCGACACCGCCCGGCCCCCACTCCTTGGCACGCTTGCGGATCTGGTCCGGCGCGAAGAAAAATTGAGGCTTGGCGCCGGGCAGGGCCTGTGCCGCTTCATCGGGCGATGACTTGCGATGCGTGAGGCCGATGATTCCGCTATATTTCATCTGCTCGCCGAAGTGCCGGTGCAGCGTCGCGCGCAACGGGCTGTTGCCGGCCATGTCGACATACGCGACGGCGGAGCTCGTCGGCAGCGAGTCCACGTTGTCATAGGTCACGACCTCGTCGTAGCAGCCGAGCGATTTGACGAAGGACGTATTGCCCGCCGAGGTCAGTCCGATCACCTTGATGCCGTTTCTCCTCGCGTGCAGGAGGTGCGCCAGCCCGTAGGCGGTCTTGCTGGAAGCCGAGGACAGCATCACGCTTTTTGCGCCATAAAATTCGTTCTCGGCGAGAAAGTCATCGACCAGGAACGACAACATGAACAGCGGGCGCAGCAGCGCCTGATAGTCGCCCTGCTTGCCCACAAACGCCGGATCGCCGCTGACCCGCCTATAGGCATTATAGACCGGCGCCACCCCTTGCCGGTGCGCGGCAGCGTCGCGTAGCCCAGTTTTGGAGACGTCGGCAGCTTCGATGACGAGATGCGTCGCCATCGGGAAGTAGCCGAACAAGGTTTCGCCTGCGGCAATCCCGGGATGCTTTGAGGAAATTACCTCACCAAATCCCCATACCGGAACGTTGCCAAAGCCGTCGGGCGCCGGAAACAATTGCCAGTATTTCAGATGATCGCCGAGTACGGCATAGGTGATGTTGTTGGCGGTGAAGGCAAAGCGCGTGACCTTCACCAGCAGCGCCTCGTCAGGCAGCGCGGCCGCGTCGGGCAGTGGTGTTTCGATCACCTTGCATTGCTGCAGATCGCTGCGGGCGACGACGAAGTCGGTGGCTTGCATGGTTTCGGATCCCTGCGCTTCACGTGCAGCAATCTTTGCGCCGACCAATGACCGTTTTGCAACAGCAATGATGTTTAAAACGCTGTTCGGATTGGGTGCGGGAATGCCTCCACCGTCATTGCGAGCCAACGGGTCGCGCGAATGCGCGCCCGATGACAGGCTCCGCGAAGCAATCCACCTCTCCGCACGAGCAGAGATGGATTGCTTCGTCGCTTCGCTCCTCGCAATGACGCGGAGGTGCGTAGCGTGGCCTTTCACACAATCGCCCGCAGCTTGCCTTCGGTATACAGATCCCGCAGTTTGCGTTTGAAAATCTTGCCGGTGGCTTCGCGAGGCATCGCGTCCATGAACTGGATGTCCTTCGGCACCTTGAAGTTCGCCAGCTTGCCACGCAAAAATTCCTGCACCGCGGCCGGTGACAGCGCGACGTTCACCTCCGGCTCAATACACGCGAACAGCCGCTCGCCGAATTCGTCGTCGGGGACGCCGAACACCGCGCAGTCGCGCACGCCGTCCATGCCGATCAGCGCGTTCTCGATCTCCGCCGGATAGATGTTGACGCCGCCCGATATCACCATGTCGCGCTTGCGGTCGCACAGGAACAGGTAGCCGTCCTTGTCGAGATAGCCGACGTCACCGACGCTGACGAGGCCCTCGCGGCCGGCCTCGGCGCGCGCCTCGGCCTTGCCGTGATAGTCGAAATCCGGAACGGACATTTGCCGCATGAAGATTTCGCCTGTTTCGTCGACGCCGCACAGCGAGCCGTCGGGGCGGAAGATTTTGACGATGCCGCCTTCAATGGCGCGGCCGACCGTGCCGGGTTTCGCCAGCGCCTCCGCCGAGGAGTGCCACACCGGAATGCCGGTTTCGGTCGAGCCGAAATATTCGTTGATGACCGGTCCCCACCAATCGATCATGGCGCGCTTGACCTGCGGCGGGCAGGGCGCCGCGCCATGGACGATGAAGCGCAGCGACGACAGATCGTAGCGCCGCTTGATCTCATCCGGCAGCCGCAGCAGGCGGACGAACATCGTCGGCACCATGTGCATGTGGGTGACGCGGTGGCGCTCGATCAGTTGCAGCATGTCTTCGGGATCGAAGCGCGGTTCGAGCACGATGGTGCAGCCGCTGCGGAACGCCAGCATGCCGTAGGAGTTCGGCGCCGAATGGTACATCGGGCCGTTCATCAGGATGATCTGGTCCTCATTCGGCTTGACGCCATAGGCGATGCCGCCGACCCGCGCGGACGCCGCGACCTGTTCCGGCGCCATCGGCTTGCGGCGCACGCCCTTGGGCAGGCCGGTTGTGCCCGACGTATAAAACATCGGCGCGCTGCCGATCGGGGCGTCCTGCGACGGCGCATGCGTGTCGCGCCACTGATCCCAATCGGTCTCGCCGTCGGGGACTTGTGTCAGTGCGGCCGGCACGTTGAACGCGGCGGCGATTTCCGGCGGCGTCGTCACCACCAATAGCCTGACATCGGCGGGCAGGCCGTCCCGGATCTGCGGCAGCAGGTCGGCGTGGCAGACCAGGATTTTGGCGCCGCTGTCGGCCAGGATGTAGGCCACTTCCTCGGCCTTCAGATGCCAGTTGATCGGCACCACCGGACTGCCCAGCGCCGCGGCAGCGGCCGACACTTCGAAGAACGCAAAATCGTTGCGCAGCATCATGCCGACCGGCCTTCCGCCACTGAGGCCGAACGCCCTGAAGCCCGTCACCGCCCGGGCGATGCGGGCGTGGATATCGGGATAGCTGATGTGGCGTTCGCCGCCGATGATCATGGCCGACTTCTCCAATTCTTACGGTTCTTGGTCTTCGATCAAATCGCCGAAGCCGACCCAGCTCTTGCCGTCGAAGCGCTGCATGCGGAGTTGCTGGAACAGCAAATAGTCGTCGGGGCCGGTCGTCACCGTGATTCCGGGCAGCAGCAGCGGCAGCGAGACCTTGTTCAGCGAGGTCGCCTTCTTCAGCACGTTAGCACGGCTCAGATCGTCGCCGCACGCGCGCAGCACATGCGCCAGCAACGTCAGGCTGGTGTAGCCACTGGCGTAGGTGGTGTCGTGCGGGTCGGCCGAAGGCATGTACTGCTTCATGAAGGCGAAATACTCCTTCACGTCGGCATCGTCAGCCCATTGCGGATCGTTGATGTTCTTCAGATAGGCCGCAGAGACCAGTCCGGTCGCGTTTTCCAGTCCCGCGGGTGCCAGGATCGTCGCGATCGAGGTCACTGAAGTCGGCACCAGGAACAGGTCCGGCTTGAAGCCCATCTCGGCGCTGCGGCGGATCATCTGCGAGCCGAACTTGCCGATCGCGACGCCAAAGAACACGTTGGCGCCCGAGGCTTTCAGCGTCGCGAGCTGCGAATCGATCGTCGGCTGGGTGGCCTCGTAGACCGCCTCGGCCACGATCATGCTGGCCGCCTTGTCGCCGAGGCCGCGCTTGAATGCGGAGACATAGTCGCGGCCGAAATCGTCGTTCTGCGACAGGATCGCGATCTTCGCGTCAGGCTTGGTGCGTAGCACGTATTTGCCATAGATGACGCCTTCGGAATGGTACGAGGCCATCCCGCCCATCGTCCATGGGAAATGCTTCGGATCGGCCCACTTGCTGGCGCCGGTGGTGATGAAGAGTTGCGGCACCTTCTTGCCGTTCAGGTAGCGGTGGACCGCGCTGTTGGTCGCCGTGCCGAGCGATCCGAACACCAGCAGCACCTCGTCCTGCTCGACCAGCCGGCGGGTCTGCTCGACCGTCTTGGGCGGCGAATAGGCGTCGTCGAGGCTGTGCAGCTTGAGCTTGCGGCCGCTGATGCCGCCTTCGGCATTCACCTTGTCAAAATACGCCTGCGCGACCTTGCCGAGGCCGGAATAGCTCGACAGCGGACCGCTGTAAGGCATGGTCTGCCCGATCAGGATTTCGTTAGCGGTAACGCCGCTTTCGGCGCGGGCCGTGCTGCCCGTGAGCGCCAGAAGTCCGGCACAGCACATCGCGATGGCTCTCATAGTATCACTCCCTGCTTGTTTGGTTGTTTGTTGAAGCGGCGTGTCTTACGCACGCGCTCGCTTGAGGAAGTCGCCGCTGGCCTCAGTGAATTCGGCCTTCAACCGCTCCACCAGCTCGGTGACCGGCGGCGCGTCCGCGATCTGGCCGATGCCCTGACCGGAGCCCCAGATGTCGCGCCACGCCTTGGCCTTGGTGTTGCCGCCGGAGCCGAAATTCATCTTCGACTTGTCGCTGAGCGGCAGGTTGTCGGGATCGAGGCCCGCGGCCACGATCGAGGGGCCAAGATAATTGCCGTGCACGCCGGTGAACAGGTTGGAGTAGACGATGTCGTGCGCGGCGTGCTCGACCAGCGCGGCCTTGTAGGCCGGGTCGGCGTTGGCTTCCGCTGTCGCAATGAAGCGCGTGCCCATGTAGGCCGCATCAGCCCCGAGCGCGAGCGCCGATGCAATGCCCCAGCCGTCCGAGATCGCGCCGGACAGCAGCACGATGCCCTTGAACCACTGCTTCACCTCGCGCAGCAGCGCGAACGGCGACAGCGTTCCGGCATGGCCGCCGGCGCCGGCGCAAACCAGGATCAGGCCGTCGACGCCGTGTTCGGCCGCTTTCCGCGCATGCTTGACGTTGATCACGTCGTGGAACACGACGCCGCCATAGGAATGCGCGGCCTCGACGATTTCGATCGGCGGGCGCAGCGAGGTGATGATGATCGGAACCTTGTGCTTCACACAGGTCTCCATGTCCTTCATCAGCCGGTCGTTGGAATGGTGGCAGATCTGGTTGACCGCGTAAGGCGCGACCTTCTTCTCCGGATGCAGCGCCTTGTACTCGCCGAGCTCGTTCTCGATGCGTGTCAGCCATTCGTCGAGCTTTTCGACCGGACGGGCGTTCAGCGCCGGGAACGAGCCGACGATGCCGGCCTTGCACTGGGCGATGACAAGCTCCGGCCCGGAGACGATGAACAGCGGCGAGCCGACCACGGGCAGTTCGAGCGAATTGGCAAGCGAAGCAGGCAACGGCATTCGGTCTCTCCCGTGCAACGCAATGCCGGCGGTGCCGGGACGCGTCGATTGATGTTGATTTGAGAGCGTCGGGCCGGGCGGAGCCGCTGGCCGGGCGCTATTTATTGGGTCGCATTATAGGGCTGGACGACGCGCTCCGGCCGTTCAATATTGAACAGGTAATCGGTCAGGAATGAACAGAACCGGGGGAGGAGGCGCCGATGGACTGGGATCTGTGCAAGGCCTTCGTCGCGGTGGCCGAGACCCGCAGCTTCGCGGCCGCGGCGCGCCGCCTGCGCTCCAGTCATCCGACCGTTGGGCGCAAGATCGCGGAACTGGAGGGCCAGCTCGGCATTCCGTTGTTTGCCCGGTCCAACGAAGGTCTCTCACTAACCTCGCACGGGCAGAAATTTCGCGAGCATGTCGATGCGATGGCGGCGGCGGCGTTGCGTGCCGAGGCTGCGGTGTCGGCGACGGGTGCGCAGGCGCGCGGCGTGGTCAAGCTGTCGATCGGCGCTACGCTCGCCTCGCACTGGCTGATGCCGCGGCTCGGGCCGTTCCTGCGCAGGCATGACCATATCCAGATCGAAATCATCACCTATCCGTATCCGGCCAGCGTACGCCGCCGCGAGGCCGATGTGGTGCTACGCCCTGTCGACAGCGGCGAGGAGAATTTGATCGGCCGCAAGATCGGCCGGCTCGGCACCGGCTTCTACGCCTCGCGCGATTATGCGGCGCGGCGGCGCCTGCCTGAACGGCGCGACGAATGGAAAGGCCACAGCGTCATCGGCTTTGCCGACCGGCTGTCAAACGAGCGCCTGGCGCGCTGGAGCGACGCGATTACAAAACAGGGTTCGATGGTGATGCGCTGCTCCTCGCAAGGCGACATGCTCGCCGCCGCTCGCGCGGGTCTCGGGATATCGACGCTGTCTTGTTTCGTCGCGGCCGCCTATCCGGAACTGGTTCGCGTCGCGCCGCAAAAACTCGTCAGCGTGGCCGATCTCTGGCTGCTGGCGCATCCCGATCTCGTCGATCTCCCCGCGGTGCGCGCGGTGATCGACTTCGTCACGGTTTCCGCGCGCGAAGACCGGGTACGGCTGCGGGGGTAATCTTGTCGGCGAGCACGCCCTCGCGCTTTTTCAGCACCCGGTAGTAGCTCCACCACAGATGCGCCGCCGCGCCGCGCAAGGGGCGCCAGGGTTCCGCCAGCGGGGCCATCTGCTTGGCCGTCGGGCGGGCCTGCAGGCCGAGCCCGACTTTGACTGCTTCCTGTATGGCGATATCTCCGGCCGGCCAGGCATCGCCATGGCCGAGACAGAACAGCAGATAGACGTCGGCGGTCCACGGTCCGATGCCGGGCAGCGCGATCAGGGTATGATGCGCGGCGTCCGCATCTTCCTCGGCCAGCACCTCGAGGTTCAGCCGTTCGGCGGCCAGTTCGCGCGCGATATGCTTCAGGGTCTTGATCTTGGCGGCCGAAAGCCCCAGCCGGCCAAGGCGGTCGGTGCGGGCCTTGCCGATGGTGTGGTGATCGAACGGGTCGAACGCGGCCTTCAGCCGCGCCCAGATCGCGCCCGCGCTCGCGGTGGACAATTGCTGGCCGCATACGATCGCCGCGAGGCCCGCAAAACCCGGCTCGCGCTGCCGCAGCGCCGGCATGCCCGTCAGTTCGAAGATCGGCCTCAGCCGCACGTCCTGCTTGACCAGCGCGTGGACGGCATCTTCGAGATCGGACTGGCTGTTGAGGTGGATGGTCATTACGGAATCTTCTTAGTCATGGTCGGGCATGGTAATCTGCCTTGTGCAGACTGCGAATAGCCGTCTGCGGTATCAGGCTGTCGATATCTTTCTGCCTCGGCGGACAGGTCATAGCCCGCCCTGAGCTGGAAAGATGAGTTTGAGAAGCATCCCACCCGAGATGGATGGCGAGAAGGTCGCGCTTATCGATGCGCTGCTCGACTGCATAGCCGACGAGCATAAGGTATTCTTGCCGCTGGCCATTGAGAGCGGAAGTCGTGCCTGGGGCTTTTCCTCGCCTGATAGCGACTACGATTGCCGCTTCGTCTTCGTGCGGCGTATTGCGGAGCATATCACCCCTTGGCCAGCGCGAGACGTAATCGAGTTTCCGCCCAAAGACGACCTGGACGCGAACGGGTGGGATCTTGGCAAGGCGCTCCGGCTGTTGCTGAAAGGCAATGCGGTGATTGTCGAGTGGCTGCGGTCGCCCGTGGTCTATCGCGGGCAGGGCTGGTTCCGGGACGGCTTCCTGGAGTTCGCGCAGCATGCCGCGACTCGGGAGGCCATTGGTCGCCACTACCTTCATCTTGGAGAACGCCAGAGGCGGGTTTATTTTGGCGATGGGACAAGCGTGGCGCAGAAGAAAATCTTCTATGCCCTCCGTCCGGCCGCAACCTTGCGTTGGCTGCGGGTGCACCCGACGGAAGCCATTGCGCCAATGCACTTTCCGACGCTGATGGCGGAATGCGATCCCCCGGCCGCGTTACGCAGGGAGGTTGCCGATCTCATGCGCCGCAAGCTTGCGACGCGCGAGCTTGGCGCCGCTCCGTTACCGCCTGTCGTCGCGAGATTCCTCGATTCGGAATTCGAGTTAGGGCGGGCGTCGTTTGAGAATGGTCGCGCGCGGGCGCCCGAAGAAGTCGTCGCGCAGGCCGAACGATTCTACCGGGCGGTCGTCGAGCGCTTGGAGCGCGAGGGCAATGGCAGCGCGAATATGACGAGACCCGTGTGATGCCGCCACCCGTTTTCCGATTTGCACCAAGCCCGAACGGCTACCTCCACCTCGGCCACGCCTATTCGGCGCTGTTGAACTTCGATCTCGCGCGCGCGAGTGGCGGCCGGTTCCTGCTGCGGATCGAGGACATCGACGCGACCAGGTGCCGGCCGGAATTCGAGGCGGCGATCTACGAGGACCTCGCCTGGCTCGGGATATCCTGGGAAACGCCGGTGCGGCGGCAGTCGGAACACTTTGCAAACTATCGAGATGCGCTCGAAAAACTGTCGGCAAAGGGCCTGATCTATCCGAGCTTCGAGAGCCGCGCGGAGATCGCCCGCCTCGTCGCGCAGCGGGAAACCGAAGCGTCGTGGCCGCGCGATCCCGATGGGGCGCCGCTCTACCCGGGCGCGGCGAAGTCGTTGTCGTCGGATCAGCGCGAGCTATTGATCGGGCAAGGTACGCTTTACGCGCTACGGCTCGACATGGCCGCGGCGCTGGCGCGGGCGGGGGAATTACGTTGGGAGGAGCTTGGCGAGGGTCCCGACGGCGAAACCGGCAGCGTCTCTGCCCGGCCGGACGCGTGGGGTGACGTCATCCTGGCGCGCAAGGAGACGCCGACCAGCTATCATCTGTCCGTCGTGATCGACGACGCCCTGCAGGGCGTCACCGACGTCGTGCGCGGGCAGGACCTGTTCTGGTCGACCAGCGTGCATCTTGTTTTGCAGCATCTGCTCGGTATTCCGCAACCGGCCTATCGGCATCATCGGCTCATTGCCGATTCGTTGGGGCAAAAGCTGTCGAAATCGACTGCCGCCACCGGCTTGCGCGAATTGCGCGGGGAGGGCGCCACGCCGGCCGACATCAGGCGCATCGTCGGATTGTCAGAGTAGTCCGTAGTTCTACTGGGGGTTGCTGCAAAGGTCTCCGTGACTTTGCCCTCGCTCGCATGCCATGCTGGTCGCGGCAGAGGAAGGGGGATCATGGCGGCAAAGCGGCGCTCACCAGGCACCACGGGAACAATCAAGAAGCGGCGCGCGAAGAAAAAACGCGGATCCAGCGCCGCTGCAAAGACGCGCGCGACGCGCAAGTCCACCGCCCCTGGCATGGTCGAGGCCGCGCTGGCGGCGTTTGCCCACGAAGTCCGCACGCCGCTCACGGGCATTCTGGCGATCAGCAATCTCCTGGCGACATCGGAACTCGATGAGCGCGAACGGCGCTGGGTCGACACCATCAAGGCGGGTGCCGAACATCTGGCGAGCCTTGCGACCCTGTTTGTCGACGCCGCACGCAGCGGCGGTCCCGGGCTCACGGTGCGGCAGGACTTCTTCGACCTGCGCACGCTCGCCCGCAATGCCGGCGATTCGCTGACTGGGCGCGCGGCGGCGAAAGGGCTTCAGTCGTCGGTGGTCATTTCCGAAGAACTCCCGGGATTTGCGATCGGCGATTCCGTCCGCCTGCGCGCCGCGGTGGAAAACCTGATCGACAATGCCGTGAAATTCACCGAACAGGGCAGTGTCGCGCTCCAGGTCACGCCCGTGCGCGCCTCAAAAGGCCGGGTCGCGGTTTCGTTCGCGGTCTCCGACAGCGGGATCGGCCTCACGCTGAGCGAAATCAAACGACTGTTCCGGCCGTTTTCGCAGGCCAATGTCTCGATCGCATCGCGTTTCGGCGGCGCCGGGCTAGGCTTGTCGTCGGTCAGGCAACTGGCGCGCGCCATGGGCGGCGACGTCACGGTGACGCAACGGCGCGGCGGCGGCACCACCTTTACCCTCAATGTCGTGATGTCATCCGCGGAGGACACCATGGCGGCGGCGTCCGGCCCCAACGGTGAGGCACCGATCGATTCGCCGCGGCCGCTGCGCCTGCTCAGCGTCGAAGACAATCCGTTCGGCCGCGTAGTGCTCAATTCGATCCTCACCGAACTCGGTCACCAGGCCGAGTTCATCGGCCAGGGTGAGGCGGCGCCCGAGCGCCTCGCGCAAGGCGCATTCGATGCGGTGCTCATGGACATGGTTCTGCCGGGCATCGACGGCGTCGAGGCGATCAGGCGCATTCGCGCACTCTCTGCGCCGCTCGGGCGCATTCCGATCATCGGCATATCCGGCCGCGGCGAAGACGAGGCGGCGTCGCGCGCCGCCGGCGCCGACATCTTTCTGGTCAAGCCTGTGTCTCCGCGCGCCTTGGCGACTGCGCTGCATGAAGCGACATCCCCTTCGGCAATTGCGACTTCATGATCGCCGCATTCAGTTCGCCGCCAAAGACGAAAATCGCCGAAATGAAATACAGAAACACCAGCGCGATGATGACCGAGGCAAGCCCCGCATACATCGTCACGTAGTTGCTGGCGAAGCGCGCCAGATACTGGCCGAACACGATGCCCGAGATCAGCGAGGCCACCATCGTAAACACGATGCCGGGAAGGATCTGCAGAAAGCTTCGCCGGCCGCAGGGCAGCCAGGCATGGAGCACGATCAGCGCCACGGTCATCGCCGTGATCGTGATGCCGTAGCGGGCGAAAAACAGGAAGCTTTCGTTGCTCTCGATGAAGAACGGAATGTGGCGTCGGGCCGTCTCGAGGATCAGCGGGCCGAGCACGATCAGGAACGCCATCAACAGCGACGTGATGGCGGCGACTAGCGTATAGCCGATCGATTCCAGCCGCAGCCAGTACCACGCCCGCGGCTCGACCACCGAATAGGCACGGTTCAGCGCCACCCGCAGCGCCTCGACGCCGTTGGAGGCGAAGTAGACCGCCAGCACCACGCCGACGGTCAGGATGCCGCCGCGCGTCGTGGTCAGCACGTCGTGGATTTCGGCTGACAGCGCGTCCGCGACCTGCTGCGGCCAGGTTTGCAGCAATAATGCCACGGCTCCGTCGGCGAGTTCCTTGGAGCCGAAAAAGCCAGCCAGCGACGTCAGCACGATCAGGAACGGAAATAGTGCCATCAAGCTCGAAAGCGCGATGTGGCTTGCGATCGCCCAGCCGTCATCGGCAAGGAACGTATAAAACGCCTCCATCACGACGAGGTAGACGTAGCGAATGAACCTCACATCTCACCTCGATCAGGATGCGGCGACGCGGTCCCAAAACTTGGGCTACCATCTGACAATACTGGACTAAAGGCCAGATCGTCGAGCGGCTGTGCGAGTGGTTTTGGACGTGTGGAAGTCGGCGCTTCGCGGTGTTATGTAGCGCCAATGACATCCTTTCTGAGTTCGATCGTCCTCCCCATCGCGGTTGCGGCCGTGGCTATCGTGCTGCTGCTCGGCCTCATCAACATGATGCGGGGCGGCTCGCCGAGCCGTTCGCAGAATCTGATGCGGCTTCGTGTGTTGCTGCAGTTCGTCGCCATCGTCATCACCATGGTCGTGGTCTGGGCGATGGGCAGATAAAGACAAGGTAAGGGGACAGGCCGATGGTCGTGCTCAACCGCATCTATACCAAGACCGGCGATGACGGCACCACCGCGCTCGGCAGCGGCGAACGCCGGCCGAAGTACGATCTGCGCGTTAGTGCCTACGGCACCGTGGATGAAACCAACGCTGCCATCGGCGTGGTGCGGCTGCATCTCGGCGAGGCCCGCGAACTCGATGCGATGCTGGGCCGGATCCAGAACGACCTGTTCGATCTCGGGGCCGACCTCGCGGTGCCCCAGCGCGACGGCAAGGCCGAGCGCTTGAGGATGCTGGCAAGCCAGGTCGAGCGGCTCGAGCGCGACATCGATGGGCTGAATGAGCATCTCGCGCCCCTGACCTCGTTCGTCCTGCCCGGCGGTACCCCCGCTGCCGCATACCTGCATCTCGCCCGCACCATATGCCGCAGGGCGGAACGGATCATGGTGGAACTCGCCGCCAATCCCGAGGAGCCGGTCAGCGCGGCTGCCATTCAATATATGAACCGACTGTCGGATTTCCTGTTCGTCGCCAGCCGTGCCATGAACGATAATGGGGCCGGAGACGTGTTGTGGGTGCCGGGTCAGAACCGTTAAGGTAGGCCTGATCCGGGGCCGATTTTTGCCTTTCGCGCGTTGACCGCTGATAGCGGGACCTTTAGGTTCCGCGCCCAAGCTAATACAAGCTAATAAACCCCAGAATTGAAGCGAAAGAGGATCGATGAAGGTTCTTGTGCCGGTAAAGCGGGTAGTCGATTTCAACGTCAAGGTCCGCGTCAAGAGCGACGGAACGGGCGTGGAACTGGCCAACGTCAAGATGTCGATGAATCCGTTCGACGAGATCGCCGTCGAGGAAGCGCTGCGCCTGAAGGAAGCCGGCAAGGCGACCGAAGTGGTGGTGGTGTCGATCGGCCCGGCGCAGGCCTCGGAGACGATCCGGACCGGTCTGGCGATGGGCGCCGACCGCGGCATCTTGGTCAAGGCCGAAGGTAACGTCGAGCCTCTCGCGGTCGCGAAGATTCTCAAGGCGGTGGCCGACGCGGAGAAGCCCGATCTCATCATTCTCGGCAAGCAGGCGATCGACGACGATTCCAACCAGACCGGCCAGATGCTGGCCGCGCTGCTGGGCTGGTCGCAGGCAACATTTGCCTCCAAGCTCGAAGTCGAAGGCAGCGACTTCAAGGTGACGCGCGAAGTCGACGGCGGCCTGCAGACCGTGCAGCTGAAGGGGCCGGCGATCGTCACCACCGACCTTCGCCTCAACGAGCCGCGCTATGCGTCGCTGCCCAATATCATGAAGGCGAAGAAGAAGCCGATCGACGACAAGAACGCGTCCGATTACGGCGTCGATCTCACGCCGCATCTGGAAGTGTTGAAGACGGCGGAACCGCCCGGCCGCAAGGGAGGCGTCAAGGTCAAGGACGTCGCTGAGCTCGTATCCAAACTCAAGACCGAAGCCGGGGTTCTCTGATGACGACGCTGCTGATTGCCGAACACGACAATGCGTCGATCAAGGACGCCACCAACAAGACGCTGACGGCAGCCGCCGCGCTCGGCGCCGACGTGCATGTGCTGGTCGCCGGCGAAAACGCCAAGGCCGCGGCCGATGCCGCGTCCAAGCTCGCCGGCGTAAAGAAGGTGCTGCTGGCCGACAACGCCGCCTATGCCCATGACCTGGCCGAACCGCTGGCCGCGCTGATCGTGTCGCTGGCGCCGTCCTATGATGCGTTTGTCGCGCCCGCGACCTCGCGCTTCAAGAACGTGATGCCGCGCGTCGCCGCGCTGCTCGACGTGATGCAGGTGTCGGAGATCATCAAGGTGGTTTCGCCTGACACCTTCGAGCGGCCGATCTATGCCGGCAATGCGATCCAGACGGTGAAGTCCAAGGACGCCAAGAAGGTCATCACGGTGCGGACCTCGACCTTTGCCGCGGCCGGCGACGGCGGCAGCGCGCCGGTCGAGAACGCCGCAGCCGCGGCCGATCCGGGCCTTTCCAGCTTCGTCGGCGAGGAGGTCGCCAAGAGCGATCGTCCCGAACTGACCTCGGCCAAGATCATCGTTTCCGGCGGACGCGCCATGCAGAGCCGCGAGAACTTTGCCAAGTATATCGAGCCGCTCGCCGACAAGCTCGGCGCCGGCGTCGGCGCCTCGCGCGCCGCGGTCGATGCCGGTTATGCCCCGAACGACTGGCAGGTCGGCCAGACCGGCAAGGTGGTCGCCCCGGAACTCTATGTCGCAATCGGCATTTCCGGCGCGATCCAGCATCTCGCCGGCATGAAGGATTCCAAGGTGATCGTTGCGATCAACAAGGATGAAGACGCGCCGATCTTCCAGGTTGCCGATTATGGCCTGGTCGCGGACCTCTATCAGGCGGTTCCTGAGCTGACCGAGGCGCTCGGCAAGCTCGGGAAGTAAGCAAAAGCGGCCAGAGCATGATCCGGAAGTGGAAACCGGTCTTCCGAAAAGATCATGCTCAAACAGAAAGATAGATCGGGATGACGGTTCAGGAAACGTCATCCCAATCGGCCGGACGCGCAACGTCCGGCCGATATTTACCTTAAGCGGTTGCGGGCGAAGTAGATTAAGCTTCGCGTGACGAATACGTGCCAATGGTGGGACTGAAACCTCGGGTCTGATGATATCGTAACTGAGGTTTGGAGATGAACAGGCGCGATGTGCGCGCCGTTCCGGTGGATGACAAGATGGCGGTGACAATCAAGAAGGTCGGCGTGATCGGTTCGGGCCAGATGGGCAACGGGATCGCGCATGTGGCGGCGCTCGCCGGCTTCGACGTGGTACTCAACGACGTCTCCGACGAACGGCTGAAATCGGCGATGGCGACCATCAACGGCCATCTGTCGCGCCAGGTTGCCAAGCAGCATATCACCGAGGACGCGCGCAAAAAAGCGCTCGCGCGGATCACCTCCACCGAAACGCTGGATGGTTTGGCGGACTGCGACCTCGTGATCGAGACCGCGGTCGAAAAGGAAGAGGTCAAGCGCAAGATCTTTCACGAGCTCTGCGCGGTGCTGAAGCCGGAAGCGATTGTCGCTACCAACTCCTCATCGATCTCGATCACGCGGCTCGCCGCCTCGACCGATCGTCCGGAAAAATTCATCGGCATTCATTTCATGAATCCGGTGCCGGCGATGGAACTGGTCGAACTGATCCGCGGCATCGCCACCGACGACAATACCTTCGACACCGCCAAGGAATTTGTCGCCAAGGTCGGCAAGCAGGTCGCGGTATCGGAGGATTTCCCGGCCTTCATCGTCAATCGCATCCTGCTGCCGATGATCAACGAGGCGATCTACACGCTCTATGAGGGCGTCGGAAACGTCGAGGCAATCGATGCGGCCATGAAGCTCGGCGCGCATCACCCGATGGGCCCGCTGGAACTGGCCGATTTCATCGGCCTCGATACCTGTCTGTCGATCATGCAGGTGTTGCACGAGGGGCTGGCGGATTCGAAGTACCGGCCGTGCCCGCTGCTGGTGAAATACGTTGAGGCCGGTTGGCTCGGCCGCAAAACCCAGCGCGGCTTCTACGACTATCGCGGCGACAAGCCGGTCCCGACGCGCTAAGGCGTCATTGCGAATCCGTAGTCGTAGATGGGGTAACGGGCCCCGGTCCACCCTCCAGGCAAGCCGCGCTTGCTACGGCGGTGTTGGGTGGCGCGCTTCGCGCGACCTGCCTGGAAGGCGGGCGGTCGTCCCTCACATTGATGGTGTT
>NZ_JBWBWM010000015.1:0-209337 GCF_056174665.1 Bradyrhizobium sp. WYCCWR15520
AACACCATCAATGTGAGGGACGACCGCCCGCCTTCCAGGCAGGTCGCGCGAAGCGCGCCACCCAACACCGCCGTAGCAAGCGCGGCTTGCCTGGAGGGTGGACCGGGGCCCGTTACCCCATCTACGGAATCATCACGCCAACGCCCGCTGCCCGATGATGGCAAAGCGCAGTTTGCCCGAGATCCAGTCGATGGCGGACACCGCGATCAGGATCATCAGGATCAGGAAAGAGACTTTCTGCCATTCCAGCACACGGATTTGTTCGGCAAGCTGAAGTCCAATTCCGCCTGCCCCGACGATTCCGATAATCGTCGCTGACCGCGTATTCGATTCAAAATAGTAGAGCACCTGACTCAACAAGATCGGAAAAACCTGCGGCAACAATCCGAACCGGACGCTATGGAGATGGTTGCCGCCCGACGATCTGACCCCTTCAGCGGGGTTCTTGTCGGCAGCCTCGATAGCTTCCGAGAATAACTTCCCAAAAGTCCCAAAATCGCTGCAGATGACCGCAAGGATACCTGCAAACGGACCCAACCCTACGACGCCGACCCAGATGAGGGCCCAGATCAAGGTATCGACACCACGGATGGTATCGAGGCTGCGGCGTGTCAAAAGGTGGATGATCCGGTTTGCAACTACATTGCGCGCCGCCAGCAGGGATACCGGTAACGCCAGCAGTGCCCCGCCCAGCGTGCCGAGAAATGCAATCGAAACCGTCTCTCCGAGCGCATGCAGATATTTCAATACTTCCGCCCAGGAACCAGCATTAGGCGGCAACATGAGCCGAACGAATTCACCCAGCCGGACCATTCCGTCAGAGAGTCGGTGAAAGGGAATGTCGAGCTGGACAATCCCGAACAGAAAAAGCGCTATCGCCCCGCCAAAGCCGATTGCGATTTTTGCTCGGTGCCACCAGTCCGGGCGGAAAATGTCCGGATAACGTTCAACGATGCCGGCTCGGTTTTCAAAACTGAAGGAGTTCATGTCGCGGAGCCCTCCAGCCCGAGGAGGCGGTGGCGCACCCGCTCCGTGATAAAGTCGATCAACATGACGGTGACGACAATGAGCAAAAGGATGGCGCTGACATCGGTGTAATAGAATTTGCGGACGGCCTCGATCAAATCCTGCCCGATCCCGCCGGCGCCGACAAAGCCCATCACGGCCGCGCCGCGGACGTTAATCTCGAATCTCAGCAGGGCATAGCTTACGAAGTTCGAGAGAACCTGAGGCACCGCGCCAAACCGGACAATCTGAAGCCAGCTTCCTCCGCTTGCCGCCACCCCCTCGATCGGTTTGCTATCGATATTCTCAACAACTTCGGCGAACTGCTTGCCCAGCGCTCCAGTGGTATGGATTGCGACGGCGAGAACGCCCGGCAGCGGCCCCAGACCAAACGCCAGCACAAAAATCAGGGCAAAGACGATCTCCGGCACGGTCCTGCAAAATTCGAGAACGCGCCGCGTAACAAAAACGGTCGTGCGGGACTTCACGAGGTTGGCCGATGCGAGGAAGCAGAGAACGAAGCCGCATATCGCTCCAGTGAGCGTTCCCATATACGCGATCAGCAACGTGTCTCCGAGAAGTCGCGTCCAGCGAGGCAGTCCCCAAAGCCACTCCGTGAGATCAACCCACGCAGTCGAGAACGAAAATTTAGGGGCGATGCTGGCAAAATAGGCCGGGAAGCGCCAGAAATTCTCGACGAAATTCCCAAAGTTGACATCGCCCATCCAGCCAGCAGCAATCGCCGCGGCGATCAGGACCGCCGAACCTAGCCAAACGCGCCGCCGCTTGGCGGCAACCGCAGCCGCATAGCGATCAGCGAGCTCTCGCAGCCTGGCTTCCGGAAATTCGGGGACTGCTGTTCGCATGGGATGTTCAGGAGAGAGAATGGGCAGATCTCGCGATCTGCCCAATCCATCTGGTCCCTTCGTTCCCCTCAGGATTTCTGCTTGCGAATGCTGTCGACAAACTTAGTCAGATCGATCACAGCCTCATAGGCCTTGTGATCAACCTCCACGAAGGGCAACTGCTTCCCCTCGTAGATCTTGTCGAAAGCGGCTTTGTCCTTCACCGCAATTTCCAGCACTGCCTTCTTGATCGCCGCCTTGAGGTCGGCGGGCAGGCTGCCGAGATACGCCATCGGCGAATTCACAATCTGTTCGGACTTCATGATGATCTTGAAATCGGCGGCCTTCGCCATGCCCTTCCGTTCCATCCGGAGCAGGTTCGACTCCTTCTCATCATTCCACCAGTTGAACGCCGCGTCGCAGGTACCCTGCGCAAGTCCGATCACCGCGTTTTCATGGCTTCCCGAATAGACTACTTTGGAGAAGAATTTTTCCGGGTCGATACCCATCTTGTCCATCGCGAAACGCGGGACGTTGTTGCCTGACGTTGAATTGGGATCGACAAGGCAGAGATTCTTGCCCTTCAAGTCCTTGATGTCCTTGTAGCTCGAATCGCTTTTGACATAGAGGACCGAATAATAGCCTTTGGTTCCGTCGCCATTCACCTCGATCGCGAACGGCTCGACCTTCGCACCGATGATGTAAGCGCGCGCGTAGGACGCCGGGCCATACATCGCTATGTGGATGTTCCCTGCCCGCTGGCCTTCGATGACCGCGGCATAATCGTTTGCGATCCGCAGCGTGACTTTGGTTCCGAGCTCGCGGGACAGATACTCCGCCAAAGGCGTCCATCGGTTGGTTGTGCCCGAGGCATTCTCATCAGGAACTTTTGCGAACACCAATTCAGGATATTTTGCCTTCCAGTCCTGAGCCGTGGCAGCCGAGGCAGAGAATACCAATGCCGCCGCTGCGGCGAAAATCATATGACGGTCTATCATGACGTCTCCTGTTTCGCAGTGATGAAGCTGGCGAGATTTCAGTCCCGCGCCACTCTTGATTTACAGACGCAGCACTCAGGCTGCGGCAACCGTGCCGAGAGCAGGAATCGCCGCGCTGGCCGGCACATGCTCAGGCGCAACGCCCATCACCTCATCTGCCTCAAGATCGTAGAGTTCGCGCGCTATGCGATCGGTCAGCGCCGCGGGCGCGCCGTCGAATACGATTCGACCCGAGGCCATACCGATCAGGCGATCGCAGTAGCTGCGCGCCAGATCCAGCGAATGCAGATTGCAGACCACCGTGATTCCGAAGTGCTTGTTGATGCGCAGCAGCGCATCCATCACGATCCGAGTGTTGCGGGGATCGAGCGAGGCGATCGGCTCGTCGGCGAGTATCATTGCGGGCTGCTGAACCAGCGCACGCGCAATCGCGACGCGCTGCTGCTGACCGCCCGAGAGCTGGTCGGCGCGCTGCGCCGCAATCGAGGCCATGTCGAATTGCTCGAGCGCCGACATCGCAATTGCCTTGTCCTCTTCGGGCCAGAGCTGCGCCAGCGACCGCCATGTCGGCACTGTCGAAAGCCGCCCCATCAGCACATTGGTCAGGACATCGAGCCGGCCGACCAGATTGAACTGCTGAAAGATCATCGCCGAGCGCGCACGCCACTGCCGCAACTCCCTGCCGCGCAGCGCGGTCACGTCAACGCCTTCGAACAGGATGCGGCCTTCGGAAGGTTCGGCGAGACGGTTGATCATCCGAAGCAGCGTAGACTTTCCGGCGCCGGATCTGCCGATCACGCCGACGAAGCTGCCGGGCTGAATCGAGAATGACGCATTGTCTACCGCGGCCTTGGTGCCGAACCGGCACGTCAAACCTTCTACCACCAGCATGTAGTGCTCCAGAGTTCCGGTCGTGGAGCATCGCTAGCGGCTCGATCTTACAGTTGTGTGACACGACTGCTGCGGTGCGGCGTTCGTCCACAGCAGCGGTCGGCGTCATGCATCCGTCATGATCCTGTCATCAAGCGCATCGAAGACGAGCGCACCGCCCTTCCCCGATTGCTGATGGACGTCCACCGATGGCCGGCAAGTTGCTTTCCACTGAACCAACGATCGACCCCACCGCGTCAGTGCGCAACTGCCGGCTCGGCGCCTATACCGAGGTCGGCGCCCGGACCATTCTGCTCGAGGTCACGATGGCCGATTATTCCTACGTCGTGAACGACTCGCAGATCACCTACACGACGATCGGGAAGTTCTGTTCGATCGCGGCCATGACGCGGATCAACCCGGGCAATCATCCGATGCATCGGGCCTCGCAGGCGCATTTCACCTATCGCGCCAGCAGCTATTTTCCGGGCGAGAGCGACGATGCCGAGTTCTTTGCCTGGCGGCGCGAGCATCACGTCCATATCGGCCATGACGTCTGGATCGGCCACGGCGCGGTCATTCTGCCCGGCCGCTCGATCGGCACCGGCGCCGTAGTCGCAGCCGGCGCCATCGTCACCAAGGACGTGCCCGCCTACGCCATCGTTGCAGGCAATCCAGCCCGGCCGGTCAAGCGGCGGTTTCCGGAATCGATTGCCGGGCGGCTCACGGAGCTCGCATGGTGGGACTGGGACCACGAGACGCTTCGCCGCGCCCTGCCCGATTTCCGCAAGCTCGATGTCGAAGGCTTTCTCGAAAAATACCAATCGGCCGAAGCATCCCGCTATCAGCAATTCAATCAGAGTGCCGCATCGTGACCGAATTGTTCATTGAAGGTGGCCGGGCCCTGCTCGGCAATGAAATCGCCGAAACCGGCTTGCGGATCGCCGGCCGCGAGATCGCAGCCATCGGTACGGACAACAGCCATGGCGCACCCGGGATCGACGCTAACCGGCTGCTGGTGCTACCGGGCATTGTCGATCTGCATGGCGATGCCTTCGAGCGGCAGATCATGCCGCGTCCCGGCGTCGATTTTCCGATCGATGTAGCACTTGTCGATAGCGACAGGCAGGCGGTCAGCAACGGGATTACGACCGTCTACCACGCCACCACATGGTCGTGGGAGCCCGGCCTGCGCAGCGCAGACAATGCGCGCAAATTGCTGGAGGCGATCGAGCAGATCCGGCCGCAACTCGCCGCCGACACCCGTTTTCATCTACGCCACGAGACCTACAATCTCGACGCCGAAAGCGAGATCATCGACTGGCTTTCGGAAGGACGCGTCGACCTGTTCGCGTTCAACGATCATATGGACTCGACCGTCGCCAGCCTAGCCAAACCACTGAAACACAGCCGAATGGTTGAGCGCACGGGGCTCACCAATGAGGCGTTCGACCGCCTGGTGGAAAGCGTGGTCTGCCGCGGCCACGACGTGCCGGCGTCGATCAGCCGGCTGGCGCAGGCGGCCCGCGCGGCTGATGTCCGGATGCTCTCGCATGACGATGAAAGCCCGGCGATGCGGCAGGCTTTTCGCGCGCAGGGCGTTGCCATCGCCGAATTTCCGGTCAACGAGGAAACTGCCCGCGACGCTGCCGAAGCCTCCGACTTCATCGTGTTCGGCGCGCCCAATGTCGTGCGCGGCGGCAGCCACACCGGCTGGACCAGGGCATCCGACATGATCGCCAAGGGCCTGTGTTCGGTGCTGGCGTCTGACTATTATTATCCCGCGCCGCTATTGGCGGCCTTCCGGCTTGCGGCCGACGGCGTGCTGCCGCTGGCCGCGGCGTGGCAATTGATTTCATCGGCGCCGGCGCGCGCCGCCGGCCTCGCCGATCGCGGCACCCTCGCCGCGGGACAGCGCGCCGACATCATCCTCGTCGATGACGCGGTGCCGTTGCGGCCGCGGGTAGTCGCCGTCATTGCCGCGGGTCGGCTGGTGCATCTGACGGAGGCGAACCGTCTTGTCCGTTCATCCGTCGTTCCGCGCAAGGCGGTTGCAGCCGCGTAAGGCGGCTCTATTCTGGCGCAATGGCAAAATACCCCCGTTACGCAATCTACTACACCTCGGCACCCGACAGCGCGCTCGACCGCTTCGGCGCCTCCCTGCTCGGCTACGACGCCCATAGCGGCGAAGACCTTCCCTTTCCGGATGGTCTTCCAGCGGACTGGTGCGGCCTGACGCGCGAGCCGCGCAAATATGGCTTTCACGCCACCCTGAAGGCCCCGATAGCGCTGGCCGACCGCAAGGACGAAATGCGGCTTGCCGCGGCATGCGAGTTGTTTGCCGATCTCGCCCGGCCGGTGCCGGTGATTCGGCCGGTCGTCGATTCGATCAGCGGTTTCATTGCGATAATTCCCGCCGAACCGTCGGCAGATCTCGACCTGCTTGCCGCCGAGGCGACCAAGGCATTCGATCCGTTCCGCGCTCCCCTCAGCGCGGAAGATCGCGCGCGGCGAAATCCGGCAGCGCTGACGCCACGGCAACGCGACTATCTCGACCGCTGGGGTTATCCTTATGTCTTCGAGGAATTCCGCTTCCACATGACGCTGACCGGACGACTGCCCACGGAACGGCGCGAGCAGGTCGTGGCGATGCTGTGCGAGAGGTTTGCGACAACCTGCATCGAGACGCTCGCGATCGACGCCATCGCGCTATGCCGTCAGGACGATGCGAGTTCGCGGTTTCGAGTCATCGGCCGCTGGCAATTGCACGATTGACACCGCCGGTATTCACTCCGCCAGCGCTTCCTTGCGCGTTTTCAGGATTGCCGGCGACAGCAACGCCAGCAACAGAATGGCGACGACGCCGAGAATGACCGCGCTGATCGGCCGCGACAGAAAGACGGTGAAATCGCCGTCCGCGATCAGCATCGCGCGCCGGAAATTTTCCTCAAGCTGCGGCCCGAGCACGAGGCCAAGCAGAAGCGGCGCCGGCTCGACGCCGATCTTGATGAAGAAATAGCCGAGCAAGGCGCAGCCCATCATCAACCAAACGTTGAACGGGCTGTTGGCAATGCCATAAGTGCCGATGCAGCAGAACAGGACGATAGCGGGAAACAGCAGGCGATAGGGAATCTTCAGCATCGAGACCCAGAGGCCAATCAACGGGAGGTTGATCACCAGCAACATCAGATTGCCGACCCACATGCTGGCGATGACGCCCCAGACGAGCTTGGGCTGCTCGGTCATGATCTGCGGGCCGGGCTGGATGCCCTGCATCATCAGCGCGCCGATCATCAGCGCCATCAGCGCGTTGGCGGGAATGCCGAGGGTGAGCAGCGGAATGAAGCTGGTCTGGGCGCCGGCATTGTTGGCGGCCTCCGGACCGGCGACGCCCTCGATGGCGCCCTTGCCGAACCGCGAGGGATCGCGCGCGAGCTTCTTCTCCAGCGCATAGGAGGAGAACGGCGGAAGCGCGGCGCCGCCGCCGGGCAATACGCCCAGCACGGAGCCGAGCGTCGTGCCGCGCACCATCGCCGGAAAGGCTGCCCGCAGATCCTCCCGGCTCGGAATCAGGCTGCGGATTGACTGGCTGACGACGCGCCGCTCGGCGGGTCTCTCAAGGTTGGCGATGATCTCGCCGAGCCCAAACAGGCCCATCGCGATCGGCACGAAATCAAGCCCGTCCGAAAGAGCAGCAATGCCGAAGGTCATGCGCGCGACGCCCGAAGAGATGTCGATCCCGACGAGGCCGAGCAACAGCCCCAGCAGCACCATCGCCAGCGATTTGGCGACCGAACCATGCGCGAGGACGACCGCGGCGATCAGGCCGAGCACGAGGAGACTGAAATATTCGACCGCGGTGAATTTAAGCGCGAGCACCGACAACGGTACGCTCAGGACGGCAATCACGATCGTCGCCATCGTGCCGGCAAAGAACGAAGCGATGGCCGCAATGGCGAGCGCGGTTCCGGCCTTGCCCTGCTTGGCCATCTAGTGACCGTCAATACAGGTGACGACCGACGACGTCTCGCCCGGCACATTGACCAGGATGGCGGTGGTCGAGCCGCCATACTGCGCGCCGTAGAAGATGCCGGCCAGCATGATCATGGCGCTCGGGGGCGACAGGCCGAAGGTGAAGGGTAACAGCAACGCCACTGTCGGAATCGGACCGATGCCGGGCAGCACGCCGATCGCGGTCCCGATGACCACGCCGATCAGGCAGAACAGGAGGTTGTTGAGTTCGAGGGCCGTCGAAAGGCCCATCAGCAGATTGTTGAAGAGATCCATATGCGTTGCCTGAAATCGCGCCGGCCTAGCGGGGCCAGATCGGGATCGGCAGGCCCAGCAACTTGACGAACAGAAGCACCGCCGCACCTGAAAGCAGGACGGCAAACGCCACCGTCTCGACGACCCGTCCTTCTCGCGTGGCGAGGCTGGCGAGGATCACGGTGACGACGGAAGCGATGGCGAGGCCGAGGCGCTCGGCTGTCAGCGCGAAAACGCCGACAGACGCCAGGATCGCCAGCAGCGGCCGCAACTGAATCGGCGCGATGCCGACGCGCATGCGCCAGAGTCCGCGCCCCGTGAAGAACAGACCGAAGCCCATCAGCGCGAGCACGACAACGCGAGGCATGTAGCCCGGCCCCATATCGGCGGCGTGGCCGACCGTCAGGTTGCACGTGGCGACGAGCGTACCCGCCGCCACCGCCACCAGAAACAGGCCGAACAGCAGATCCTGAAGGTCGATCCGGGAACGCGTCATCGGCCCGCCTCAGCTACCCTTGATGCCGGCCTCACGGATGATGGTGCCCCAACGAGCCGTGGCATCCTTGAGCCAGTTGCGGAATTCCTCCGGCGATTGGGCCTTCACGACGCCGCCCTGCTCGGCGATCTTCTGCTGAATTTCGGGCTCTGCCAGGATCTTGCGGATTTCAGCGCTCAATCGCGCGACCATGGCGGGCGGCGTTCCGCCCGTCGTCAGGATGCCCTGCCAGGTCCCGGCGGCGCCGCCGGGCAGGCCCGCCTCCTTGAAGGTTGGCAGATCGGGAGCCGACGCCAGCCGCTGCTCCCCGGTGACCGCAAGTCCGGTGAGTTGCTTGTTCAACACGAACGGCATGGTTGCAATAGCGCCGTTGATAATCACGCCGCTCTCTCCGGATACGACGGCGCGCGAGGCGGCAGCGCCTCCCTTGTAGGGAACGTTCTTCCACTGAATCCCGAGTTGCTTCGCCATCGCCACTGCCGTGATGTGGGTGGCGCCACCGACGCCCGAATTGGCGATGGTAAGCTTGTTCGGGTTGGCCTTGGCGTATTCGATCAGTTCCTTCGTTGACTTCGCCGGCACCGATTCATGGACGGCCAGGACGTAGGGGCCGAACATCACCATGGAAATGGGCGCGAGGTCCTTCTCAACGTCGAAAGTGAGATCGGAGAACAGGCTCGGCGCCGTAGCCAGCGATCCGACATCCATCAGCAACAAAGTGTGACCGTCAGGCTGCGCCTTGGCGACGGCGTCGGCGCCAAGATTGCCTGCGGCACCGGGCTTGTTCTCGACCACAACCGACTGCCCGATGGCAGCGGATAGCTTCGGGCCGATCAGGCGGGCCAGGATGTCCGAGGTGCCACCCGGAGCAAACGGCACGATCAGCCGCACCGGCCGCTCGAAATTCTGAGCCACGGCCCCGCCTGGCGCCAGGACACATATCGACACTGAAAGGACAACGGCGGCGATCGCCCGGGCGAGAGATGGCATAGACATCGGTATTTCCTCCGTTTCAAAGCGCAGTTCAGCGCGATCCCGCCGTTTCACCGGCAGGCTGCAGGCCTTCGAGGCTGCGTTGGGAGAATGATAGGTCATGGGCTAGCTCGCCCATGAACTAGTCTGCGGATAGGTCGATACCTTTTTTGGATGGATCGGCCATGTCTCAGCCTATAGAAGCAGGACATCCGGCCGGTCACCGGTCCCTCGTCTCACGTCGAAAATGCGGGTTTCATGTTTGAATTGAGCCAGTTGCGTTGCTTCGTTGCAGTTGCAGAAGAACTGCATTTCGGGCGTGCGGCGTTGCGGCTGAACATGACGCAGCCGCCGCTCAGCCGTCAGATCCAGATTCTCGAACGCGTCCTTGATGTGACGCTTCTGGAGCGCAGCAACCGCGCCGTCCGGCTGACGCCCGCCGGGCACCGTTTTCTGGTGGATGCGCGGCATCTGCTCAAGCTGGCCGAAAGCGCAGCCGTGCTGGCCCGGCGGATGGCAAGCGGCAAGGCCGGATCGATCAATATCGGCTTCACGGCGACATCGGCCTACAGCTACGTGCCGGCTCTGGTTGCGGCCTGCCGGCGTGAACTGCCGGATGTCGAAATATCGCTGAAGGAAATGGTCTCCAGCGACCAGCTCAAGCGGCTCGATTCCGGCGAGATCGATATCGGCCTGCTTCGCCCGCCGATTCCGCGTGGCGGCCTTGACGCCTTCCGCGTGACGGCAGAGACGCTGGTCGCGGCGTTGCCGGGCGGCCATCCTCTGGCGCAGGCAGACCAACTACGCCTGGAGGACCTCGCGAGCGAGCCCTTCATCATGTACGAACCTTATGAAGCTCGCTATTTCCACGATCTCCTGGTCGAGCTGTTCTCGCGCGCAAGCCTGGTGCCGAATTACGTGCAGCATCTTGCCCAGATCCATTCGATCCTCGCCATGGTGCATTCCGGCGTCGGCGTGGCGTTAGTCCCCGAAACTGCGCTGAACCTGCGCTTCAGCGGCGTGGTGCTGCGGCCCGTGCTGATGCAGTGGCAGCGGCCGGCCGAATTGTTCTTTGTTTGGCGCGGCGACAACGACAACCCGCTTCTTCCCGTCATTGCCGGCATCGCCCGCGGCCTCGCCGCTCAGGCGGGCTCGATCCAATCAATGGATCGATCGATACAGTGATTGGTCTCCATATGTGACCCTCTTGCATTAATCCTTCAGCGCAAGCCGCTGAAGGATCAGATCATGAGCAGGATGACCCCCAAGGAGATGGCCAGCCAGATCGGCAATGGCCTGCTGTCGTTCCCCGTCACGCCATTTCGGCCCGACAACGCGTTCGACGAAGCCCGCTACCGCTCCAATCTGGAGTGGCTGTGCGGCTACGAGGTGGCAGGTCTCTTCGCCGCCGGCGGCACCGGCGAATTCTTCTCGCTGAGCCCGGCCGAAGTCCTGAAGGTGGTGGCAACGGCGGTGGACGAAACCAGGGGACGCGTGCCGGTGCTCGCCGGCGTCGGTTACGGTACGGCGATGGCGACGCAACTTGCCATTGGAGCCGAGGCGGCAGGTGCCGACGGTTTGCTGCTGCTGCCGCCCTATCTGGTCTTCTCCGAACAGGAGGGGCTGGCCGCCCACGTCGAGGCGGTGTGCAACTCAACCAAGCTCGGCGTCATCGTCTACAACCGCGATAATGCGATCCTGAACGAGGATACGCTGGAGAGATTGTGCCAGCGCTGCCCCAACCTGGTTGGTTATAAGGACGGCATCGGCGACATCGAACCGATGACCCGAATCCATCTGCGCATGGACGACCGGCTGACCTATATCGGTGGGCTGCCGACCGCTGAGACCTTTGCGCTGCCCTATCTGGAAATGGGCGTCACCACCTATTCCTCGGCGGTATTCAATTTCGTTCCGGGGTTCTCGACCAAGTTCTACGCGGCCGTGCGGCGACGCGACCGCGAGACGGTGCAGGCGGGGCTGCGCGACTTCATCCTTCCCTTGATCGCAATCCGCAACCGCAAGCGCGGCTATGCCGTCTCGATCATCAAGGCGGGCATGAAGGTGATCGGCCGTGACAGCGGCCATGTCCGCTCGCCGCTGACGGACCTGACGCCGGCCGAGACCGAGGAACTGGCGGCACTCGTCGCGCGTCTCGAGACGTGCGAGTTCGCCAAGCGCGAGCTGGCAGCCGCCTAGATCGGGATGAGGTGGAGTCGGAATCGATTCGCCGTTAGTGCGAAGCACGATCTCGTGTCCCGGACGCAGTGCAGATACTCTTCGGCGGTACACCGCAGGATGCGGACACAAAATCGCGAAAACAACCCCATGCAAAGTAGAATCGGCCTCGGTCCGCAGCACTTTGGCCGCTTGCGTCCGGGGCCCGAGATGGTCCGTCGTCACGGCCCAACCTCATCTCATCCTGCTCTAGCCGCCAGCCGCCCTATCGCCGCTGGTTATAGACGTCGAGGCAGACGGCGCCGAGCAGCACCAGGCCCTTGATCACCTGCTGGTAGTCGATGCCGATGCCGAGGATCGACATGCCGTTGTTCATGACGCCCATGATCATGGCGCCGATCACGGCGCCACCAACCTTGCCGACGCCGCCATAGGCCGATGCTCCGCCGATAAAGCAGGCCGCAATGACATCGAGCTCGAAGCCGGCGCCGGCCTTCGGCGTCGCCGTATTGAGCCGCGCGGCAAACACAAGGCCGGCCAATGCCGCCAGCACCCCCATGTTGACAAAGGTCAGAAACGTCAGCCGTTCGGTCTTGATGCCGGACAGGCTGGCCGCCCTGGCGTTGCCGCCGATGGCGTAGATGTGACGGCCAATCACGGTGCGGGTAGTGACGAAGCCATAGAGCGCGATCAGCACCGTCATGATGACAAGCACGTTGGGCAGGCCGCGATGCGAGGCGATCAGGCCGGCGAAGAACACGATCACGGCGAACAGCACCGCGCTCTTGGCGACGAAGAACCCAAAGGGCTCGACCTCGATGCCATGCGAGGCCTGCCGCGCCCGGCTCTTGGCGCTGGTATAGACCAGCGCCACCGCCAGCACGGCCCCGATCAACAGCGAGGTCGGATAAAGCGTGCCGGCGCCGGGAAACAGTTCGGGAATGAAGCCCGACGACAGTTTCTGGAAGGTCGGCGGAAACGGTCCGACCGACTGCCCCGCCAGAATCGCGAGCGCAAGGCCCTTGAACACCAGCATGCCGGCCAACGTCACGATGAAGGACGGGATCTTGAAATAGGCAACCCAATAGCCCTGCGCGGCGCCGATCAGCGCGCCCACCAACAGGCAGGCAAGGAAGGCCAGCGGATAGGCCACATGATAGCGCACCATCAGCACCGCAGCGACGGCGCCGACGAAGCCCGCCACCGAGCCGACCGAGAGGTCGATATGGCCGGTGACGATGATCAGGAGCATGCCGAGCGCCATGATCACGATGTAGCTGTTCTGCAGCACCAGATTGGTCAGGTTGAGCGGCTGCAGCAGCGTGCCGTCGGTCATGACCTGGAAGAACAGCATGATCGCAAACAGCGACAGCAGCATGCCGTAGTTGCGCAGATTGTTCTTGATGAAGCCGGTGTGCCCGGGCAGCGCAACCGCCTTGTCGGTCATGGCTGCAATTCTCCCTGAAGTACCTTCTTGTCCATTTCCTTGTTGCGCATGATAGCGCGCATGATCCTTTCCTGGGTGGCCTCGGCAGCGGCGAATTCACCGACGAAGGCGCCGTCATTCATCACCAGGATGCGGTCGCAGACGCCGAGCAGTTCCGGCATTTCCGACGAGATCATCACCACCCCCTTGCCCGCCTCGGCAAGCTCATTGATGATACAATAGATTTCGTACTTTGCCCCGACGTCGATGCCGCGCGTCGGCTCGTCGAGGAATAATACTTTCGGATCGGTCATCAGCCATTTCGACAGCACCACCTTCTGCTGGTTGCCGCCGGAAAGCTGGCCGGTCTCCTGATAGACGTCGGAACAGCGGATCCGCATCCGGTTGCGGTAGTCGCTCGCGACGCGCAATTCGGACATGTCGTCGATCACGCCCTGCCGCGCCACGCGCCCAAGGCTCGCCAGCGTGATGTTCTTGCGGACGTCGGCGTCCAGGATCAGGCCAAGTTCCTTGCGATCCTCGGTGACGTAAGCGAGACCGGCATCGATCGCCGCTGCTACGCTGGATAGATTCACTTCCCTTCCATCGAGCCAGACACGCCCGCTGATCCGCTCGCCCCAGGCGCGGCCGAACAGGCTCATGGCGAATTCGGTGCGGCCGGCGCCCATCAGCCCGGCGATCCCGACCACCTCCCCGCGCCGGACCTCGAAATCCACGCTCTTGATTGTCCGGCGATCCCGGTGCAGCGGATGATGCACCGTCCAGTCCTTGACGGTGAAGACCGGCTCGCCGATCGCGGCGGTGCGCTGCGGAAAACGATGAGCAAGGTCGCGATTGACCATGCTGCGGATGATCCGGTCCTCTTCCACCGGTTCAGCCCGGCAATCGATGCTGTCGACGGTGCGGCCGTCGCGCAGCACCGTGATCCGGTCGGCGACGCGCGCGACCTCCGACAATTTGTGCGAGATCAGAATCGAGGCGATGCCTTGAGCGCGGAAAGCCAGCAGGCGATCCAGCAGCGCCGCGCTGTCATTCTCGTTCAGGCTGGCGGTCGGCTCGTCGAGAATGAGCAGTCGCACCCGCTTGGACAGGGCTTTGGCGATTTCGACCAATTGCTGCTTGCCGACGCCGAGATCCGTCACCAGTGTATCGGGCATCTCGGTAAGGCCGACCTGGGCGATCAATTCCTGGGTCCGGCGGTAGACGGTGTCGCGGTCGATCACACCGAGGCGTGACGGCGGATGCGACAGAAAGATGTTCTCCGCGATCGACATCAGCGGAATCAGCGCCAGTTCCTGGTGAATGATGATGATGCCGAGCGCTTCGGAATCATTGATGTCGCGAAAGCGCCGCTCCTCGCCGTCGAAGATGATGCTGCCTTCGTAGTCGCCGTGGGGATAGACGCCGCTCAGAACCTTCATCAGGGTCGACTTCCCGGCGCCGTTCTCGCCGACCAGCGCGTGGATCTGGCCCGCCTCCACCGTGAAGTTGACATCTCGCAGGGCCTGCACCCCGGCAAAGCTCTTGCTCACGCCGCGCATTTCGAGAATTGCGGTCATCGCGCCATCGCATCCCTTGTCTCAACCGCTGCCATCGGCGGCGCCAGCCATCGCCGGCGCCGCCGTTCCGCTTAGTTAATCTGCGACTTCTTGTAGTAGCCGCTGTCGATCAGCACCTTCTCCCAGTTGCTCTTGTCGACGACGACCGGCTTCAGGAGATAGGAAGGGACCACCTTGACGCCGTTGTTGTAGGTCTTGGTGTCGTTGACGGTCACTTCCTTGCCGCTGAGCGCGGCGTCGACCATGTCGGCAGTAACCTTGGCGAGATCGCGGGTATCCTTGAAGATGGTCGAATATTGCTCGCCGCGCAGCATCGACTTGATCGACGGCACCTCGGCGTCCTGGCCGCTCACGATTGGCATCGCCATGTTGCCGCTGCCATAGCCGACGCCCTTCAGCGACGAGAGAATGCCGATGGAGAGGCCGTCATAGGGCGAGAGCACGGCATCGACCCGCTTGCGGCCGTAGAACGCGCTCAGCAGGTTGTCCATGCGGGCCTGGGCGGTGGCGCCGTCCCAGCGCAGCGTCGAGACCTTGTCCATGCCCTTCTGGCCGCTGCCGATCACCAGCTTGCCGCTGTCGATATAGGGCTGCAGCACCGACATCGACCCGTTGTAGAAGAAGTAGGCGTTGTTGTCGTCCGGCGAGCCGCCGAACAATTCGATGTTGAAGGGGCCCTTGCCTTCCTTCAAGCCCAGCGCCTGCTCAATCGATTGGGCCTGCAGCACCCCGACCTGGAAATTGTCGAAGGTGGCGTAGTAATCGACATTGGGCGTGTCGCGGATCAACCGGTCATAGGCGATCACGATGATCCCCTTGGCCTTGGCCTGTTTCAGCACGTCGGACAGCGTGGTGCCGTCGATTGCCGCGATCACCAGCACCTTGGCGCCCTTGGTCACCATGTTCTCGACCTGGGAGAGCTGGTTTGGAATATCGTCCTCGGCATATTGCAGGTCGGTGCCGTAGCCGCGCTCTTTAAGGATCTTGACGATGTTATTGCCGTCGTCGATCCAGCGCGCCGAAGATTTTGTCGGCATGGCAATGCCGACGGTTCCCTTGCTCTGGGCGAAAGCGCCGGTCACCGCCGTTGCGGCCATGGTTGCCGCCAGCGCAAGCGCCGACAATGTGGTCTTCAGACTAGTCATGCTTCACTCCCTTGATATCAGAGGATCTTTGGTTCCCTGGATTGTCGGACCGCTGAACTGCGGTTCTTGAAACTCGCTTGGTCTTTCGCGCTTGTGCCGCGCCTCATCTCCTCCATCAACCCGTCGCAAGTTTGACGTCCGGTTCGGCGCGGCCGCGCACGGCGACATCGAGCACAAAGGTGCGACCATGGTCGGGATCGGCCCGCTTGGCGTCCTCAGCCATTCCCTGCCAGGCCGAGGTAACCAGCAGACGCGAGAGATCCTGGCCGACAAAAGCGGGACAGCTCGATTGCCGCGCCGGAACGCGGATCGTGCGCAGATGCACGCCTTCCGGGCTGTAGACGTCAATGCAGCCGCCGCCCCAGCGCGCGTTCCAGATCAGCCCGTCGGCATCGACGACCGCACCGTCGATACCGCCGCCGTTACGCCGGGTGACGAGCGCAGCCGGCTCGCCACGCGGCAGGCCGGTCGCCGGATCGAGCTCGACGCGGAACAACACGTTCTTTCCGGTGTCGGCGAAGTAGCCGATAGTCCCGTCCGGCGAGAAGCAGATCGCGTTCGGAATCGAGATGTGGTCGTAGAGCTGCGACAGCTCGCCGCGATGCAGCGCATAGATGGCGCCCAGCCCCCGCTCGGCGTTGCGGCCCATGGTGCCGATCCAGAAGGTGCCGGACGGATGCACCCTTGCATCGTTCGAGCGCGTGGCGGCGTTGTCGGCTTCGAGCGGACGGTACAGCGCCATCGCTCCATTCGCAGGCTCGCGGATATAGAGGCCGTCATCGGCGACGAGGAGCTGGCGATGCGCATCGATCCGCCCAAGCGCGCTGCCCATCACGCCGAGCGAATGGATGGTGGTCTGCCCGGTGTCGAGCCGCGCCTCGAACAGCCGGCGCCCGAGGATATCGAACCACCAGGCCGTGTCGGTGGCGGCGTCGTAGGTCGGTCCCTCGCCAAGATGGCAGCGCTCGCCGCAGAGAACGGTCGTCGCCACCTCCTCCATCCTCTGACCACCAATCATCGCCCGCTCCTTCCGGGCAACTCTACCTCGGATTGTGTCCCGATTGCGCCCTGGTTTGTATGCGTAAAGCGATACAGGGTGGTGTGGCGATAGACCTCACCGGGCGCCAGCCGTGCGGTCGGGAAGTCGGGCCGATTGGGCGTATTGGGCCAGGCGTGCGGCTCGAGGCAGATGGCGTCGGATTGGCGATACAGGCGACCGCCCTTTCCGCCGGTGGAGCCGTCGAGAAAGTTTCCGGAATAGACCTGCAGGCCGGGCTGGTTGGTGAACAGTTCAAGTACCCGTCCGGACGCAGGCGCCGCGAGCCGCGCCGCGAAGCGAGGTTCGCCGCCTGGCGGGGCGAGGCAAAAATTATGATCGTAGCCGCGGCCAACGCGGAGCTGCGGATGGTCGTCGCGAATCCGCGCGCCGATCTCATTCCCTGCACGGAAGTCGAATGGCGTGCCGGCCACCGCCATAGGTGGCTGCGGTAGCGGGATCGCGCCGGCATCAATGGCGAGGAAATGATCCGCCGCCACGGTGAGATGATGGTCAAGAATTTGCCGGCCAGAGCGTGCGCCGGACAGATTGAAAAAACTGTGGTTGGTGAGATTGACCACGGTGGGGCGATCGGTTCGCGCCGTCATATCGAGGGAGAGGTCCATCGGTCCGCTGAGGCGCCAGGTTACCTCCACATCCAGCGTGCCGGGATAGCCCTCCTCGCGATCGGCGCTGGTATAGGCCAGCGTCACGGCCGGCTGATCTCCATCATCGATCCGGACAATGCGCCAGTTACGGCGATCGAAACCCTCCAGCCCGCCATGCAACGCATTGGCCCCGTTATTGGCCGCGAGCTGCACGTTGGCGCCGTCGAGCACAAAGCGCGCACCGGCAATGCGGTTGGCGTAGCGCCCGACCGTCGCACCGAAGAATTGCCGGCGGGCCAGATATCCTTCGAACGTGTCATGACCGAGCACGATGTCGTCGGGACGTCCGGCGATATCCGGCACCAGCAACGCCTGTAGGCTCGCTCCATAGGTGATGAGGCGTGCTTCTAGTCCGCCATCCCATTGCAGGACGATGCGCTCGACCTCACTGCCGTCAGGCAGGACGCCGAAGCGGGAACGCGCGACGCGAGAGACGGACGGACCGCTCATGTCGCGTCCTCGAATGGCTCGACCGTGCGGCGTCGGCCCAGCAGGAACGCGTCGGCAACGAGCTGCAACGGCGCGAGATCGACGTCGCTCTCGCCGGTTGCAGTCAGTTTGCGGAAGCGGCGGTAGAGCCCGGCATATTCGGCATCCACGGCATCGACGAGTTGCGCGCCCCCTGCCCTCAGCCTTGCCCCGCCCATGGACAGCGTGACCGGGCCGCCATCGGTTTCGAGATCGATGTCCCAGCTCTGCGGGCCGGTCTGGCGGAAGTCGAATTCGGCCGTGATCTTCAGCCCCTCTGCATCGCCGAGCGCAAGGTTGGCCGCGATCGGTGCGTCGCGGTTGGCGGGAAACGCGAGGTCAGACGAAGTTACGAACAACGGCTGCGGCAGAATTCGCGTCAGGATCGAGAGCGCGTTGATGCCGGGATCGAACACGCCGAGCCCGCCCGCCTCGAAGATCCACGCCTGTCCCGGATGCCAGACCCGAACGTCTTCCTTCCAAGTAATTTTGACTGAAGTGACCTTCCGGCCGGCCAGCAATTGCCGCGCCGGCTCGACGGCCGAGGCGAAGCGCGAGTGCCATGTGGCAAACAACGTGCGCTGCGCAGCGGTGGCTGCAACCGTCAACGGCCTGATTTCAGCGACCGTGGCGCCCGGCGGCTTTTCCAGCATCACGTGCTTGCCCGCGGCAAGCGCCATCGCCGCCTGGGCGTGACGAACCTGCGGCGGCGTGCATAGCGCCACGGCGTCGATCGGCGGACCGTCGCGCAGGAGCTCATCGAGCGTCGCCGCATGCGGCACGCCTGATAGCGACGCATTGCGGCTGGCGATGGCAACCAGCTCCACGCCGTCAGTCGCAGCAATCGCCGGCACGTGTTGGTCGCGCGCGATTTTGCCGAAACCCACGATGGCGACGCGAAGCGGGCTCATGATTGCGCTCCAGGCTCGGCTGCAGGGACCGCAGGCGCGGCCCCGGATGATGCCGGTGTCCCCTCGTGGCGCCGCAGCCCATTATAGATCACCTCGGCCATGGCCGCGGTCGCCGCCTCGGCATCGCCGCTCGCGATCGCATCGACAATCCGCTGATGCCACAGCAGCACCGTCTCTCGATCCTGTGTCTCCACCGGCGCGCTGAGCAGGAACGAGGCGCGCAACGCCGCCTCGATGACATTGCCGATCGAGCGCATGAACAGATTGCCGGACGCGTTGGCGACGGCCAGATGCAGGGCAAGATCACCATCGGCAAAACCAACGGAGTCGGACGCCTCGCGCCGCATCCGCTCCATGCTCCGATTGAGTTCGGCGATGTCGGCTTCCGACCGGCGGGCCGCTGCGAGCGCGGCGGCGCGCGGCTCGACCGCCAGGCGAATCTCGGCGAGATCGTTGAGAAAGCGCCGGTCGATGCCGGCATCGAGATGCCAGGCCAGCACATCGGCGTCGAACATGTTCCAGGCGCCACGCTCGCGCACCACGGTGCCGACCCGCGCCTTGGTGGTGAGCAGGCCCTTGGCCACCAGCGTTTTAACACTCTCACGCAAGACCGGCCGCGACACGCCGAACATCGCCGTGAGTTCGGCATCGCCAGGCAGGCGGACGCCCTCGGCGTAACGGCCGGCGATGATGTCGATGCCGATGCTGCGGGCAACCTCGGCGTGGTTGGAGTGCGCACGCCGCGTCGGGATGACGACAAGCCGGGAGGTCATGATTTCAGGACTCCTGCCTTGCGGGAGCCGGCGCGGCGGGCGATGCCGAGCATGGCCTGCTGCAAGGCGATGAAAGCGAAAAGCAGGATACCGGTCACGATCTTGGTCCACCAGCTCGACAGGGTTCCATCGAAATTGATGTAGGTCTGGATCAGGCCCTGAATCAGCACGCCGAGCAATGTGCCGACCACCGAGCCCTGGCCACCGGTCAGCAGGGTGCCTCCGATCACCACGGCCGCGATCGAATCGAGTTCGACGCCGACGGCCGACAGGGAATAGCCCGCCGCCGTGTAGAAGGAGAACACGATGCCGGCGAGCCCGGCAAGCACGCTCGACAGCATATAGATGCGCACCGTCATCGATCCGACCGGAATGCCCATCAGCGCCGTGGTCGCCCGGCTGCCGCCAAGCGCGTAGACGTTGGCCCCGAAGCGGGTGAAGTGCAGCAGCACCGCTCCGGCCGCGACCACCGCAAGCATGATGAGGGCGATGGCGGTGAGCCGGCCTCCCCCGGGCAGTCGCAGCGCGAAATCCGACACCGTCGAATAGAGCGGCGCTGATATCGGCGTCGATTCCGTCGACATCAGGAAGCTGGCGCCACGGGCGAGGAACATGCCGGCCAGCGTGACGATGAAAGGCGGCATGTCGAAGAAATGGATGATGGCACCCATGGCCGCGCCAAAGGCGGCGCACAGCAGCAGAATTGCGGCGAAAGCGACCAGCGGCGGCACGCCGAGGCGCTCGATCGCCAGCGCGACGAACACGGTGGTGAAGCCGATCACCGAACCGACCGACAGGTCGATGCCGCCGGAAATAATCACAAACGTCATGCCGGTGGCGACGATGCCGAGGAAGGCATTGTCGGTCAGCAGATTGGCCGCCACCCGGGTAGACGCGAAATTGGGGAATTGCACCGTACAGAGCGCAAATCCGACGACGAAGACAATGGCCGTGATCGCAACCGGCGGCAGCCCTCTCATTGGCGCGTCCTCCCCAGCACGGCCCCGGCATTGGCGAAGCGCGGCGACTGCAGCAGCAGGACGACAAGCACGACGGCCGCCTTCACGAGGAGATTGAACTCCGGCGGATAGCCCGACAGCAGAATGCCGGTGTTCATCGCCTGGATGATCAGCGCACCGACCATTGCCAGTATCAGGCTGAAGCGTCCGCCGAACAGCGAGGTGCCGCCGATCACGACCGCCAGAATGGCGTCGAGTTCGAGCCAGAGCCCGGCATTGTTGGCGTCGGCGCCCATGATGTCGGCGGCGGCGATCACGCCGGCGAGCGCCGCGCACAGGCCGCACCAGACATAGACCGCGAGGATCATCGCGCGCGTGCCAATGCCGGCCAGTTCGCTCGCCCTTGCGTTGCCGCCGGTCGCCTCGATCAACAGACCGAGCGCCGAGCCACGGACCACCGCGCCGGTGATGATCAGCATGCCCAGCACGACCGCGACCGGCGTCGGCACACCGAGCACGGCGCCATTGCCGAGCCAGACAAGATCGGGCGCGGTGAAGGTGACGATCCGCCCCTCGGTAATGAGCTGCGCGACGCCGCGTCCCGCCACCATCAGGATCAGGGTCGCGACGATCGGCTGGATGCCGAGCACCGCAACAAGGAAGCCATTCCACAGCCCGCACAACAACCCGGCGCCGAGCGCGGCGGCGAGCGCGAGCGGCAGGCCGTACGCGTCGGCGAGACTGGCGGCAATGGCGCCTGATATAGCCATCACCGCACCCACCGACAGGTCGATGCCCCGCGTCGCGATAACCAGCACCATCCCGAGCGCCAGCAGCGCGACGGGTGCGCCGCGGTTGAGGACGTCGATCAGGCTGCCGAACAGCCGTCCGTCCTGCATCCGCAAATCGAAGAATTGCGGCGAGACGGCCCGGTCAATTGCAAGGATCACCAGCAAGGCGACGATCTGGGCAAGGCCTCGGCTTTGCAGCAGTCTTTGCAACAGTCCTGGCATCATGCTTGCCCGGCTTCCGCACCGGCGGCAATCGCCGCCAGTATATTGGAGACGTCGATGGCTTCCCCTTCCAGCTCATCAACATGGGCGCGATCGCGCAGCACGATTACCCGATCGGAATAGGTCACGATCTCATCGAGCTCGGAGGAAATCACCAGGAGCGCGAGGCCGTCGTCGCAGAGTTCGCGGATCAGGCGAATGATCTCGGCGTGAGCGCCGACATCGATGCCGCGGGTCGGCTCGTCCAGCACCAGAACGCGCGGCGCGGTGGCGAGCCAGCGGGCGAGCAGCACCTTCTGCTGGTTGCCGCCGGACAACAACCCGATCGGCCGCTCCGGCTCCGGCGGGCGAATGTCGAGCATCCGGATGAAACGCATGGCGATCTCGTCCTGCTCGGCGCGAGACAGCGGTTTTGCGAGGCCGCGCTTGGCCTGCAGCGCCAGCACGATGTTTTCGCGCACGGTGAGATCGGCAATGATGCCGTCGGTCTTGCGCTCTTCCGGGCAATAGCCGAAGCCATGGGCGACGGCATCACGCGGCGATTGCAGCCGGACCGGCTTGCCTTCGACCGTCGCGCTGCCGCTGTCGGCGCGCTCGGCGCCAAACACCAGCCGTGCAGTCTCGGTGCGGCCCGACCCCAGCAGGCCGGCCAGCCCAACCACCTCGCCGCGACGAAGCTCAAGATTGAATGGTGCAACATAGCCGGCCTTGCCGTAGTCCTCGAAACGCGCGCAGGTCTCCCCTACCTGCCGCGCCTGCGCTGCCGCGCGCTCACTCGTCGTCTCGGCAAGCTCGCGACCGAGCATCATGCGGATCAATTCGATCCGCGGCAGTTCGCCGGTGGTCCGCTCGCCGATCAGCCGGCCGTTGCGCAGCACCGTGATACGGTCGCAGATCTCGTAGACCTGATCGAGGAAATGCGTGACGAAGATGACGCCGATCCCGCGCGTAGCGAGCTTGCGCATCACGGCGAAGAGGATTTCCACCTCGTGGCGATCGAGGCTCGCTGTCGGCTCGTCGAGGATCAGCACGCGTGCCGACTGGTCGACGGCGCGCGCAATTGCCGCGATGTGTTGCACCGCGACCGAATAGTTGCCGAGCGGCTCGGCGACGTCGATATGCAGATCGAATTCGGCGAGCAGCGCGGTGGCGCGGCGGCGCATCTCGGCCTCGCGCACCAGGCCGAACCGCGTCGGCTGCCTGCCGAGATAGAGGTTTTGCGCCACCGACAGGTTTTGGAGCAGATTGACCTCCTGATAGACGGTCGCAATCCCCGCATCGACCGCGGCCTTGGCCGAGCGTGGCGCCACCTCGGCGCCGCCGAGCCTGACAATACCGGCGTCACGTGGGAAGACGCCCGTCACGGCCTTGATCAAAGTGGACTTGCCTGCGCCGTTCTCGCCCAGCAGCGCGTGGATTTCGCCGGCCCGCAAGGTGAAATCCACCGCCTGCAGGGCGCGCAGCGTGCCAAAACTCTTGCTCAGGCCCCGCACTTCCAGCAGAGCCGGGCCAGGGTTGGAAGCTGCATTCATGCCGGCATCACTCCCACCGACGTTCGCATCGCGCGCGAACGCCTGGCATGTTCGCCTTGTGAGGCGGATTCATCGAGAAGGGTGGTGCCGCCGGGTCCGGGGCTGACTTGAAACCCGGCGGCACAAGGCCGGACGGTCAGTAGCCCAGGCCCTTCTTGCTGTCGTAGATCTTCTGCGGATCGTCGGCGGCCGTATAGAGCTTCGATTCCGTCTGGATCCACTTCGGCGGCACCGTTCCCTTCGCCTTGTAGGCCATGATCGCATCGAGCGCCGGACCCGCCATGTTCGGCGTCAGCTCGACGGTCGCATTGGCCTCTCCGGCTGCGATCGCCTTGAAGATGTCAGGCACCGCGTCGATCGACACCGTCAGGATGTCCTTGCCCGGCTTGAGGCCGGCCTCCTTCATCGCCTGGATCGCGCCAACCATCATGTCGTCGTTATGGGCATAGACCGCGCAGATATTCTTGCCGCCGCCTTCGGCCTTGATGAAGCTTTCCATCACCTCCTTGCCCTTGGCGCGGGTGAAGTCGCCGGTCTGGCTGCGCACCACCTTGAGGTTGGCGTTCTTGGCGACCACGCTGTCAAAACCCTTCTTGCGGTTGGCCGCGACGCTGGCGCCCACTGTGCCCTGCAGCTCGACGACGTTGCACGCCTTGCCGGCCACCGCCTTCGCCAGCCATTCGCCAGCGACCGCGCCTTCGTGCACGCTGTCCGAGGTGACGGCGGTGAGATAAAGCTCCTTGCCCGACGGATCGATGTCACGGTCGAGCAGCACGACCGGAATCTTGGCTTCCTTGGCCTCCTTCAACACCGCATCCCAGCCGCTCGACACGACAGGCGCGAGGAAGATGGCGTCGACGCCCTGGGCGATGAAGGAGCGGATCGCCTTGATCTGGTTCTCCTGCTTCTGCTGGGCGTCCGCGATCTTGAGCGTGACCTTGCGCTTGGTGGCCTCCGATTTGGAGACCGAGGTTTCCGCCGCCCGCCAGCCGGATTCGGACCCGATCTGGGAAAAGCCGACGGTGAGTTCGGCGGCAGTTGCCGGCAGTGCGAGGGTGAGAGCGACCAGCGCAGTGGCCGCAAGAAGGGCTTTGGAGGTCATGAGGCGCATTCTCCCAAATGTTGTTCAAGGTGCCCGCATCCCCGATTTCGGTATCAGGGCACCTTTTCGCTGCCCGTTGGCGGCAGCGTGCGGAATATTTCACGGAAGGTTGGCGCTGACTAGTCATATTATTTGACTATTTGGTTCCAGCCGTCACTCCCTCGTGGGTTGGCTCACCCTCCCTCTATGCGACGACTTCCTCGCCCGGCGGTGGCTTGATCGCACCAGCGGTTTGACCTTGTTTGCCCGACGCATGCGGCGCAGTTACGCGTGGTCTGATGCCGACAGCACCCCGAGGATTCGACATGCAGCCCGCCGCCGCGAAACCGCTCTACATCCGCATGCATGCGGACGATAACGTCGCGATTGTCGCGAACCGCGGCGGTCTGCATCCGGGTGCCGAATTTGCCTGCGGCTTGCGGCTGATCGAACAGATTCCGCAGGGCCACAAGGTTGCCCTCGCCGACATCGGCAAGGACGAAGCCATTCGCCGCTACGGCGAGGTCATCGGCCATGCCGCAGCGCCGATCGCCAGAGGTAGCTGGGTCAAGGAATCGCTGGTGCAGATGCCCGATGCGCCCTCCTTCGACAATCTGCCGCAGCCGAATGGCGGCGCGATCCGGCTGCCGCCGCTGGAAGGCTACACGTTCGAAGGCTATCGCAATGCCGACGGTTCGGTCGGCACCCGCAACATCCTCGCGATCTCGACCAGCGTGCAATGCGTCGCCGGCACGGTCGAGTTTGCGCTGGAGCGGATTCGCAAGGAACTGCTGCCGAAATATCCCAACGTCGACGACGTCGTGGCTGTCACGCATGCCTATGGCTGCGGGGTCGCGATCAACGCGCCGGGCGCCGCGGTGCCGATCCGCACGCTGCAGAACCTGGCCCGCAATCCCAATTTCGGCGGCGAGGTGATGATCGTCGGCCTTGGCTGCGAGAAGCTGCAGCCCGAACTGCTGCTGCCCGAGGGCATGAGCGCCGATGACGAAATCATGCGGATGCAGGATGAAGGCCTCACCGGCTTCGGCGAAATCGTCGAGGACATCGTGCAGATGGCCGACGCGCGCCTCAAGATATTGGACCAGCGCCGCCGCGAGACCTGCCCGGCCTCGGCGCTGGTGGTCGGCATGCAATGCGGCGGCAGCGATGCGTTCTCGGGGGTAACAGCCAATCCGGCACTCGGCTTCGCCGCCGATCTTCTGGTTCGTGCCGGCGCCACCGTGATGTTCTCCGAAGTCACGGAGGTACGCGACGCCATCCATCTGCTGACACCACGTGCGGCGAACCAGGAGGTGGCGGATGCACTGGTGCGCGAGATGGCCTGGTATGACCGCTATCTCGCCGGCGGCGAGGCCGACCGCAGCGCCAACACCACGCCAGGCAACAAGAAAGGCGGCCTCTCCAACATCGTCGAGAAGGCGATGGGCTCCGTCATCAAGTCCGGCACCGGCCCGATCGCGGGCGTGCTGGCGCCGGGCGAGCGTGTCCGCGAAAAAGGGCTGATTTTTGCGGCGACCCCGGCCAGCGATTTTGTCTGCGGCACGCTGCAGCTTGCCTCGGGCATGACGCTGCACGTCTTCACCACCGGCCGCGGCACGCCCTATGGACTTGCCGCCGTCCCCGTCATCAAGGTGTCGACGCGCAGCGAGCTCAAGCAACGCTGGCACGATCTGATCGACGTCGACGCCGGCAGCATCGCCACGGGCGATGCCACGATCGAGGACGTCGGCTGGGAGATCTTCCGCCTCATGCTCGACGTCGCGAGCGGCCGCGAGACCTGGGCCGAGCACTGGAAGCTGACCAACGCGCTGGCGCTGTTCAATCCCGGTCCGGTGACCTGACGCGATGCAGGGGCGAGCCGTCGTGGCTGACGGCGGCTAAGCCGCCATCAGCCTTTCGATCTCGGGTATCGGATGAGAGGTCAGTTCCTTCGGAACTTCGGCGACGATGCGCTCCGCCACTTCGGCATGAAAAGCCTGCCGGAGATTGCCCAGCACTTTCGCGGGCGCAACGACGACCAGTCTGTCGAAGTGGTTGCCGTGAGCCAGGCGATAGAGCGCTTCGGCAATGGTGCCGGCGAACCGCTCCTCTGCGAGGTAATGCCAGTCGGCCTGCTCCATTGCGCTTCGGGCCGTACCGACGCTCTGGATGGAACGGCCGGGACGATCCGTCCCCTGCTCGCGCGTTGCCGGATTTTCCTGCTCGAGAACCTGCTCGACCTCCAGATTGAGTCGCTGCGGAGTGCCTTTGTTGCGGAGAAAAAGCGCCTTTCGTCCATCGCCGATGAGCATCAGAGTGTTGTGAGAAATGTGGGGTTTTTGTCCAGCGGTCATTGTTATCCTTGCTCCATGCGGGCCTAACGCATGAAGTGCCGGGTTGGTTGCCTACCGGACACAAGGAAGAGAAGCGGCCATCCCAGCCGCTTCCCTCCTCGACATATTTAGACGTATTTACATGTCAGTCGTCGTCGATTTCCTCGATGATCCGGCGTTCGCCGGGCTCGATGATGTAGGTCCGATCGTCTCGCTCGATATAGCGATACTCCCGCAGCCGCGGAGATTCCTGATATACCTCATCAGGGAATGACCGGATCACGACCGAGTCCGGCAGGCGATCGCCAACGCGAATACGCGTGGAGGTCGCGCTGCCCGTGGTGCGCTGCTCGACCCTGTTCGAACGCTGCTCGGTTCTGGACGAACGCGCATGCTTGCGAACGACGTCCCGTTCGCTGTCCGAGAAAGTCGACTTGCGCGGTGCCGGCGCAGCCGCGGTCGATCGGCCGCCGCGTGGCAGCACGTCGACGATCTTGTAGGTCGAGGGTTCGATGATCACGATGTCCTCGCGAACCACGATGAAGTTGTAGCCGCGATATTGCGGCATCACCTCGACCACGTCAGCCGGCAGCGGCTGGAAATGCACATTGCGGGGCACGACCGTGCCCACCGACAATGAGAAGTTGACGTTGGTTACCGGCCTGGCGTTCAGCCGGCTGATGGATGTGCTGACGCGGGTGCGCTGACTCTCCGTCAGATTGGCCGAGACGTTGACGTTCGTCCGCGACTGCGCGGCGTTGGTCTGCGCGTTCGAAGGCTGAGCCGCTGTATTGGTCGAACCCTGGCAGACCCGGTGCTCGGTGCATTGTTGGTCGCATTCGTCGGACCGGTCGATGGCTGCGTGCTTGTCGACTGGTTATTGGCCGGTGGGGCCGTATTGGTCTGCGCCTGCGAAGGTTGCGAGGACGAGCTCGGCTGTTGAGCCGATTGCGCCTGTGACGGTTGCTGCGAAGGTTGCTGAGCCTGCTGCTGCTGCGCCGGCGGGTTGGCTGTATTGCCATTAGATCTCGCCTGCGGCGTCGCGGCTGGCTGATTTGACTGGGCCTGCGGACGTGGCGAATCGGCCGTCGCATTGGTCGGCGGTGGCTGCGCGTTCGAACTACCGCCTTCGGTATTTTGTCGGGTCGAAGGTGATGGCGACGCCTTGGGCGACTGGCTTTGCGCGGATGGCGCATTGGTTCTTTGTTGATCGCTCGGCGATTGCGCGAATGCGCTTGTGCCCAGCATCAGTCCGGCGACGGCGCCGGCCAAAAGACTATGTTTCATGTTCCGCTCCTTGTTCCGTTCTTGGAAGATTTGTGTCACCGCCGGACTAACCCGGCGCGGCTCAGCGCCGTTCCGCCGGCTCGCGGGCCCCAACCTTCCGGAACCTCCCGATCGTTCCACTCACTGCCGGAACCAAAGCGGGGGCGATGCTTTGAGCCCCCGTAGGGCAGCATTCGAATGAGGAGGAACTTATGAGGAAGATTGCAATCGGCCTGCTGGCCGGCGCGGGCGCGCTCCTGGCCGGCAGCGCAAATGCGACTGACGTCTACACCGAGAACGAATACACCAACTCCGATCTGATACAGCAGGTCCGCATGGTCTGTGACGAAGATGGACGATGCTATCGCACCCGCGGCGGCAGTCGCGTGATCGTGCGCGATTCCTATGCTTATGCGCCGCGCGAGCGCTATATCGAACATCGACGCTATCGCGACTGGGACGAACCGCGAGCCGGCGTCGGCATTCGAGCACCCGGCGTCAGCGTGGGCGTCGGCATCGACAGCAACCGCTGGTAAGACAATTGAGGGGAGGCTTCGGGTGCGGTCCGAAGTCTCTCCAGCACTGCCTGAATATTTCATGTGTTTCACGGGAACGGCGACCTGCGGTGCCTGTTAGCGGGTGAAGCAACCGGCAAACGGAGAGGCATATGAAAGTTTCCGATGTGATGACATCCGAGGTCCAACTCTGCACCCCCGATGACACCCTGAAGGACGCCGCGCAGGCGATGGCGGCGCTCGGTGTCGGGTTGCTGCCCGTCACCGACAACGACCGTCTGGTCGGCATGATCTCCGACCGCGATATCGCAATCCGCGGTATCGGCATGGGCCGAGGCCCCGAGGGACGAGTCGGCGACGTGATGACGGCCGACGTCAAATATTGCTACGACGATCAGGACCTCGAAGAGGTGAGCGCCAACATGGGCGACATTCAGGTCCGCCGCCTGCCGGTGCTCAACCGCAACAAGCGGCTTGTCGGCATCATTGCGCTGGGCGACATCGCGCTGGTCCAGCGCGGCAACGGCACGGGCGCGGCGCTGTGCGCAATTTCACGCCCCGGCGGACAGCATGCCCAGGTCTGAGCTACGCAAGCCTGAGCTACGCAAGCCGTCGGAAAGCTCTGTGACTGACCGGCCATGAAGCGCTTTGAAGGGAAAGTTGTCATCGTGACCGGCGCGGCCTCCGGCATTGGCGAGGCTACCGCGCGGCGCTTCTCGTCCGAAGGCGCGCGTGTCGCTTTGGTGGATCGCAACGAAATGCCGCTGGCCACCGTCGCGAAAGACCTGCCGGCGCAACTCACCTTGGCCCATCTCGCCGACGTCTCGGATAGCGAATCCGTTGATGCCATGGTGAAGACCGTGCTGAAGCGCTTCGGGCAGCTGGATGTTCTCGTCAACAATGCCGGCGTCTACGAGGGCGGCGACCCGGTCGAAATCAGCAACGAGCAGTGGCGCAAGGTGATGGCCACCGATCTCGACGGCGTCTTCTTCGGCTGCCGCGCGGCCCTGCCCCATCTCGAGAAGACCAAGGGCTCGATCGTCAACACAGCTTCCGTATCGGGAACCGGAGGAGATTGGGCGGCGAGCCCCTATAACGCCGCCAAGGGCGCCGTTGTGAACCTGACGCGGTCGCTGGCGCTGGATCTCGGCAGAAAGGGCATTCGCGTGAATTCCGTCTGCCCCAGCCTGACCCGGACCGGCATGACGGCCGACACGATGGAGGACGAGGCACTGCTGGGGAAGTTCCGGGAACGAATCCCGCTGGGTCGGGTGTGCGAACCCCGTGAAGTCGCCGCCGTCATTGCGTTTCTTGCCAGCGACGACGCAAGTTTCGTGACGGGTGCCAACGTCGCCGTGGATGGCGGCGTTTCTGCTTCCAATGGCCAGCCGCCACTGGCGTAGCCGTTTTTCACACTGTCACAGGAACCCTGGCCAGCTGCTCACCGTTCTAATTCCCATCATACGGATGGGGGAACGCCGACGGAGCGGCGAGGACCGATGGCACCGACACCCAAATCAACATTCCCTCGAAACCGCAAAACCTCACCGCGAAATCTCGAGCGCTATCGAATTCGAGCGCTCGATGATTTCGGAGACGAACTGCTGGACGACTGGATGGTGGCCTATCCGGCCGCCGATCTGGCGCGGTCGGATTGACCCGTTTAAGACTTCTTCGCGCGCTTCTTCGAACGTTTCTTTGAACCTTTCTTGGGTACCTTGGCGCCCTTCTTTCGTGCTTCCGACAGGCCGATCGCGATCGCTTGTTTCCTGCTCTTCACCTTCTTGCCGGACCGACCGCTCTTCAGCGTGCCGGACTTACGCTTCTTCATGGCGCGGCCGACCTTCTTCGCCGCCCCCTTTGAATATCTGCGCTTCGTTGCTTTCTTCGCCATCTTGTTCATCCTCACCGTTCAGATAATTCACACGGACTCGGCTCTGCCGGCATTCCGCGCGCCCATTGCGCCCATTCCTTGCGCCTCCTAGTGCTTGCCGACCGTCTTTCCCGCCGCCATCTCCTGCGCCATTTGGAGATGGTGGCGCAGCGTCGGAAGCATCTTGTCCGCCCACTCCTTCAGTTTCGGATGGTCGCCGCCTTTGGCGTAACGCTCGAACAGCGACACGGCGTCCTTGTGACCACTGACCTGTTGGATCTGGTACCGGGAGCTGAAGTCGCCGCCTTTGAGCGATTTCAGCTTGTCGATCTTGCTCTGGTGGGTGCTGTCGAGCTGGGTCGGGAGCGTCACCTTCAGGTCCCCGCCGGAGACCATGGACTTCAAGTCACTGGTCGTCTTCTCGTGATCCTTGATCATGGCGGCGGCAAAGGTTTTCTCGGCAGCATTGCCCCGCTCCTGCGCGAGCTGGCTGGACTGGATCTCGAACATGTCGCTGATGGCGGCCTGCTTCACGAAATCTTCCGTCGCCGGCGTGATGCCAAGCGTTGAATTAACTCCGGTCTTCTCTCCGATCGACTGGGCCATGGCAGGCGTTGCCAGGAGAACGAGGGCAAGGCATGGGGCAAGGTATTTCATTTTCATATTCCTTCGTCGCCAGGTTCGGCCCGGCATCTGTCTTATCAATCAGCTATCCTCCTCTATCGTTCCCTTTGCACGCCGCCGCTGCGAGCCCGTCGTAACGTCCGGTCAGGCCTCGCACTGCGGCAATGCCCCGTTTCGAGCCATTATTTCCCGCAACCGTGTGTCAGGGATCGGACAGACGAGAACTCGCTTGCAGGCTATTTTTGACGCGAGCAATGCCCACTTGCCGGCTGATCGGACTGTGAGTGTAGCGCGACCAAAGCCAGTATTCCGCATCGGGGAAACTGCACCGTTCACCGGTCAGGCCGCCGGCATGAACCTGACTGTCATTCGGATTGCGATGCAGATCGCGATGCCATGCGCGCTCATCGCCGTCGGCGCCGCCGGTCTCTTCCTTGTGGTCAGACATGTGACGTGGGTCGGATGATGTTACTGCCCGCGATTTTCACCCTGGACATCGATGGACGGCCCACGCTTGCTTTCGAAGCCAAGAACTTGCGCGAGTCCCAGCAACTCTGTCACGAGCACTGGCTGCGTCAGGACATCGCCGTCTTGATGTCGAACGGCGAACCTCTATGGGATGGCAAGGCGCGGCTCCGGGCACGGCGTTCGACCGAGAACGAAATTGCCGCCTACCGGGAAGCGGCGCGGGATTCCAAGCAGACGGAAGGAGACCTGCTGCTGGCCTACCTCGTCGAGCTCGACGATCTCCAAGAGACCCCCTTGAAGAGATCCCCTGACCACGGACATAGCGGCCTTCGGAAAAGCTGAACGAGATCTCATCGGCTACGCAGGCCGCGCTTGCCGTCCCTCGCTCTCCTGGCAGATGCAGGAACAACTCATCTTCGCCGATCATTACATCCTCGCCCAAGCGCGACATTCGCTGCGCATACCGTTCACGATGCGAAGGAAGACGGCACCAAGGTCGTCCTGAAGCCGTGATGCCAAGAGAGACACCATGCCACGCGTCCTGATCGGCACCTCAGGCTGGCACTACGATTCCTGGCGCGGACCGTTCTTTCCCAGGGGATTGCCGCTCAAGGAGCAATTGCCGTATTACGCCGGCCAATTCCCGACGACAGAACTGAACGGGGTGTTTTACCGGACGCCGACGCCGGAAGCGGTAAAGGGCTGGCGCGCGCAGACCGGAAGCGATTTCGTGTTCGCCTGGAAGGCATCGAAATTCATCACGCATTGGAAGCGGCTCTCGGAGAATTCGGTCAACAGCCTCGAACTGCTGGAAAGCCGTCTGTCCCTGCTCGGGAAGAAGGCGGGGCCGATCCTGTTTCAGCTGCCGCCGAACTTCCACGCTAACGCCGACCGCCTGGCGTCCTTCTTCAAACTGCTTTCGAACAAGCGACGCTACAGCTTCGAATTCAGGCATCCGAGCTGGTACGAGCCCAAGGTCATCCGGCTGCTGCGCGAGCAAAACATCTCGCTTTGTATCTCCGACCATCATGACGCCCCGGCGCCGTGGAAGCGTACGGCCGATTTCGTCTATGTCCGCGGGCACGGGCCCGGAGGCCGCTACAAGAATCACTATGGCGAGGCCGCCCTTGCCGATTGGGCCCGCCGCATCAGGTCCTGGAAGAAACAGGGCTGCGACGTGTTCGTCTACTTCGACAATGACCAGAAGAGCGCCGCACCGGCCGATGCCCGGCGCCTGATCGAGCTATTGTGACAGGGCCGAGCGCGATGCAGCGGAGGAACCAAGACCTCGGACTGCCGTTGGCCTTTCGATCAGGTTCTTCAGTTATCGGGTTTTCGGATGAGCCATTTTGCGGACCGGCGTAGCAGGTCGTTATGGATGGAAGTCGAGGTCGCGCCCAACGCAACCCGCTTGCAGGGCGATAAGGAATGCGACGTCGTCATCATTGGCGCGGGCATTGCAGGAATCTCCACCGCCTACGAGATCGCCACCGAAGGCGCGCGTGTCCTGGTGATCGATCGCGGCAAGATTGCCGGCGGCATCACGGCGCGAACCACGGCCCACCTCGCCCCGCTGTGTGACGACCTGACATCGGCGATGATCGGCCTCCGCGGCGAGGAAATCTCGCGCCTGTTCTACGAAAGCCAGGCGGCTGCGATCGATCGCATCGAAGAAATTCAGAACAAAGACTCCATCGACTGTGATTTTCGCCGCCTCGACGGCTATCTCTTCCAGGCACTGAATACCGACTCGAAAATTATCGAGGACGAGTTGGATGCCGTCCGCAAGGTGGGGGCGCCTGTCCATCGGCTGGTCGGCGTTCCCTTCTCCCACTGCGAGCAGCAGCACGTGTTGCGTTACCCGGGCCAGGGCACGTTCCATCCGCTAAAATATCTCAAGGGGCTTGCCGCGGCTGTCGAAGCAAAGGCCGGGACATTCCACGCCGACACGGTCGTCGAGTCCATCGAGGAGCGTGACGACGGCAAGGTGGTCGTCTCAACCGCAGGCGGCAAGGTCGTTGCCCGCGCGGCGGTCGCGGCGACGAATTCGCCGATTATGGATCGATTTGTCCTGCACACCAAGATGGCGCCCTACCGCTCCTATGCGATGGCGTTTTCGATCAGGAAGGGCGCGATCCCGGACGCACTCTACTGGGACACGCTGGACCCCTATCACTATGTGCGGCTGCAGCCTGGCGAGGGACAGACCGACCATCTCATTGTCGGCGGCGGCGACCACAAGAGCGGCGAAGCCGACGATGCCGAGGTGCGCTTTCAGGCGCTCGAGGCCTGGACACGCAACCTCATCCCCGAGGTCCAGGACGTCACCCACCGGTGGTCGGGACAGATCCTCGACACCATCGATTATGCCGGCTTCATCGGCAAAAATCCCGGCAGCGAGAATATCTATGTGCACACCGGCGATTCCGGCCAGGGCATCACCCACGGCGTGGTGGGCGCCATGATCAATTCGGCATTGATCCAGGGCCGCGGCAGCAAATGGGCCGAAGTCTACGCCCCCTCGCGCAAGACCCCTGCCGCGATCGGCAACTTTGTGAAGGAGAACATCACGGCAGTGAAGAATTTTGCCGAATATCTCGCGCCGGGCGAACTGAGCGCAGTGAGCGATCTGAAAGCCGGACACGGCGCCATTATCCGGCACGGCCTCAGCAAGATCGCCGCCTATCGCGATTCCGCCGGCAAACTCTATGCCCGCTCCGCAGCCTGCACCCATATCGGCTGCCACCTGCACTGGAATTCGTTCGAGACGTGTTGGGACTGCCCGTGCCACGGGTCTCACTTCGCATTCGATGGCACGCCGCTCAATGCCCCCGCGGTCAGCCCGCTGGCCGCGCACGAGATCGAGGATAAGCCGTAAAATTCCATCGCCCGTCGTCAGCGAAAATTGCGCGGCAAACCATTATGGATATCGGTGGCGGCGACGGCAGCGTGGCCCGTTGCCACCGCGATCTGGTGCAGGTCTGAAACCGCGTCTCCCACGGCGTACAATCCCGGCACATTCGTCCGTTGATGTGCATCGACCTCGATACATCCGACATCGTTGTGCCGGGCACCGAGGTTCTTTCCCAGCTCCGAACGCACCTCGCAGCCCAGCACCGGATAGATCACGTCGAAGCTTTCGATCGTCCCGTCGCTCAGAGACGCGATCATTTGCTTGCCCCGTCTGCGAAATGCCAGGGCGCGGGCCTTGGGAATGCGAATACCTGCTTCCGACAATTCGCGGCCGGGCAGTTCGTCGCAAGACTTGCCGTCCAACGTCAACAGCGTGACGTGCCTGGAATAGGTGCGCAGAAATAGCGCTTTCGCGGCCGCGTCATTGGCGCTGCCCAATACCCCGATCCGAAGGTCGGATGCTTCGAACCCGTCGCATATCGGGCAATACCGGACCAACCCGCTGCCGACGGCCTCTCGCAGATCGGAATTGGCGAGGTCGCGGTCAACCAATCCGCTTGCCAGCACGGCCCGTGCGGCTTCGATGGCTCCTTGCGAGCAGATCGCCTCGAAGCCGCACCCGGCGCGCCGCAAATCCGTAACCCGGTCGGCGATGATTTCGACACCGTAATTCTTGGCCTGCGAAGTCAGCGCCTCGAGCAGCCTTGGACCGGAAATTCCATCGGCAAACCCTGGATAGTTATGCGTTTCGGGGATCAGCGCCGCCCGGCTTTGCCTGCTATCGATGACGACGGCCTTGCGTCGGTACCGCGCCAGATATATCGCGCAGGTCAGCCCCGCCGGCCCGCCACCGATGATCAGCGCATCGAGTCCTCTTGGCTCAAATCCCGACATCACCTTCTCTCCTCGGAGAGCCAATCGCGAGGCGTGTCGCAACGTTCCTCTCGTTTGCGCGGCCGCGTGGTCCCGGTGCCGCAGGAACGAAGGCCGCGGCCGGACATTGACCCGGACCAGCCCGCGACATCACAGGTCACGACCATGGGCACGATCAAACGAGCGATCCGCCGGGTTGCGGGGAAGACCAAGGAAGTCATCGCCGAAGTCGTTGGCGACGGCAAGCTGTAAGAGGAAGGCCAGGCGGAACAGCGCAAGAGCGAAGAAGAGGACAAGGAACCCGGCACGCTCAATCCGCTGGGAAATCTCCACCGTCTCACTTGAGCCGCAGCACTGAACACCCGCGTTAGCAGCGCCGTCTTTTCAGGGAGAGATACAATGCTGCACTACCCGCGCCCACCATTTCCCAGCCAGCACCAGCCGATGCCGGGCACGACCGGCGCCATGAACCCGCTGCCGGATCATGGCGAAACATCCTACAAGGGCAGCGGCCGGCTCAAGGGCAAGAAGGCCATCATCACGGGCGGCGATAGCGGCATCGGCCGCGCGGTCGCCATCGCCTTCGCCCGCGAGGGAGCCGATGTCCTGATCTCCTACCTCGAAGAGCACGACGACGCCCGCGAGACCGAGCGACTGGTAACGGACGCCGGCAGGAAGGCCGTTCTTGTTTCGGGCGACATCCAGCACCCCGATCATTGCAGGGCTGTCATCGCCAAGGCAGCGTCTGAACTCGGCGGCATCGACATCCTCGTCAACAACGCAGCACACCAAGCCAGCTTCAAATCCATTGAAGACATCAGCGATGAGGAATGGGAATTGACCTTCAAGGTCAACATCCACGCCATGTTCTATCTGACCAAGGCAGCCGTCGCTCACATGAAGGCCGGAAGCTGCATCATCAACACCGCCTCGATCAATTCGGATGTGCCCAACCCCACTTTGCTGGCCTATGCGACCACCAAGGGCGCGATCCACAATTTCACGGCGGGGCTGGCGCAGATGCTGGCCGAGAAGGGCATTCGCGCCAATGCGGTCGCCCCGGGGCCGATCTGGACCCCGCTGATTCCTTCGACCTTGCCCGAGGACTCCGTGAAGAATTTCGGCAAGCAGGTCCCGATGAAACGCCCGGGCCAGCCCGTCGAGTTGGCCACCGCCTATGTCATGCTGGCCGATCCGCTTTCCAGCTACGTCTCCGGCGCGACGATTGCGGTCACCGGCGGAAAGCCGTTCCTCTAGCGTAGGGCCGCAGACGGGATTCGCCGCGACGCCGCTCCAGTCTAGTCGCGAGCGGTGGTCTGCACACGATTGCTCAGATATTGAACGAGAATGACCGTTTTGGCGTCGACGATTTCGCCGGCTGTGATCATCGCGGCAGCTTCATCCAACGTGGCCTCGACCACCTCGATGTCCTCTCCCTCCTCCTTGAGCCCGCCACCGTCCGACACTCTGTTCTGCGGCGAATAGGTACAGGTGAAGAAGACGATCTTCTCCATGATCGCGGCTGGACTGACGTAGAGCTCGAACAATCGTTGCACGTTCATGATCTTGTAACCGAGCTCTTCCTGCATCTCCTTCACAATACGTCGTTCGGCGCTTTCGCCATCGAGCTTGCCGGCGCATGCTTCCACAGTTCGCTCGACGCCATTCTGCAGAAATATCGGCAGCCGCAATTGCCGGGTCAGCAGCACGGTCTTGCGGGCGGGATCATAGGGAAGAATGACGGCCGAGTTGCCGTTGTCGTAGATTTCGCGCTGGCGCCGCTGTTGCTCGCCGTCGCGCCTGCGCTGCTCGTAAGTCACGCAGGTCAGCTTGCCCTTGCCCTGGGCAAGGGTCTCGACGTCGCGGATGTGTACCGTCTCACCGTCCATTGTCGCGGGGCGTGCAAACGCACGAATGGCGCTGCCTTGCAAGCAACGGCAATCGTAAGGATCTAACGGCCACCGGGCTGCGGACCAGCATTGTCAACCTGCCCTCAGATAAAGGGCTCCCAGATGAACACGGACCTGTCATCAGGCCGACGCGAGCACCGGAGGCATGGACTGCTTCCGTAAGAATTGCTGATAGGCCGTGATGGCCCTGTTGGCGAGCATCAGTCGCCGCCGCTCGCCACGGCGTACCATCAACTCGATCGCGTCGCTGAGGAAGCGGCCGGCCACCATCGCATCGCCCAACTCTCCCGTACGTTCGAGATAGTCCCAAGCGATCGCAATCGAACTCTCGATCAGTAGTGGCAGTGGTTCCGTCATCTTGCGTTCAATCCGTTTGTTGGAAAACGTCCGGCGCCCCGCTCCGTTCCTGATACGGCTTGCCCGGCTGACGGCGGGCCGTTACGGCCCTCCAGCACCGGCGCCTGCAATCACCATTACGAGATCGTCGAGATCGATCTTGCCCTTGACGACGAGACCGTCGGAGCTCTCGATGCTGAGCGATTTCGGATCATTTGCCGCTTGCCTTTTCAGCTCTGCGACAATCGACTCCTTCAGTTTCTCTTCGAGCATTCGCAATCCTCCATCCACCGGGGGCAGCGCCCGGCCACTGACGCCGGTCTCTCCAGATCGGGTTTGAAGATCCGAAGGTGGAAGCGGCAAGCTCACGATTTGGTTCCTGGGGGAATAACCCTCCACCTCTGGTTCCAACGTACGGAACCGAACAGACAGGCGAAGGCCCCGCTCCTACGCTTTTCGGATGGACAAAAGGAAGGACGACGTCCGGCCCCAACACGAGTTGCAAACCGAGGCGCTGGCGGCCTTGGAGCAGGCGCGCGCGATGCCCCATGGTCCTGCCCGAAGCGAGGCGCTGAAGCGCGCAGGTCTTCTCCAGAAGGCCGCTGACATGCAAGGACTTCTGTTCGCGAAACGCGGGCGTCCACCTAAAACCTGATCCGTCCTTCGCCAAGACACGCCCGCGACGCGGCAAGCCTGCACGCGTGATGTCTCCGTGTGACAGGCTATCGGAACGGTGAACGGGCTTCCACGTTGCCCTTGCGAACAGCAAGGAGGCTTCGATGGGATTGGCCGAATACATGATCATTTCCAAGCCGGACGGCTGGACTGTTCTCCACGACGGGAGTGCGCCGCACAGTTACGATACCAAGGAAGCAGCGTTCGAAGCGGCCGTTGCGGCTGCCTCACTCGCGATCCGGCAGGGTCACGAGGTCCATGTCAGCGTCCCCGGTCGCGACGCCGGCAACAAGACCGCACTCGGCGCCAAGGACTCCCAAAGCGTGCCGTGATCAGGATCAGTAAGCCCGGATAAGCGCAGCAATATCAGGGATAGTCTCGGCGACTATGTCCCGGATGTCGCTCCGCTCATCCGGCTACGAAGCCGTCACTCCTTGTCTCCCCGCGCGTCAGCCCTGATTCTGCCGATACCGCTCTCGCACGATTTCCTCGCCCGCGTCCGTTGCCGCCCTGTTGCGATAACGATAGCTCAACGTTCCATAGATCAGCGCGGTAAGAAGCACGAACGCTCCGATGAAATACACGGCCTCAAGTCCCATCACATTCTCCTAAATTCCGTCGATTACCCGATTATGCCTTTTCGCTCGTCTGCCGCTCCATCTCGCGGTTGCCTGGAATCAATCGGGCGCGGGAGCGACGGTTCCATTTGACGCTCAATTTAGCGCGGCTTCTCACGGATACCGTGGAACACCGTTCGCCAGATCGCGTTTGCGAGCATGCAGATCGGTGAGCGCTCAGGGAGGATTTCATGGGCGACTTCAGAGACATTCAGCACGGCGTCAACGATCCGGTTGACGGCGTCGACGTGAAGCGACGATTCAACGACAACCAGACTCCGCACGAACGAGCCCAGTCCGCGGCGGACGTCCGCGCCAACGCTGTGCCCGACCCAGACGAGGAGTTTTTGCCGGAAGCATTGCGGCGGCGGCCGACGGGTCCGCTCAATCCGCGCACCGGCCGTCGCCCTGCGCCGTAGACAAATCGATTCACGCGCGCAATTCGCCGGGGACAGCGCTGTCGCGACAATCATCGGCTCGGCAACCAGAGGTAGCGATTCAACGTCTCATTCGGCGCGAGGGAACCGATTCAATTGTCAAAAAAAGATCGTGATAGGTGACGCAGGCCACATTCAGGCGTGACCGTTGGCCGTAATGCGGTGGTGCAAGCCACACTGCATTTCGAACCAACGGAGTTTTCCATGAAGCGTCTGTTGATTTCCGGATTCGTGGCAGTCGCCCTGCTCGCTGTCGTAACCACGATGCGCTCGTACTCAATTTCCCATGAACGTTCTACCGTAACCACCGGCGTGGCGTTGTCGAAGAAATCTCCGGCCTCCGCGGGCGTAACCAAGCTTCCGATCGAGGAATACGAGGATATGTCGCTGGTCTTCTCGGCGCCCGTGAAACATTTGACGCAACCGGAGTAATCGCCGCGCCGCTTCGCGCTATCGCTTTGTCGCCCGTTCGAGGAATTGCACCAGCGCGGCGCGATCCTGCTCCGAACCGATACGCTGCTCCGGCATCTTGGTGCCGGGCGTGTAGGCCTGCGGCCCGACCTCGAACAGTTTGGAAACCGTCTCCGGCGTCCAGACGATATCGAGTTGCTTGAGCGCCTCGGAAAAATTATAGCCCGGCGCGGTCGCGATACGCCGGCCGAAAATTCCGGCAAGCGTAGGACCTGCGCGGTTGGCCTGATCGGCGCCAAGCGTATGGCAAGCGACACAGGCGCGAAAAATCTCCGCGCCGCGATCGCCAGCATAGGCGGCGAGCGGATCGCCCGCCGTCTCCATGAGAATCGGATCGACCGGCTCGCCCGTCGCCGCGTTCCAGCGCCGGATGATGTTATCGGCGCCGCCGGTGAGCAGCGTGCGGCTGTCCGGCGAGAAGGCCACCGACCAGACCGGCAGCCCCGGACCGACCAGGGTCCGCGCCAGCGTGCGCGTCTTGCGATCGATCACCGCGACCGTGCCACCGATGCTAGCAGCGGCCACATGCGCGCCGTCGGGCGAAATCGCAATCGAGATCACCGGCCTTGGCCCTGCGGCGACCTCGCCGGCGCGCGCGGCGCTTGCGGTCAGGAAGTAGATTTTGCCGTCGGCGCCGCCGACCGCGATTTCACCGTCGGCGCCGGCGGCCACGGCGTTGAGTGGAGTGGGCATTGCCACGACAGTCGGCGGCTGCGCGCCTGATAGCGGCCAAATGCGAACGCTGAGGTCGTAGCTGACACTGACCAGAGCGCGGCCATCGGGCGTAAACGCCACGCCGTTGACGTTCTGCGTATGCTCATCGAGCACGCGCGGCGCGCCGCCCGCGAGCGGCCAGAGCCGCACCGTGCGATCCCACGAGGCCGATGCCAGCGTTGCGCCATCGGGAGATGTTGCCAGCGCGACGATTGGCGCCGTGTGCCCCTCGAACACTGCGTCGGGTTCGGTCTTGCCAAACGTCCAGATCGCAATGCGGCCATCGGCACCGGCGGTTGCCGCGCGTTTGTCCCCGAGCAGCGCGACCGCGTTGACGGCGTCGGCATGGAAACGAAGCACCTGCTCGGCCGCATTGCGCGTCAGGGACCAGCGGATCGCGGTCGAATCGAAGCTGCCGGAGATCGCGCTTTGCCCGTCGGCCGAGATCGCCAGCGCCCGCACTGGCCCACCATGTCCGCGCATCTGCGCCACGGCGGCCGTTGTACAGACCGGCAGCGCGATCCACCCGGCTAAAAGCACCAAAAGCGCCGGCCGGCCAATGTTGCGATGGGAAGCTTTCGCCGAATCCCTGGCTGCCATTCCCGCCGGCCCTCAGCGTACGCCCGGCCTGTCGCGGTCGAGCCCCTTGGCCTTGAGGTCGTCGAGATAATCCTGAAAGCGCCGTTCGGCATTGAGGCCGAGTTCGCGCAGGAACGTCCAGGAGTAGATGCCGGTCGAGTGCATGTCGTCGAATCCTATTCTGACGGCATAATTACCGACCGGATCGACCGAAAGAATGGCGACGTTGCGTTTCCCGCCGACCGTCTTGCGTTCGGCCTCGGAATGCCCCTGCACCTCCGCGGACGGACTGGTCACCCGGAGCAATTCGGCGGCAAGGTCGAAGGTGCGGCCATCGTCAAAGGCTACACGCAAGGAGCGGCGGTCCTTCGGCAACCGGATCTCGACCGGCCACGCCAGCGCAACGTCAGGCACGCCCACCGCCGGCGTCAGCCCGGGCCGATCAGATTATGGCCGGGATCGCCGACCCTGGCGCCGCTGGTGGTAAAGGCCACGGAGCTCGATTCCTGAAAGGAGTTGAGCACCATCGCGACGCCGACCGCAGCGACGACTGCGAATGCTACAGCCGCAACAAAGGATTTCATGTCACTTCACCTTTCACTTGAGCCGGGCCGGATCATTCGGCCGGCACGGCCCGGGCGCTATCGGCGGGCGCATTGGCCTTGCGCTGCTCTTCCTCGACCCAGAGCGCGTGGTGCTCCTTGGCCCAGTTGAGATCAACCTCGCCCGTACCCATCGCGTCGAACGCCCCTTCCATGCCGATCGAGCCGATATAGATGTGCGCCAGCATCGCGGCGATGAAGAGCATCGCGATCACGGCGTGGATGACCGTCCAGAACTGAAGCGCGGTGACGTTGCCAGGCAGATACGGGAAGAGCAGGAACCAGCCGGACACCGACATCAGCACGCCGCCGATGATCACGATCCAGAAGATGCCCTTCTGGCCGGCGTTGAAACGCTTGGCCGGCGGATGCTTGCCGTTGGACAGCAGCCCCCCGCCCTGCTTGATCCACTCCAGATCGAGCTTGCCCGGGATGTTATTCTTGATCCAGATCAGGAACATGATCAGGACGCCCAGCATGAACGGGAACGCCAGATAGTTATGCGCAAGCTTGGCCCAGGCCGACATGGCTGCAAAGGCGTCCGGACCGAACAAGGGCAGGATCAGGGTGCGGCCGAAGCTGACGTTCAAACCTGAGAGCGCCAGAACGACGAAGCAGCTTGCCGTAAGCCAGTGGACGAAGCGTTCGAAGCTGTTGAAGCGCAGAATCGTCCTCCCCGAGAACCCCTGCTGCACGCGAATTCGCCCGCGCACCATCAGGAAAATCGCCAGCGCAACGATCATTCCCAGAATGGCAATGCCGCCGATCCACGGCAGCTTGCTGCGCTGGAAGTCACGCCAGTCGCGCCCGGCGGGCTGGATCAGGTTGGCGGCATTTCCATCGGGGATCGATACGCGCCCGGAGATCTTGTCGCCCTCCTTGAGCGCGTTCAGAAGCTTGTCTTCCTGAACAGCCTCGGCGGTGGGCTTGAACGAGATCTGCGCGGCTGCCGGATGCGCGAGCACGAACAGCAGAGCGAACGCGGCGAACAGCGGTTTGAAGACCGCGAACCTGAGAATTGAAATTGAGCCTGGCATTTGCACAACGCCTTTCGATTATCGGAATTACGCTTGTGCCGCCGCGCCGGGGCGCGGCGGCCGTAGCATCAGCCGGTCGGTGAATCGCTGTAGGCCGTCTTCCAGCCCCACATGCCCGAGCCGTAGCCGCGCTTCATCACCCGCTCCTTGTAGATCTCGGCGATGATCGCGCCGTCTCCGGCGAGCAGCGACTTGGTCGAGCACATCTCGGCGCAGATCGGCAGTTTGCCCTCGGCCAGACGATTGGCGCCGTATTTGGCGTATTCGGCCGGCGTCGAGTCGGCTTCCGGCCCGCCCGCGCAATAGGTGCACTTGTCCATCTTGCCGCGCGATCCGAAGTTGCCGACCTTCGGATATTGCGGCGCGCCGAACGGACAGGCGTAGAAGCAGTAGCCGCAGCCGATGCACAGGTCCTTGGAATGCAGCACGACGCCGTCGGCGGTGGTGTAGAAGCACGACACCGGGCAGACCGCGGCGCACGGCGCGTCCGTGCAATGCATGCAGGCCATGGAGACCGAACGTTCGCCGGGCTTACCGTCATTGATGGTGACGACGCGGCGGCGATTGATGCCCCACGGCACTTCATGTTCGTTCTTGCAGGCCGTCACGCAGGCGTTGCACTCGATGCAACGGTCGGCATCACAAAGAAATTTGACGCGAGCCATGATCTATTCTCCTCTCACGCCGCTTGAATCTGGCACAGGGTCACCTTGCCCTCGTGCATGCCGGTGACCGGGTCGTAACCGTAGGACGTGATCGTGTTGACGCTTTCGCCGAGCACGATCGGATCGGCACCCTTCGGATACTTGCCGCGCTGGTCGACGCCCTGGAACCAGCCGGAGAAGTGGAACGGCATGAACGCCACGCCCTTCCCGACCCGGTCGGTGACCAGCGCCTTGACGCGGGCCTTCGAGCTGTTTTCGGGGCCGTAGACCCAGACCCAGCCGCCATCCTTGATGCCACGCTCGGCGGCATCCGAGGTGTTGACCTCGACGAACATGTCCTGCTGCAACTCGGCGAGCCACTTGTTCGACCGGGTTTCTTCGCCGCCGCCTTCGTATTCGACGAGGCGTCCCGAGGTCAGGATGATCGGGAATTGCTTGGCCAGTCCCTTCTCCACCGCCGCCTTCTGGATCGAGAAGCCGAGATTGGCCATGCGGAACTGACGCCCGTCCGGACGCGTCGGGTATTTCGCGACCAGATCGGGCCGCGCCGTGTAGATCGGCTCGCGATGCACCGGCACGGGATCGGGCAGATTCCACGCCACCGCGCGGGCCTTGCCGTTGCCATAGGCCATCACGCCATGCTCCAGCGTGACGCGAATGATGCCGCCGGACAGATCGACCGCCCAGCCGACGCCATCAGGATTGTTGCCGCCGATCTTTTGGATGGTGGCAAGTTCATCCGCGGTGAGATCCTTGTCCCAGCCGAGCTTCTTGAGCACGCCGTAAGTGAACTCGGGGTAGCCGTCGGTCAGTTCGGAGCCCTTGCTGTAGGAGCCTTCCGAAAGCATGTTGACGTTCTTCACCGAACCGTCCGGCTGCTTCTCTTCATAGACCACGCCGAAGCGGGCGCGGAACGTGCCGCCACCGTCCTTGGCGTGAAGGTTGGTGTTGTAGAGCGTATGCGTGCCCGGATGCTTGATCTGCGGCGTGCCCCAGCACGGCCACGGCAGGCCGTAATAGTCGCCGCCGATCTCGGGCTCGTCCGCCTTGGCGCGCAAGGTCACCAGGTCGAACTTGCCCTGATTCTTCATGTGCGCCTTCAGCCGCTCCGGCGACTGGCCGGAATAGCCGGTCGAGAAGCCGCCGCGGTTGATTTCCCGCAAGAGGTCCTCGGGCGACGGACGGTTGTTCTCGACCTTGATGTTCTTGAACATCTTGTCGGCGAAGCCGAGCTTTTCCGACAGACGGTAGATGATCTCGTAGTCGTCCTTCGATTCGAAGATCGGCTTGACGATCTGCTCACCCCACTGCAGCGAGCGGTTCGACGCCGTGCGCGAGCCCGAGGTTTCGAACTGGGTGCAGGCCGGCAGCAGATAGGTGCCGTTCTTGCGCTCGGAGATCGCGGCGAAGGTGGTCGGATGCGGATCGGCGACCACGAGTAACTCGAGTTTTTCGAGGCCCTTCACCATCTCCGTCATGCGCGGCACGGTGTTGCCGCCGTGCCCCATGATGACCACGCCCTTCACGGCATCGCGCTGGTCGACGTCGTCAGGGTTGGCAAGCGTCGCATCGAACCAGCGGGTCCACGGGATGCCCGGCAGCTCCATGTTCTGCTTGCGGGTGCGTGCCGGACGGCCCGCCTTCGCCGGGACTTCGTCGAAGCGCGACTGGAGATAATCGTATTCGACTTCCCAGACCCGTCCCCAGTGCTTCCAGGCGCCCTCGACGAGGCCGTAGTAGAGCGGCAGTGACGTGATATCGAGGCCGATATCGGTCGCGCCCTGCACGTTGCAATGGCCGCGGAAAATGTTGGCGCCGCTGCCGAACGAGCCGACGTTGCCGGTCGCGAGCAGCAAGTTGCAATATGCGCGGACGTTGGCGGTGCCGACGGTGTGCTGGGTGCCGCCCATGCACCAGACAATGGTCGATGGCTTTTGCTTTGCGAAGGTCTCGGCAACTTTCTTCAGTTGCTCGCCGGGAATTCCGGTAACGCGTTCGACTTCTTCCGGCGTCCACTTCACGACTTCGGCGCGGATCTGGTCCATGCCGTAGACGCGTTGCTTGATGAATTCCTTGTCTTCCCAGCCATTGTTGAAGATGTGGTGCAGCATGCCCCATATCACGGCGATATCGGTGCCGCCGCGGAACCGGACATATTCGGTGGCGTGGGCCGCGGTACGCGTAAAGCGCGGATCGAGCACGAACACGTTGGCGCGGTTAAGCTCCTTGCCGGAGAGGATGTGCTGCAGCGACACCGGATGGGCTTCGGCCGCGTTCGATCCCATGAAGACGATCGTCTTCGAGTTGCGCATGTCGTTGTAGGAATTCGTCATCGCGCCGTAGCCCCAGGTGTTGGCGACGCCGGCGACGGTGGTCGAATGACAGATGCGAGCCTGGTGATCGATCGAGTTGGTGCCCCAGAACGCCGCGAACTTGCGGAACAGGTAGCCGCCTTCGTTGGAGAATTTCGCGGAGCCGAGCAGGTAGACAGAGTCCGCGCCCGACTTGGCGCGAATCTCGAGCATCTTGTCGCCGATCTCGTTGATGGCCACGTCCCACGACACCCGTTGCCACTCGCCGTTGACCAGCTTCATCGGATATTTCAGCCGGCGGTCGCCGTGAACGAGTTCACGCACGGCGGCGCCCTTGGCGCAATGCGAGCCGCGGTTGATCGGGCTGTCCCACGCCGGCTCCTGGCCGACCCAGACGCCGTTCTGCACTTCGGCGATCACGGTGCAGCCGACCGAGCAGTGCGTGCAGATGTTCTTTCTGATTTCGGTCGGCGCGCCAACCTTCTCAGGGCCGGCCTGCGCCTTGCGCACCGAGCCGAGCGGCATCAGGCCGATCGCGGCGCCCGCACCGGCCGCCAGACCGGAGCGCCGCAGGAACGTACGGCGGTCGAGAATATCAGACGCGAGGCCGGCGGCGATTCCCTGCAAACGCGCCCTGCCCGCGGATCCATCTTTTCGCTTCATCAACATGTGCGTGGTCCCATCAATAGCGGTTGACGCGATAGAAGTTCTTGACGTGATCGGTTTCCTTGTAGCGGGCCTTGACGCGCTCGGCCTGCGACTCGTCCGCTGCCGCCTCGCCGCCAGTGAGCGGCACAACGGCTGCTGCAGCGACCGCTGAACCGCCCATCAGAAACAGGCTGCGCCGATCCACCCCTGTGGCCCGTGACTTGCCCTTGCTGTCAGATGGCTTGCTCATTGCGATCTCCTTCATAGTTCTTGCCTTTCGCCGTCACTCGGACAGCGTGAAGGCCTCGGATTCCAATTCGATGAAGACACGGCCGGCGCGGCCGACGGCGCGGTAGAAGCGCGCCGATGGCGACATTTCCAGATCGGCGAACATCCGCGCCGCCCATGGCTTGAGATGCCGTTCGAAAAAACGTGCCTGTTCGGCGAACTCAGCCTCGAAGTCGCTGCGTGCGAGGCCAGCCATGACCTCGAGCAGAATGGCGATGTGATCTTCCGGCTCCCGCGAGGTGCCGGCGCGCTCGATCCCGAGCATCCGCAGATCCTCGCGCACCCGCGCCAGCGGGCGCTCGTGAAGAAAGCCCGTCAGATAATAGGAGGCATAGGGCAGCAGCTCGCCACGACCAATCCCGATGAAAAGATCGAAGAACTCCTTGCTGACGGCGCGATCATCGGTCTGCGCTGCTGCCGCTGCGAGTTCGATATGCGCCATGCCGAGATCGGAGCCGTCGCCCTTCAGCGTGGCAACCCTCCTCAACGTGTCCGCATCCGGCGCCTTGCCGAGCAGCAGCGACAGCAGGCCGTATTCCGCGGCACGCAGTTGATCGATCTCGTCAATTTCCGGTTTCGATGTCACCTGATGCTCGGATGATCCATAGAGATCGGGCCGCAGGACGAAACGTTCCACCTGCGTCAGCGCCTCGACGGCGAGAACCCGTTCTGCGGGAATGCGCGACCAAGCCGAGACCGACGGCTGAGCAACGCCCAGTCCCCGCGCCAGCGACCCAACGCCACCTGCTGCTTTGATAGCTAGTTCCAGTCCGGCATCACGCATGGTGCTACCGATTTCTCCCCGCCCACTCGCGCCCACCCGTGTCCCCGGGCAAACAAACTTAGAACTGGAATTATTCCAAGTAGGGAATCTCTAACATAGGCTTGGGCTATGTCCGCAAAAACTTTTGTCTAAACAATCGGTTTCGCGGTGCCATGACGTCGCACTGGTTGCTGCGGCGCAACAGGTTGCACCGGCTGGGTTTCTTCGGCCGGCGCGGGTTTGCTGGCATCATTATTGACCGAAACGGCTTCCATCTCCGCCGTCGGTTCCCCGGACCGTCTGAGCGCCGGCGCCGGGAGATCTTCTTGCGGTTCTGTCGGCGGTTCCCGTTCGGTCAGCTCTGCCGGAGAGCCTGCCGCCTCATCTTTGGAACTTGCACCGGAACTTGTCGTTTCGGCCGCAGGTCCGCCCATGATCTGCGCGACCAGACGCGCCACATCGACGCCCGGACCGAGCTCGCCGCCGCCGGGCACCCCACCCGGCGCATTCCAGTCATAGGCATAGTCGAGTGCGGGGCTGACATAATTGCGAATCGCTGGATCGAGCGCCCAGGATTTTCGCAAGGCCGCATTCCGCAACTGTTCGGGAACGCCCTTGCGAAGAAAGGAGGTGATATCGGTGGTTTCCGTCAGCTCCTCGAGCTTTGGCAGGGACGAGAGATCAAACTCGGGCTCCTTGGGTTGCGCTGCCGGCGGATCTGACGTTTCGACGGCTTGCGGAGCCGGCGCGTCCGGCTTCGGCTCGGCCTGTTTTGCCTCCAGCTTGCGCTGCGACCATCGCGCCAGAAAGCCCTTGTCCCGATCGCCCTCATCCGGACCACTCATTTGCGACCCGTCCTCTCATCCGGCCCGCCGCCGGGCACACGCGGCCGATCGCCGCTGGCGCGATCCCGCTTGCGCTTGTGGAACACGCGTTCGACATGAAATTCATCGACGAACGCAGCAATCCATGCGGCGATTTCCGGCGGCATCGGCACTGTGCCGATCACGTCGCAGCCGCTTTCGAACATCGCCTCCCCTTCAGTCGGGTCGGCGGTCACTTTCGTCAATTCGAGTTCAGCGCCGCCGTCCTGGCGGCGCAACGCGACCCAGATGCGCGGCGCGCCGTCGGCGAGGTTATCGCGATAATTCGCCGTCTCCGCACTGAAGAGATCAATGCTGGCTGCCCCCGCATAATATGTCGTCGCATCGGCCTCGGTGGACAGCGCGGTCCACGGCGCGGTCGCAGGCACCTCGTCCAGAATCATCGCCGGCGACCACAACTGGTCGATCCAGGGATTGTCGATCGAACGGCGTCGCACCACCACGCCGACCTCCCGGGATGCTTCGGTCATACCGGATCCTCCCTTCGGTGGATCATGTGGCGTTCGCAGTCGCCGCAAGCGGCAGACCCGCAACCAAATTTTGCGGCTTTAGCCGCACCACCTTGTCCGCGCCCATGGCGAGGATGAGATAGACGGGCTTGTTGCCGACCCGCTCATCCACCAGCCGCGCATCTTCGAATGTCAGCCGCATCAAGGCCACGATGCGCTCGGCGACGCCGCCCTCCAGCCGCTCGCCGCGCCACAGCGCATTGCCGATCCGCGTCGCCTCGCTGTCGAGGCCGATGAACCAGCGCCAGTCGCGGTCCTCGATCGAAACAATGGTTTCGACGTTGACGGTAACCCCGAGGAGATGGCCGATCCAGCGTTCGATGACCCGGCACAGCCCGGCGCGCGCTTTCTTGTTACCGCCGAGATTCATGACCATCGCATGCGCATCCGACCGCGACCAATAGGTCCAGGCGTTTTCGTCGTCCATGACGTCCATCTCGCCGAAGGATTTCGGCTGCTGCAGCATAGCCGTCAGCGGCGATGAATGCAGGTCGTGCTGGGCGTGCTGCTCGGCCTCGATCACCTCGGCATCGGCCAGCAGCAACGTGCCTTCGTGAATGGCCGCGAGCTGGCTGCGATAGAACAGTTCGGCCGCCCGCAAAATGTAAGGGTCGTCGCAGCCTTCGAGCGCGTTGCGCAGGATCAGGTGGCACAATTGCGACAGGAAGATCGGCGGCAGATCGCCGGCGCCCTTGCGGGCCAGTGCGACATAAACCGCCTCCAGCGACGTCGCAGCCATCAGCCGGTCGCGGAAATTCACCATGAAGGCCCAATTTTCGCGCGCATCCGCGTCGGCGAGCGCGGCGATATCGGTGCCCGACACCGGGCGCAGCGGATCGACCATCAGGCTCTCATGCAGGCGTCGCTCGGCCTCGCAGGCGTCGGCCGGTGGCAGCAATTCGGGCCGCGCCAGATAGGCCATGATGAGTTCGGGCGTCGCCACCAGCCCGCCGTGATCGGCGCGGCGCGTGAGGTGATGGCCCGAGGCGACCCAGAATTCTCTCATGTACGATCCGTCGTCTTGCCGTCGGTTCTGATCAGTCCGCGAAGATCGACCTCATCAGCAGGTTCATCATCGCCTTCGACTTCATGGAAGGTAAAGGCGCTGGCATGGGCGTGCAACCGGTCGGCATCTGCGGCACCTAAGCGCGGCTTCAGCGTCCGAAAGCGTTCGCGGATTTCGCCATTCTCGACGCTGCGCTGCACGGCCAGCAGGGTCTGCGGCGGATGATCGCAGAGCGAGCCTGCGAACGCGATCTCCTCCTCGGCCGCAAGACGCGCGGCATGCGCATCAGGCGCGCCGAATTTATCCATCAAATGCCCGGCGAGCCGCTCGATCATCGCCTGCCGTTCCGCTTCGGTTGCTTCGGTGACGACGGCAAGGGTCGACCATCCGAGACTGTCGATCCCAAGAAAGCCCGAACGGAGCGCCACGCGCTGCTTCTGGCCAAGCGTCGCCGGATCCCGGTTCCAGTATATGAACGCGCCGGAAACCGCCCATTCGCCGGGTTCCGCCGCTCGCTCGAAAACAAAGGTATCGGACGGGTCCAGCCTGATGGTTCGCGGAAACTTCAACATGTCCGCCTCATTCGAATTTCGGACCCCGCGCCTGCGGATCATACCAACTGGCCCTCGCCAGCGCATCCACGAGGCTGCTCCGCTCCGGCGCTGCGCTGCCGGCAGGCGGCCTCACCAGAAGATCGCCATTGACGTCGATGCCGCGGCGCTCACCGGCTTTGTTCTTGGGAAGCCGCTCCAGATAGTCCCGCGCGATCGCCTCGAAGCCGCGCTCTTTCCAGCGGTCGAACGCGGTCATCAAATGGCGGCTGAAGCTTTCGATGATCGCATCGGTCTCTACCATCTCGAAACCTTCGCTCAGCAGGGACACGCCGGAGGCGGCCTGCACCTCCGGGATATGCGCCATGGCGGCCGCGCGCAGGATCACGCCGAACACGAGCCAGCCCGGCACCTCGTCTTCGGCGCAATCCGAAGGCCAGGCCAGTCGTCCGCCGCCGAGCAACCCGGCGTCGAACCTGATAGCGTCGGGCCAATCGAACGCGACCTCGCGTTCCGGCGGACAATGGGCGGCGATCGCATCCGCCAGCGCATTCATGCCGGCAAAGAACGCCCGGCGCGCCGAGCTGAGCGGCTCGTCCGGCTCAAGCACCACCGCGAACTCGACCAGATCATAGCGGCGCACCCATACCAGAGTCCCGGCCCCCGCCTCCGCCGCGATCTCGCGCGCATGGGCAAAGGCGTCGCCGAGCTCGCGCAACGCGACCAAAGTATAACCGGGCGGCAGATCGAGCGTCTGTTCCGTATCCCCGAGACGAGCGATCACGAAGAACTATTCCCTCATGGCTTCAAAGGCCGTTTGTGTATGCTACCCCGCACTAGCTGGCGGCGCGAGCGACCTTATATCTTGCAGATATCCGCCCGAGCGGTTACCGCAGAACCACAGGGTGAAGCAACCGCCCCGCTTGGAGCAAGGTTCAAGGTAGTTCAACATGAGTGCGGCGACGTCTCGTCTCCTGATTTGCAGTTGCGAGAAGACCATGCCGCTCGATGCGGAAGCGATCGGCCGTGGCTGCACGGGCAAGATCACGCAGGCGAACCAGCTTTGCGGCCTCGATCTCGACCGCTTCAAGGAGGCGCTCGCCGCAGGCACGCCGATCACGGTTGCCTGCACCCAGGAAGCGCCATTGTTTCGGGAAGTCGCGGAAAATTCGCCGCAAGCCGAGCTTACCTTCGTCAACATCCGCGAGACCGGCGGCTGGTCGAAGGATGCCGCTTCCGCCGGCCCGAAAGCTGCCGCGCTGATTGCTGCTGCCGGCGAAGAGATGCCGCCGCTACAGCTGGTAACGCTGGAGAGCAGCGGCGTTGCGCTGATCTATGGCCGGGATGAAATCGCAATCGAGGCAGCGCAACGTCTCGCCGACCGGCTCGACATCACTGTGCTTCTGACCAAACCCGGCGACGTGACCCCACGGCGCACGAACGAATTTCCCGTGCTCAAGGGCACGATCCGCAACGCCCGCGGCCATCTCGGGCAATTCGAGCTTGCTATCGACGATTACGCGCTGCCGTCCCCGTCCTCGCGCGCAAAGCTCGTGTTCGGGCCTTCGCGCGATGGCGCGACGTCGACGTGCGATCTAATCCTCGATCTTTCGGGCGGCACGCCGCTGTTTCCCGCGCATGAATTGCGCCCCGGTTATTTGCGCGCCGATCCGCGCGACAAGGCCGCCGTCGAACGCGCGATTGCGGATGCCGGTAACATGGTCGGCACTTTCGATAAACCGCGCTTTGTCAATTTCGAACCGTCGCTCTGCGCGCATTCGCGTTCGTCCATCACCGGATGCACGCGCTGCCTCGATTTGTGTCCGACCGGCGCGATCACGCCGAACGGCAACGCGGTTGCGATTGACGCCAATGTCTGCGCCGGTTGCGGCTCCTGCGCTTCCGTATGCCCAACGGGTGCTGCGTCCTACGCATTGCCTAGCGCCGACGCCCTGATGCGGCGGCTGCGGACGCTGCTGCAGACCTATCGCAAGGCCGGCGGCAGCGATGCGGTAGTGTTGTTTCACGACGGCGAGCACGGCGAGGACATCATCGATGCGCTGGCGCGGTTCGGCGACGGCTTGCCGGCCAACGTATTGCCGCTGCGTGTCAACGAGGTGACGCAGATCGGGCCGGAGATCATTGCTTCCGTGTTCGCCTATGGCGGCTGCGGCGCCGCGCTGCTGACGCGCGCCAAGCCGCGCCACGATATTACAGCCCTTCGCCGTGCGGCCGAAACATCGGACACCATCATCTCGGCGCTCGGCTTCGGCACCGGCCTGGTCCGGATCATCGAGACCGACGATCCGGACCAACTGCGCGCCGCGCTGGATAGCGCCCCTCGCGGGATCGCCACGCAAAGGCCGGCCGGCTTCATGCCGCGAGGCGCGAAGCGCGGCGTGCTGGAGACGACGTTTCGCGAGCTTCACCTCGCAGCTCCCACGCCGGTCGACGTCGTGCCGCTGGCGCCCGGCGCGCCGTTCGGCACCGTGAACCTGAATGTCGACGGCTGCACGCTGTGCCACGCCTGCGTCACCGCCTGCCCGACCGGTGCGCTATCGGACAATCCCGATCGCGCGATGCTGCGCTTCACTGAAAGCCTGTGCGTGCAGTGCGGGCTGTGCCAATCCACCTGCCCCGAGAAAGTCATCAGCATCGAGCCGCGTCTGGACTTCCAGGCCTGGAATACGCCGCAGCGCGTGCTGAAGGAGGAAGAGCCGTTCAACTGCATCGCCTGCGGCAAGCCCTTTGGCACCAAGAGCTCGATCGATCGCGTGCTGGCCAAACTCGGCGGCGAGCGGCACTGGATGTTCCAGGGCGCCAATGCGAAACGTCTCGACGTCATCAAGATGTGCGCGGATTGCCGCGTCGAAGCCGTGGTGAACGAAAGTTTCGACCCGCATGCGGTGCCGCAGCGCCCGCCTGTCATGTCGACCGAAGATTATTTGCGCGCGCGCGAAGCAAAGAAGGACGATCCGCTTGGATCGTGAGCAGCCAGTGCCCGCCACCCCGCCAGATCTGAAGGCCCGCGCGACGTCGAAAGCGGCAGGCATTCCCGGCGTCAAGCACGTCATCGCGGTTGCCTCCGGCAAGGGCGGCGTCGGCAAGTCCACCACCTCCTGCAACCTCGCGCTCGGCTTTGCCGCGCTCGGACTGAAGACCGGCATTCTCGACGCCGATATCTACGGTCCGTCGCAGCAAAAACTGTTCGGACTGCGCGGCAAACCGCGCCAGCTCGGGCCGCGCATGCTGGAGCCATTGGAGCGGTTCGGCGTCAAGGTGATGTCGATCGGCTTTCTGGTCGAGGAAGACAACGCCATGATCTGGCGCGGGCCGATGGTGATCTCGGCCATTACGCAGTTGCTGCGCGAAGTCGCATGGAACGATCTCGACCTTCTCGTGGTCGACCTGCCGCCCGGCACCGGCGATGCGCAGCTCACTATGGCGCAACAGGCGCCGCTCGCCGGCGCCGTCATCGTCTCGACGCCGCAGGACCTCGCCCTGATCGACGCGCGGCGCGGCATCGCGATGTTTCAGAAGGTGAGCATCCCGATTCTGGGCGTGATCGAAAACATGTCGAGCTTCTGCTGCCCGACCTGCAACCACGTCACGCCGATCTTCGGTCACGGCGGCGCGCGGACGGAAGCCGAAAGCCGCGGCATTCCCTATCTCGGCGAAATCCCGCTGGATATGCAGATCCGCCAGACCTCAGACGAGGGCCGCCCGATCGTCGCGGTAGAGCCCGACGGCGTCCACGCCAGGCATTACATCGCCATTGCACGCGAGATCTGGACTTCGATTGTCACCGGCGCGGCACATCGGCCGCCGCCGCGCATCGTCATCGAATAGACGCTCGCGCGTCGGCAATTCACGGGCTCATGAAGACCGGATTGACCTGCTCCGCTCCGTCGACAAAGCCGAGCGCTTGCAATTCATCGCGGTATACATCGATCACGAGAATCGACAGCAGCAAGAAAAGAGCGGCGGCGACGTAGATCAAAAGCGGCGAAGCCGAGTGGTCGATCGCATCGCGCCGCGCAGCCGTCCGCGCTCGGGAATAGCTCCATAACGGAGCCAGCACAGCCCGCAAGGCATCGAGCATTCGGCCCGCTCTTCGCTGCATCGTCCCCCGAGCCTAGATCGGCCCCTGGCCAATGTCGAGATTTGGACGTCAGGACATCGTGCCACACCTGCAAGCAGGCGTGGCACGAGCATCGATGCGCGGGCTAGCGCGCCTCTTCGAAGCCGCCGAGCACGGCGGTGAGATTGGCGCCGAGAATATCGGAGAGATAACCGCCCTCCTGAACGAACACCGTCGGCAGGCCGAGCCGCGCGATCGCCGCGCCAATGCGCCGGAAACCGGCGGTCGTCACCGCAAGGCCGGCGAGCGGATCGTGTTCAGAAGCATCGAGGCCGAGCGCCACCACCAGCGCGCCGGGTGCAAACGCGCGGATGGTTTTTTCCGCTTCCCCAATCGCCTTGATGTAGTCGTCATCCCCAGTGCCCTTCGGCAACGGGATGTTCAAATTGGCGCCGAGGCCCGGACCGGCGCCGCGCTCATGCGCGTATCCCCACACGAACGGATAGAAGAAGACGGGGTCGGCGTGGATCGACACCGTGAGCACGTCTGGCCGTTCGTAGAAGATGCCCTGCGTGCCGTTGCCGTGATGCACGTCGACGTCGAGGATTGCGACGCGCTCATGCGTGAGCCGAAGCTGCGCCGCAGCCACCGCGCTGTTGTTGAAGAAACAGAAGCCGCCCGACATGTCGGCATAGGCATGATGGCCCGGCGGCCGGCACAGCGCGTAAACGGCGTCTTCGCCATCCATGACGAGTTGCGCCGCGGTCGTGGCCACATCGGTGGCGGCGCAGGCGGCGGCGTAAGTGCCCTTGCCGATCGGAGCCGCCGTATCCGCCGCGTGCCAGCCGAGGCGGCCGACGATATGGGTTGGATACGTCGCGCCATAGCGGACGGGGTGGATATTGGCGATCATCTCCGCACCGGAATCGCCGAGCGCGACCCAGGCGTCCCAGGCTTCCTCCATGAAGCGCAGATATTCCGCGCTGTGCACCCGCGCGCGCGGGCCCTGACCGAACACCGTCGGCTCGACCAGAGTGTGCTTGCCCGCCTTCAGCCCCGCCAGCAACCGATCGGCGCGTTCGGGCTGCTCGGTGGTGCGCTTGATCACGCCGCGCACCAGAAAGAATTGCGGATCGTGGCTGCGATGCAGTTCGGTGTAGACGGCCTTCACACGGTTACTCCGTTGGTTGGAATGAGAATCCCGCTCGGCGGTTCCGCGGTATTACCGGCCGGCGGCGCAAGCTCTCGCACCAGCTTGCCGACCTCGCGCCAGGCGTGACCGATATGGTAGTCGACATGCGCGGTGATGCGCTCGGGATGACCGGCTTCGATCGCTGCCAACAGCGGCTCATGCGTCCGCGCGATCTCGTGCGGGTCATCATACAGGCGGCCGATCAGCCCGATCACCATGCGCAGCTCTGCCGCGAGATCATCGAACAGCCGCAGCAGGCGGCGGTTATCAGCGATTTCAAAGACCAGCCGGTGAAAACGATAGTCCTCTTCCACCTGCCGCGCCGGATCGTCGAGATCGGCGGTCCTGTGCAGGACATCGATCTGCCGCCGCAGCATATCGCGCGACTCCGGCGTCAGGCGCCGCGCCGCCAGCACGCCGGCGTGCCGCTCGATGCACAGACGCAAATCATAGATCTCGTCGATGTTCCTGATTTCGAGTTTGCGGACAAAGAAGCCGCGCCGCGGGCTCGCAACCAAAAGCCCCTGCTTCTCCAGAAGTCGCGCCGCCTCGCGAACCGGTGCGCGGCTGACACCCAGTTCGCGGGCAATCCCCGCTTCGACCACCTTCGAGCCCGGCGGCAGGCGCCCCTGAACAATGGCCTGCATCAGGATGCGCGCGATCTGGCCGACCAGATCGCTGTCCGCGATCGCCGGTAATCCAACTGGAAGAGACATAGGCCGCATCGGCTAAACCCGCGCCAGTCCGTGACTATTTTTTAATCGTCGATTGTCGACACTTTAATCTTGCCCATGTGCTGGGCCGCACGCAAGCTGAAAATGTTGAAACTCAGTGAAGGCGGAAATGACAAGCGCAGCCCACAACACCGCGAAGGCATGGCCTCCGGCGGTGGACGACAAGACCTTCCAAATCCGGATCGACCTCGCCGCGGCCTACCGGCTGATTCACCGGCTTGGTCTCGACGACAGCATCTACACCCACATCTCCGTCCGCCTTCCCGGCCGGCAAGACCGCTTCCTGATCAATCCCTATGGGCTGCGTTTCGAGGAAGTGACGGCGTCCAACCTGGTGACGGTCGACCTCGACGGAAACGTCATCGACGATCCCTTGGGGCTCGGCATCAACCCGGCGGGCTTCACGATTCACAGTGCCATCCATGCCGCGCGGCATGATGCCATCTGCGTCCTGCACACGCACACGGTGTCGGGCATCGCCGTCGCCTGCCAGAAGCGGGGGCTGTTGCCGCTCAATCAATGGTCGCTGCAGTTCAGCGGCTGCCTCGCCTATCACGACTACGAAGGCATCGCGCTCGATCTGGATGAGCGTTCGCGCCTCGTCGCCGATCTCGGCGACAAGTTCGTGATGGTGTTGCGCAATCACGGCATGCTGACCTGCGGGCGCTCGGTCGCCGAAGCCTTCAAGCTGATGCATAACCTGGAGCGCTCCTGCCGCGCCCAGCTCGCCGTCCAGTCATCCGGCGCCGAGATCATCGAGCTTTCTGACGCGGTGGCCCACAAGACGGCCGGCCAGTACGCGACTTTCTACGATGCGATCGAGCTCAACGGCGTGCCCGACAGCGAATGGGCCGCCTTCAAGCGGATGCTGGAACGGACCGATTCCGATTTTGCGAACTGACGACGCGCTTGACGATGTGAGAGCGCGAAGCCCCTTTTTCTTTAAACGAGGTATGCGATGTCCAAGCGTAGGATTTTGATAAGTCTCGCCACGATGTGCGTGCTGAGTACGACCGCAATGGCCGAGGGGCCGAAAGCAGGCGGCGTCGTCAACGCCGTGATCCAGCCGGAGCCGCCGAGCCTGATGGTCGGTCTGGTGCAGAACGGTCCGACCCAGATGGTGGCCGGCAACATCTATGAAGGCCTGCTGCGCTACAGCCCAAAGCTCGATCCCCTGCCCGGCCTCGCCGAAAGCTGGTCGGTCAGCGAGGATGGCAAGGTCTACACGTTCAAGCTCGTGAAGGGCGTGACTTGGCATGACGGAAAGCCGTTCACGTCAGCCGACGTCCTGTTCTCGATCGAATTCCTGAAGCAGACGCACGCGCGCGCCCGGGGCAATCTGGTTCAGCTCGACAAGGTGGAAGCGCCGGACGAATCGACCGTCGTCTTCACGCTGAAGCAGCCATTCGGCCCGTTCATCGGCATCTTCGAAGTCGGCTCGCTGCCGATGATCCCGAAGCACATCTATGAAGGCACCGATTTCAAGTCCAACCCGGCCAACAACACGCCCATTGGCACCGGCCCCTTCATGTTCAAGGAATGGCAGAAGGGCTCGTTCATCCGCCTCGTCAAGAATCCGAACTACCACGTCAAGGGCAAGCCGAACATCGACGAGATCTATTGGCACGTGATTCCGGACGCCGCCGCGCGCTCGGTCGCCTACGAGACCGGCAAGGTCGACGTGCTGCCGGGCGGCTCGGTGGAAAATTTCGACGTGCCGCGCCTGAGCAAGCTGAAGAACACCTGCGTCACCGGCGCGGGCTGGGAATTCTTCAGCCCGCATTCCTGGCTCTGGCTCAACAACCGCTCGGGTCCCACAGCGAACAAGAAATTCCGCCAGGCGCTGATGTTTGCGATCGATCGCAACATGGCCAAGGACGTGGTCTGGAACGGCCTCGGCAAGGTCGCCACCGGCCCGTCCGGCTCGGCAATCAAGTACTACACGGGCGCGGTGCCGAAATACGATTACGATCCCGCCAAGGCAAAGGCCCTGCTCAAGGAAGCCGGCTACAAAGGCGAGAAGGTTCGCATGCTGCCCCTGCCCTATGGCGAGACGTGGCAGCGCTGGGCCGAGATGGTTCGCCAGAACCTGCAGGACGTCGGGATCAATGTCGAAATGATCGCGACCGACGTGCCCGGCTGGAACCAGAAGGTCTCAGAATGGGACTACGATATCGCCTTCACCTATCTCTATCAGTACGGCGATCCCGCGCTCGGCGTCGGCCGCAACTACGTGTCCAGCCAGATCGCCAAGGGTTCGCCCTTCAACAACGTCGAAGGCTATTCCAATCCCGAGATCGACAAGCTGTTCGCCGACGGCGCGGTGGCCTTCCCCGATGCGGCGCGTGAAGAGATCTACGCCAAGGCGCAGAAGATTCTTGTCGAGGACGTGCCGGTGGCATGGATGCTCGAACTGCAATTCCCCACGATCACGCGCTGCAGTGTCAAAAACCTGGTCACAACAGGCATCGGCGTGAACGACGGTTTCCGCGACGCCTGGATCGAGAAGTAATTCCCCACTCATCGGGCGTCAGGCCTCAAGTCTGACGCCCGGACACCGCACCTCCAACGCCATCGACAGCTCATGATTTCCTTCATCGCCCAGCGGATCGCGAAGGCCGTCATCGTCCTTCTCGCGCTCGTCGTGCTCAACTTCTTCCTGATCCGCATGGCGCCGGGTGATCCGGCGGTGGTGATGGCCGGCGAAGCCGGCGCGGGTGACCAGCTCTTCATCGCTCAACTGCGCGAGAAGTTCGGGCTCGACCAGCCGCTGCCGGTGCAACTCTTTCTCTATGTCAAAGGCATTCTCAGCCTCGATCTCGGATTCTCGTTTCGCCAGCAGATGCCGGTGTCGAAACTGATCCTCGATCGCCTTCCGGCGACCCTGCTCCTGACGGGGACCGCGTTCGCAATCTCGCTCGCCTTCGGCATCCTGTTCGGCGCATTGGCAGCCCGCTTTGCCGGCACCTGGGCCGACACCGCGATCACGATCGCCGCCCTGATCTTCTATGCCACGCCGCTGTTCTGGGTCGCGCTGATGGCGATCCTGCTGTTTTCAGTCACGATGGATTGGCTGCCGAGTTTTGGCTACGAGACGGTCGGCGCAGGCTACACCGGGCTGGCGCATGTGCTCGACGTCGCCGCCCATCTGATCCTGCCGGCCACCACCATCGGCCTGTTCTTCATGGCCACCTACGCCCGCATGACCCGCGCCTCGATGCTCGAAGTCAACCGGCTCGACTTCGTCAAGACGGCGCGCGCCAAGGGCCTGTCGGATGCGGTGATCCAGCGCCGACACGTGCTGCGCAACGCGCTTTTGCCGGTCGTCACCCTCGCCGGCCTGCAGGCCGGAACGCTGGTGGGCGGCGCGGTGCTGACCGAGACCGTGTTCGCATGGCCGGGCATCGGCCGGCTGATGTACGAGGCGCTGCTGCAGCGCGACTACAATCTCTTGCTCGGCGTCTTCGTCGTGTGCTCGGCGATGGTGCTGGCCTTCAACCTGATCACGGACCTGGTCTATCGCTCCGTCGATCCCCGCATCGAGTTCGCATCATGAAACAGGCCTCGCGCGTGCTATTGCGCAATCCCGGCGGCATGATCGGTATCGCGATCCTTTCCATCGCGGTGATCATCGCCCTGTTCGGTCCCCTCCTGTTTCCGACCTCGCCCTGGCGCATGGTGCAGCGGCCATTCCTGCCGCCGTTCACGCTATCAGGCTTTCCACTCGGCACCGACGCGCTCGGCCGCGATGTCATGGCCGGCATCATCTACGGCGCGCGCGTCTCGCTGCTGGTCGGCCTGATCTCGACCCTGGCTTCGCTCGCCGTCGGCATTCCGCTCGGCGCGACAGCCGGATATTTCGGCGGCAAGGTCGACGATGCCCTGATGCGCTTCACCGAGTTCTTCCAGACCGTGCCTAGTTTTGCGCTCGCGATCGTCCTCGTCGCCATCATGCAGCCGTCCATCGTCTCCATCGTCGCGGCCATCGCCATCGTGAGCTGGCCGCCGGTGGCACGGCTGGTGCGCGGCGAGGTGCTGTCGTTGCGCACGCGCGAATATGTCCAGGCGGCGGTCGTGACGGGACAGACCAATTGGTGGATCATCTGGCGCGAGATCCTGCCGAATGCGCTTTCTCCTGTCATCGTGCTTGCCTCGCTGATGGTGGCGACCGCGATCCTGCTGGAATCCTCGCTCTCCTTCCTCGGCCTCGGCGACCCGAACCTGATGTCGTGGGGCTACATGGTCGGCGCCGGCCGCACCGTCATCCGCCAGGCCTGGTGGATCACCGTCTTTCCCGGCATCGCCATTCTGGTCTCGGTGCTGGCGCTGAACCTGATCGGCGAAGGCCTCAACGACGCGCTCAACCCTCGCCTCGCCAAAGGGGGACGCTGAGCATGACCGTCGTCGTCAAGAACCTGAAGCTCGCACTGCCGCCGGGCGGCGACCGCGCTTACGCCGTGGACGGGGTCTCGTTCGAACTATCATCCGGAAAAATCCTCTGCGTGGTCGGCGAATCCGGGTCCGGCAAGTCGATGTGCGCCCACGCGCTGATGGGGCTGCTGCCGGATACGGTGGGGGCCGAATCCGGAGAGATTCTGTTCGAGGGAAAGAACCTCTTGTCGCTCGGCCCTGCGGAATGGCTTGCGCTGCGCGGCCGCGGCATCGCCATGGTGTTCCAGGAGCCGATGACGGCGCTCAATCCCTTGATGCGGATCGGCGACCAGATCGCCGAGATGTTCGAGGCGCACGATCTCTTGACGCCGAAGGAGCGGCAGCAGAAGGCCCTCGCCCTGATCCGCGAGGTCGGCCTGCCCGATCCCGAACGCGCGGTGCGCGCCTATCCCCATCAACTGTCCGGCGGACAGCGCCAGCGCGCGATGATCGCGATGGCGCTGGCGCTCGAGCCCGCCGTGCTGGTGGCGGACGAACCGACCACGGCGCTCGATGTCACGACGCAGGCGCAAATCCTAAAACTGATCCGCGACCTGCAGCGCCGACGCAACATGGCGGTCATGTTCATCACCCACGATTTCGGCGTCGTCGCCGAGATTGCCGATCGCGTGGTCGTGCTTCAGCACGGCAAGGTGGTCGAACAGGGCACCGCCGACGACGTGCTGCTGCGCGCGCAGCATCCCTATACCCGCGCCCTGCTCGCCGCGGTTCCGACGCTGCAGCCGCCGCAGCGGACCCCCCTGCTCGACCGCAGCAAGGCGGTGGAAGTGGTCGGCCTCGGCAAGACCTATGTGAGCGGCGGCGGTTGGTTCCGCAGCCAGCGCCGCGTGCAGGCAGCAAAGGACGTCAGCTTCGACATCTTTCGTGGCGAGACGCTCGGTCTGGTCGGAGAATCCGGTTCGGGAAAATCTTCCGTCGCACGGCTCGTCATGCGCCTGATCGAACCTGATGCCGGTACCGTGCGTATCGGCGATGTCGATCTCACCCGGATTGGCGGCAAGACCCTGCGCGAGCAGCGCCGCCGCATCCAGATGGTGTTTCAGGATCCGTTCGCTTCCCTCAACCCGCGCCGGAAGGTCGGCAGCATCATCACCGACGGCCCGATCGCGCATGGCGTCGATCCCTCGGCGGCGCGAAAGCGCGCCGGTGAGTTGCTCAGCCTCGTCGGCCTCAATGCGGGCGCGATGGAACGGTTTCCGCATGAATTTTCAGGTGGGCAGCGGCAGCGCATCGGCATCGCGCGCGCGCTGGCGCTCGATCCGGAAATCCTGGTCGCCGACGAGGCCGTCTCTGCGCTCGACGTATCCGTTCAGGCGCAGGTTTTGGACCTGCTGGAAGATCTCAAGGCGCGCCTCGGCCTATCGATGCTGTTCATCACCCACGACCTGCGCGTGGCCGCGCAGATCTGCGACCGCATCGCCGTGATGCAGCATGGCGCGATCGTCGAGCTCAAATCCGCATCCCTGCTGTTCGCTGCCCCCGAGCACGCCTACACCCGTGAGCTGCTCTCCGCAGTGCCCGGACAAACGTCGTCGTCCAAGGCGGCATGAACAGGGCCGCTTGAACGATGCGTTGTGTTCTCGTCAGCAAGAGCCTCGATCTCCGCGGATATCTCGGCGCGCAATTCCTCCGTGCCGCCGATCGCATCGAAATCGTCAATCATCCACACCATGGACCCGCGACGGACATCCGCCTCGCAGTGGCTTGGCACCCGCCGGACGATGCATTCGATCACTACCCCAATCTGCAGGCGGTCTGCTCGATCGGCGCCGGCGTCGACAACATTCTGGCTTGTCCCAGCCTGCGCCCCAATGTCGACGTGATCCGCGTCGTCGATCCCGCACAGGCGCAGATGATGTCGGGTTTTGTGGCCTGGCACGTCATCGGCCATCAACGAAGATTTGCGGCCTATCAGGCGCAGCAGCGCGAGGAACGCTGGCAGCGTCTTGCCCTGCGCCGGGCGCAGGACGTGCCGGTCGGCATTTTGGGCTTTGGCAAGATTGGCCGCACGGTAGCCACCGATCTCGCGCAACTCGGCTTTCCGGTCATGGCGTGGAGCCGGACTGCAAAGCCCGCGCCGCAGGGTATCCGCGGCTTCGACGGTGCTGCGGGCCTCGATGCCATGCTCGGCCAGGCCGAGGTTCTCGTGAACCTCTTGCCGCTGACGCCGGAGACCCGGGGCATCCTCAATCGCGAGACGTTCGCCCGGATGTATCGCGGCGGCTATTTGATCCAGGTCGGCCGCGGTGAGCATCTGGTCGAAGCCGATCTGCTTGCCGCGCTGGAGGATGGGCAGCTGGCTGGCGCTGCGCTCGACGTCTTCGCAACCGAGCCGCTGGCGCCGCGGCATCCGTTCTGGCGGCATCCGCGCATCTTCGTCACGCCGCACGATGCCTGCGAGGTGAGCGTGGAAGCGATCGGCGCGACGTTTCGCGCGACCGCGGAAGCGATACGCGCCGGCCGGCGCCCGCCGCACTCCATCGACCGCGAACGGGGCTATTGAGCGCGATGGTACAAACTGATGTTGTCGCGCCGGACTCTTCGCCTGCGACGGCCCCCGCGCATTCGATCGACGGCCTCCGCGCGGCGTCCGCCGTCCCGGAAGCGCAGGCGCAAAGACTGGCGGCCGAACACTTCGGCCTGATCGCCGCCGTGCACCGGCTCGACAGCGAGCGCGACCAGAATTTTCGGCTGCGCTCACTGAGCGGCCGCGAATATGTCCTGAAGATCGCCAACCCAGCGGAAAACCGCGCGGTGACCAACCTGCAGACGGAGGCCCTGCTTCACCTCGCTACAGCAGATCCCGACCTGCCGGTCCCGCGAATCTTTCCGGCACGAAACGGCATGACCGAACTGGATATCGCGTTCGACGACGGCTCGACCCGGGTCGTGCGCCTGTTGTCGTTTCTTCCGGGAACCCCGATGCATGCGGTGGCAGGATCGACGGCGCTACGGCGCGATCTCGGCCGGTGCGCGGCAAGGCTGGCGCGAGGCCTTTCCGACTTCAGCCATGGCGGCGCCAATCACAAATTGCTGTGGGACCTGCAGCACGCTGCCGAAGTGCGACTGCTGGTCGACGCAGTTCCGGCTGAGCGGCGCGGCCTGATCGAGGACGCTCTCGGTGGTTTTGAGACCCACGCCCTGCCAGTGCTTGCGCAGTTGCCCAGCCAACCCGTCCACAATGACCTCAACCCGCACAACGTTGTCGTCGATCCCGGAACCTGCGCTGGCGTTGCCGGTATCATCGACTTCGGCGACCTCACCTGCACGGCGCGGGTCAACGACCTCGCGATCACGGCGGCGTATCAGGTTGCCGATAGCGACGATCCGCTGGCTCCGGCCTGCGAGATGATCGCGGCCTATCACACTGTGCTTCCGCTCGATGCTGCCGAATTCGATGTGCTGTTCGACCTGATCGCCACGCGCATGGCCATGACTGTCGTCATCAGCAGTTGGCGGGCTACCCGTTATCCTGCTAACCGGAATTACATTCTGCGCAACAATGCTGCGGCCTGGGCGCGGCTACAGCGCATGGTGAAACTCTCGCGGGATCAGGCGAGATCTCTGATCCAACGCACCTGCGATGTGGAGTAGAGAGATGCCCGCCGCCGACGAGGCCATTTCGACAAAGGACCTGATCACGCGCCGCAACCGCCTGCTCGGGCCAGCATACCGGCTGTTCTACGAACAACCAGTGCAATTCGTCCGTGGCGAAGGCGTCTGGCTATATGACACGGCCGGACATCGTTATCTCGACGCCTATAACAACGTCGCTTCCGTCGGCCATTGTCACCCGCACGTCGTGCAGGCGATCGCACGGCAGGCCGCCGTGCTCAACACCCATACGCGCTATTTGCATGAGACCGTGCTCGACTTCGCGGAACGGTTGCTTGCGACGTTTCCGCACCAGATCGGCCACGTCATGTTCACCTGCACTGGGAGCGAGGCCAACGATCTCGCTCTTCGGGTGGCGCGAACCTGCACCGGCGGCACCGGCTTCATCGTCACGGCAAACGCCTATCACGGCGCCACCAGCGCGCTGACCGAGCTGTCTCCTTCGCTCGGGCTGCCGCTTCCGCAAGGAAGTCACGTACGGTTTGTGCCGGCGCCGGGCTCGGGCGAGAACGCCGGTGAAATCTTTGCCGGTCACGTCAGCGCCGCCCTGGAGGATATGAAGCAGAGCGGCATCCGCCCGGCGGCGCTCCTGGTCGATACGATCTTTTCAAGCGACGGCGTATTCGCCGACCCGCCCGGCTTCCTGCGGCCGGCGGTCGAAGCCGCACGCGCGGCAGGCGCGCTGTTCATCGCCGACGAAGTGCAACCCGGGTTCGGCCGCTGCGGCGAAGGGATGTGGGGCTTTTCCCGCCACGGCCTTGTCCCCGATCTCGTGACCATGGGCAAGCCGATGGGGAATGGCCATCCCGTCGCCGGCATGGCGGCGCGGCCGGAACTTCTCGCAGAGTTCGGCCGAAGGTCGCGCTACTTCAACACTTTTGGCGGCAACCCGGTTTCGGCGGCCGCCGGAATTGCGGTTCTCGACGTGATCGAGGGGGAAGAATTGATGGCGAACGCGCGGCACACCGGCGCGTATCTCGTCAAGCGGCTCACCGAGTTGCAGGCGCGCCACGCATTGATTGCAGAAGTGCGGGGTACCGGCCTCTTCGTCGGCGTCGAACTGCGGAAAGGCGGAGCCGAGGGGACACCCGTTACCACTGAAGCCGCTCGCATCGTGAACCGATTGCGTGAACGGCACGTGCTGATCAGCTCTGCTGGCCCGCACGGCAATGTTCTCAAGATCCGGCCGCCTCTGGTGTTCGGCACGGAGCATGCAGATTTGCTTGTCCAGCGTCTCGATGAGGCGCTGGACGAACTGGAGGTGATGTCAGAGCAATAAGGAGGCGCGCCTTTAAGCGCCGGCGGACGGCAGGCTGGCGGCCGCGATGGCCACGATCTGGGACAACCGGCGGCCGATCCGGGAGGACGCGCTGCTCAGCAATGAACGGACCTGTCGCATCTCTTCGTCTTCCATATGCGCCGGGGGGCAAGGCGCACAGGGAAAATGGTCTCTGGCGGCTAAGTAGTCGAGATGCCAGGAAAAATAGCAATGCGCGCTTCGTCGGAGCGCCCCTTGGCAGTGGAATTATTGCCGCGATCGCCCCGCAGGCGGAGCGAATTTTCTCCCCGGATTCGGACCTATAATCCGGTGATGCCGCTGTCGACTGCGAGCGTCTGGGCGTTAACGTAGACGCTCTCGTCCGAAATGAAAAACAGCGCCGCGTAGGCGATTTCCCACCCCGTCGCCATCCGCCCGAACGGCACGCCCGCGGCGCTCCGCGACGGCCGGCCGGCGCTGGTGTAGCGGCCGAGCGGCGTGTCGACCAGGCCGGGGCAGATGGTGTTGGCGCGGATGCCGCGCCTTGCGCCTTCCTTGGCGACATTGCGCATCAAGCCGCCGAGCGCTGCCTTCGACGTGTCATAGGCGATCAATTGCGAGCCGGAACGAAGCGCTGCGATCGACGAGATGAACACGATCGAGGACCCGTCGGCGAGATGCTTGAGCGCCTTGCGGCAGCAGAGCATCGGCCCGGTCAGGTTGACCGCAAACGTGTCGTTCCATTCCTTCAGATCGACCCCGTCGAGGCCGAGCGCGCCAACGCCGATGCCGACATTGAGCACCATGCCGTCGAATCCGCCGAGGCCTTCCCGTGCTTCGTCGATCATCCGGTTCACGGAGTCTTCGCGCGAAATGTCGGCTTCGATCGAAAACGCCTGACCACGTTCGGCAACGATACGTTGGACGGTATCATCGGCGCTGGCCCGGTTCACGTCGGCGACCGCAACATGGGCCCCTTCCCGCGCAAACAGCAGCGACATCGCCCGGCCGTTGCCGACGGGATCGGTGGCGGCGTCGAACGTTCGCTGTCCGCCGCCGACGACCAGAATCTTGCGGCCCTGAAGACGTCCGCGGCCCGGCGCCACGCCCGCGGATTCCGCGCTGAGCTGGCGCACATAACGGATCTTGTCTGTCATGGTCTCTTATCCCACATTTTGCGCGGCCTGCGGCGCGCCCAGAAGTTTGCGCAGCGAACCCAAAACTTCTTCCAGCCTGTCGTGGTGAAGCCAGTGGCCGGCCCCTGCGATCTTCACCAGTTCGGCCTGCTTGAAATGCGCGAGCAGGCCTTCGGGATCGGGAAGAAAGCTTTCGTCACCCCACATCAACAGCGTCGGACAGGTGATGCGCGACCACAGGGCGACATATTCATCCGATGTCAGCCGATACGGCGCCCTCGCCCGCTGATAGTGGTCGAACTTCCAGCGGTAGAGGCCGTCAGTGCCTTTCCGGACACCATGGCTGGCAAGATGAAGCGCCAGTGCCGGCGTCAGCCGCTTGTTGCGCGTTGAAAGCCGCTGCGCGGCTTCCTCGATGTTGCGGAACGTACTCTCTTGATGCTCCGCGATGCGGTCGAGCTGACCGATCCATCGTGCCATCTGCTCGTGGATCGGCGAAGGCTGCGAGCCCGAGAGGAACGCGCCGTCCAGTATGCCGAGACGCGATACTGTTTCCGGATAAGTCCCGGCATAGGCCAGTGCGACCATGCCGCCCATCGAATGGCCGACGATCGCCGCGTCCTGCAGCCCCGCAAAGCGCATCAGCCGGGTGAGATCATAGACATTGTCGGTCAGGCTGTAGCTGCTTCCCTTCGCCCATTGGGAATCGCCGTGCCCGCGCAGGTCCGGCGCCATGATGTGGAAATGCGGCTGCAATTCTCGCGCGATCGCATCCCAGTTGCGGCAGTGGTCGAGGCCACCATGGACCAGGATCAATGGCGGCGCGGCCTCGTTGCCCCAGTCGACATAGTGCAGTTGCAGCCCCTGCGACTCATAAAAGCGATCTGCCGGTTCGGCCATCGTATCTCTCGCGCAGGCCTATTTCGGCGCAAATCCGAACGTCCGCTCGAAGCGCTTGGCGTAATCGGGCCACACCTCGGGATTGACGATGCGCGGCGGCCGCTTGCCGTCGAGCGCATCGAGAATCTGCTCGGCAGCGATCTTGCCCATGTTGATACGCGCTTCCCTGGTCACGCCCGCCGTGTGCGGGCTCGCCAGCACATTGTCGAACTGCAGCAGCGGATGCTCCGGCGGCGGCGGCTCCTTGTCCCAGACATCGAGGCCGGCGCCGGCAATGCGCTTGTCGCGCAGCACTTCGTATAGCGCCTCTTCGTCGTGAATGAATCCGCGCGCCGTGGTGACGAAGAATGCGTGCGGCTGCATCAGCGCGAATTCACGAGCGCCGATCATGCGGCGATTGTCCTTGGTGAGTGGACAGGAGATCGAAACGAAATCCGAACGCCGCATCAGATCGTGCAGCTCGACCTTCTCGCCGCCGCGGGCAGCGATTTCTTCCGCGGTGAGATAGGGATCGTAGGCGATCACCTTCATATGCAAGAGACCCTTGCAGAGCTCGGCGATGCGGCGGCCGACATTGCCGATGCCGACGATGCCGACGGTCTTGCCCTGCACCTCATTGCCGATCAGCGAATTGCGATTGACGTTGGCCTGGCGCCGCAGCGCGCGGTCGGATTCGAGGATGCGCTTGGAGAGTGTCAGCATCATGCCGAGCGCATGTTCGGCGACCGAATTGGCATTGCCGCCGGTTTGATTGACGACGAGCACGCCCGCCGCCGTGCACGCGTCGACATCGACGGGATCGAAGCCCGCGCCGTTCGAGGATACGATCAGCAGGTTCGGCGCCCGCCGCAACAGATCCTGGTCGACGTGAAAGTGCCTTGCGATTTCGTCACGAGCTGCGCCGACCTGATAGGCATGCGCCGCCGACAGTATCGGCGCCGCGACCGTATCGGGGCTGTCATTCTCCAGCCGATCGAGCCGCACGTCGGCGCGGCCTTTGAGGATATCGACATAGATCTCGTGGGCGAGATATTTGACATAGAACACGCGCTTGTTGTTGACGGTCATTTTCCTTGGCAACTTTCAGTTCGGAAACGTGGAGCTTTCGACGGGGGTGGCCACTCGCGAGCAGATCAGGGTGCAGATCTCGGCGGACGTATGGGCGGACGGCAGCCGCCGACGCATTTGGCAGCAGTCCGGACACATCCAGCCATGGCACCCCTCCCGATTTCTTTCTTGATTATCTCACATGGTCGCATGCTGGCAGCGGCGCGAGGCGCAGAGCCGGATACGATCAGGACATGTTGACAATCCCGCCGACGGCGTCAAGTTTTGCCGCTCCAGGAATGAGCGCGAACGAAAGATGTCGCGGGTAAGGAGACCAAAAATGGCGGTTGCGGAGGAAAAAACCTCGCCCGAAACCTCCGAGAGGAGCTGGCACGGCATCGTGCTGCAGACGCTCAAACGCAACGATGTCCGCCTCATCCCCTACGTGCCCGACCGCGTCCTGACGCCGCTGATCAAGAACCTGCACGCCGACCCGTTTTTTACGACCTTCGCCACCGCGCGCGAGGAGGAAGCGGTCGGCATCGTCTCCGGCGCCTGGATGGGCGGCATGCGGAGCGCGGTCCTGATGCAGACATCAGGGTTTGCCACGCTCGCGAACGTGCTGGCCTCGCTGGCGATCCCCTATCAGATCCCGCTGATCATGTTCGTGTCCGAACGCGGCACGCTTGGCGAATTCAATTACGGCCAGTCTCTCGTGTGCCGCACGATGCGCCCCGTGCTGGATTCGCTCGCGATGGAGCACCACACCATCACCCGACTGGATGAACTCGAATTCATCGCCGACCGCTCCATCAAGCAGGCCATCACCACGCAGGCGCCGGTGGCACTGATCCTCTCGCCGCTTTTGACCGGCGGCAAAGTCTTCGACAAGTGAGCGATCTCATGAACAGTGCCAACGACACCCCTGCCCGCAACACCAAGATCATGAACCGCTTCGATCTCACCTCGCGGCTGATCGCGAAATTGAAAAACGAGGAAGCCGTGATCGGCGGCATCGGCAACACCAATTTCGATCTTTGGGCCGCCGGCCACCGGCCGCAGAACTTCTACATGCTCGGCAGCATGGGCCTCGCCTTCCCGATCGCGCTCGGCGTCGCGCTGGCGCAACCGGATCGCCACGTGTTCGCGCTCGAAGGCGACGGCTCGCTGCTGATGCAATTGGGATCGCTGTCGACGATCGCGACGCTTGCCCCAAAAAACCTCACCATGGTGGTGATGGACAACGGCATCTACCAGATCACCGGCGCGCAGCCGACGCCGGGGGCGGCCGTCGCCGACATCGTCGCCATCGCGGTCGCGAGCGGGCTCACCAACAGCAGCTGGGCGGCGGACGAGGACGATTTCGAGCGCCTGATCGATGGATCCTTATCGGCCGCAGGTCCGACGCTGATCGGCGTGCGCATCGACGACAAGCCGGGTGTCGGCACCACGCGGCGCGACCCCGTGCAGATCCGGGAGCGCTTCATGCACGGTATGGGCGTACGGGAACCGCTCTGAGGGATTAACCACAGGGCATTGCCTCGTTTGGGCGCATGGACTAACCGCGCGGAATGTGTGCTATGCCGTCCCCATGACGATCATATTTCGCTTTGTCGCCTGGGGCCTCGCCACCGCCATCGCATTCGCAACCCTTGGGCCGGCGAGCCAACGGCCCCACTTGAGGCTGGGGCAGAACGGCGAGCACGCGCTGGCCTTTGTGCTACTGGGGCTCGCTTTCGGGCTAGCCCACACGCGCAACCGTTCGCTTACAGCGGCCTTCGTCATCGCCTTCACCGGCGTGATCGAAGTCCTGCAGTTCTTGGCGCCCGGCCGGCACGCGCGGATGTCAGATTTCGTGGTCGACGCGTTGGCTGCATCGCTCGGCCTTGTAATTGCCGCGGCGCTCGACTGGAAGCTCAGGCGAACGCAGCGATCGCTGCCGTAACCCACAAAAAATTCCTCGCAGGCGTCGCCCGCGAGGAATTGTCAGCCAGTTGCTTGAGTGCGTCAGTCGAGGATCCGCACCACCCTGCGCGTACGCGGCTCCACGATCACGCGGCGATCGTTGACCACCGCATAACGGTATTCGGTGTGCTGCGGCACGGTGCGCAGTTCGACGGTCGGCGGCAGCGGTTCACCCACCACTACGCGTTCGCGCACCACGACAGAACGATCGCGCGGAACCGAATTGATCACCGCGTTCGGAATTTCCACGGCCGCGCCGACCGCAGCACCGACGGTACCGCCGACGATGGCGCCGACTGGACCTGCGGCTTCACCACCCCTCGCGGCGCCTTCCGCCGCGCCCTGGGCGGTGGTCGACTGAGCAAACGCCGCGCCCGACATCATTAGCGAGGCGGCAAGCACGGAAACAGCCAAACGATTATTCATTTCATCCTCCAGTAAATCGATGATGTGTTTCAACCACTGGCGGCGTCGGAAGTTCCGGTTCCAATGCGGCAGCAAAAAGGGCCGCGCCGAAATCTCGACGCGGTTCCAAGTCACAGGGAGTTACAAGAAATCAGGCTTTGGCGACCTCGTGGCTTGCCATCATTTCGAGCGCGCGCACCATTCCCGAATGGTCCCAGGCCTTGCCGCCGTGCGCGGTGCAGGAAGAGAACAATTGCTGCGCGACCGCCGTGCTCGGCAGCGAAATGCCGAGCGCACGCGCGCCCTCCAGCGCCAGATTAAGATCCTTCTGATGCAGCTCGATACGGAAGCCCGGTTCGAAGTTGCGCTTCACCATACGCTCGCCATGCACTTCGAGAATGCGCGACGAGGCAAAGCCGCCCATCAGCGCCTGTCGTACCAGCGCCGGATCCGCGCCGGCTTTCGACGCAAACAGCAGCGCCTCGCCGACCGCCTCGATCGTCAGCGCGACGATGATCTGGTTGGCGACTTTTGTCGTCTGCCCGTCGCCATTGGCGCCGACGAGGGTGACGTTCTTGCCCATCTTGTCGAATATCGGCTTCACCGCGTTGAACGCCCGCTCCGGCCCGCCGACCATGATGGTCAGGCTCGCCGCCTTGGCGCCGACTTCACCGCCGGACACCGGCGCATCGAGATAGTCGGCGCCGAGCGCCTCCACCTTCTTGGCAAACTCCTTGGTGGCGAGCGGCGAGATCGAACTCATGTCGACGACGATCTTCCCCTTCAAGGGTCCCTTCGCAACGCCATCAGGCCCAAACAGCACGGCTTCGACATGTGGCGTATCCGGCACCATGATGATGATGATTTCGGCCTGCTCAGCGACGTCCTTGCCGGATTTGCAGACGATGCCACCGGCGGCAACCAGCTCCGATGCGACAGGCACGACATCGTGCAGGAACAGGCGGTGGCCGGCAGCCTGGAGATGGCCCGCCATCGGGCGCCCCATGGTGCCAAGGCCGATAAAGCCGATATTGGTCATTTCAACTCCCCTTTATCGTTTCTTGTTCAGGTGTCGGCCGTCAACGCGGCGTGCCAACCGAGACCTTCGACCGTCGTCGTCCTCGGTTTGTATTCGCAGCCGATCCAGCCGCGATAACCAATAGCGTCGAGATGGCGGAACAGGAAGGGATAGTTGATCTCACCGGTCCCCGGCTCGTTGCGGCCGGGATTGTCGGCAAGCTGGACATGGGCGATGCGCGTCAGATGTTTTTGCAGGCTTCGCGCAAGGTCGCCCTCCATCACCTGCATGTGGTAGATGTCGTACTGCACGAACAGATTGGTCGAACGTACGTCGGCGATAAGCTGAAGCGCCTGCGCCGTCCTGTTCAGGAAAAAGCCTGGGATATCGATCGTGTTGATCGGCTCGATCAGCAGCCTGATCTGCTCCCTGGCCAGCGCATCCGCCGCGAAGCGCAGATTGCCGATCAATGTCTCGTTGAGATCTGTTGTATCAGCGCCGTCGGGGGCGATGCCGACGAGACAGTTGAGCTGGCGGCAATCGAGCGCCTTGGCGTAGTCGATGGCGCGCGCGACGCCGTCGCGAAACTCGTCGACGCGGTCGGGCAGGATCGCGATGCCGCGCTCGCCGGCGCCCCAATTGCCGGCGGGAAGGTTATGCAGCACCTGCGTCAGCCCGTGCTGGTGCAACTGCTCGCGCAGATCGGCCTTGTCGAAATCATAGGGGAACAGATATTCGACCCCGTTGAATCCCGCGGCCTTGGCGGCGGCGAAGCGATCGAGGAACGGCTGTTCGCCGAACAGCATGGTGAGATTGGCGGCAAATTTCGGCACGATCTACTCTCCTCTTACGCCGGCAGCAGCTTGGCAGATTGCGGCGCGCTCGATTTGGCCGGCGTGTCGTCCAGCGGCAGGTCGAGCACCTCCTCGAACTCGATGATGTTGTCGATCTCGGTACCCATCGAGATGTTGGTGACCCGCTCGAGAATGAACTCGACGACGACAGGCACCTTGAATTCCGTCATCCATTCCCGCGCGGTCGCGAACGCCGCCTGCGCATGGTTCGGATCGGTGACGCGGATCGCCTTGCAGCCTAGTCCCTCGGCCACCGCGATATGGTCGACGCCATAGACGCCGATCTCCGGCGCGTTGATGTTCTCGAAGGAGAGCTGGACATGGTAGTCCATGTCAAAACCGCGCTGCGCCTGGCGGATCAGCCCGAGATAGGAGTTGTTCACGACGACGTGGATGTAGGGCAGCTTGAACTGGGCACCTACCGCAAGCTCCTCGATCAGGAACTGGAAATCATAGTCGCCCGACAGCGCGACGATGTTGCGAGTCGGATCCGCGACGCGCACGCCGAGCGCTGCGGGAAGTGTCCAGCCGAGCGGACCGGCCTGCCCGGCATTGATCCAGTTGCGCGGACCGTAGACGCCCAGAAACTGCGCGCCGGCGATCTGCGACAGCCCGATCACGCTGACATAGCAGGTGTCGCGGCCGAATGCCTTGCTCATCTCCTCATAGACGCGCTGCGGCTTGATCGGCATGTCGTCGAAATGGCTCTTGCGCAGCATCGTGTGCTTGCGGTCCTGGCACGCCGCCGGCCACGCCTGCCGCTCCCTGAGCTTGCCCGCCTTGCGCCACTCCTTGGCAACAGTGACGAACAATTCCAGCGCCGCTTTGGCGTCGGACACGATGCCGAAATCGGGATTGAACACGCGCCCGATCTGCGTCGGCTCAATGTCGACGTGCACGAACTTACGACCCTTGGTGTAGGTCTCGACCGAACCGGTGTGGCGGTTGGCCCAGCGGTTGCCGATCCCCAGCACGAAGTCGGATTGCAGCATGGTCGCGTTGCCGTAGCGGTGGCTGGTCTGCAGTCCGACCATGCCGGCCATCAGCACGTGGTCGTCGGGAATGGCGCCCCACCCCATCAGCGTCGGCACCACCGGAACGTTGACGGCCTCGGCAAATGCCACCAGCAGGTCGGACGCATCGGCATTGATGACGCCACCGCCCGCCACGATCAGCGGCCGCTCCGCCGCGTTGAGCATCTCAAGCGCCTTCTCGATCTGCCTGCGCGTCGCCGCGGGCTTGTAGACCGGCAACGGCTCATAGGTCTCGTCGTCGAACTCGATTTCCGCAAGCTGCACGTCGAGCGGCAGGTCGATCAGGACCGGACCCGGACGGCCCGAACGCATGATGTGAAACGCCTGGCTGAACACGCGCGGCACCAGCGCCGGCTCGCGCACCGTGACCGCCCATTTCGTCACGGGTTTTGCGATGGATTCGATATCGATGGCCTGAAAGTCTTCCTTGTAGAGCCGCGCCCGCGGCGCCTGCCCGGTGATGCAGAGGATCGGGATCGAATCCGCGATCGCCGAATAGAGCCCGGTGATCATGTCGGTGCCGGCCGGCCCCGAGGTGCCGATGCAGACCCCGATATTGCCTGATTTGGCGCGGGTATAGCCCTCGGCCATGTGGGAGGCACCCTCGACATGCCGCGCCAGAATGTGCCCGATCGAGCCGCGCTTCTTCAGCGCAGAGTAAAGCGGATTGATCGCAGCCCCCGGCACGCCGAAGGCGATCGTCACCCCCTCCTTCTCCAGGATCCGCACGGCCGCATCGATCGCCCGCATCTTCGCCATGTCGCGCCTCGCTCACCAGTGTTGGCTCTGGCTGCGATCTTCGTGGTGACGGGATGCAATCTCAACGCGGACGATTTTATTTCCCGCGGAGTGGAAGTGAGTTGCGAAAGTCACAACAAATCAATTGCTTGCCGCCATGATGGGATGGAAAGGCCGTGTCTCAGAGATATCGCTGGACAGACAAGCTAACTAGTTTGCTGGCAACGATACATGCTAACGTTGTATCAGAGGTCGGCGGAAGAAATTGCGAATGTCTTGGTTGGGAAGTCGTGAGGTGGTCCGTTCATACGCGGACAAAAAGTTATGGCGTTCGCATCACCGACTTGCCCTTCAAACGGGCCCATTCAGGCAACTGGCCTTCACCCTGCCGGCATGCTTGGTCATCCTTGGTGGCATGGCTGACCCGGCTCAGGCGGAAGTTCAGCAGCCACAACGGATCGTCTCGGCCTGCCGCGGCAATGGCCCAGCCTCGGCCGCGGGCAAGATTCCGGATGGGCCGCCCAAGAACAGAGAGGCAGGCCGCCTGGCCGCTAGCGCGGCTCCAGTGATGTTCGCCGGCGGCTTTGAAAAGGCGATCAAACGGTTGAATCAGGCTATCGAACTCGATCCGGACAACCCTCACTTCCGCCTGAACCGAGGGTCGGCCTCTGCCGGAAACCGGCAGTTCGACAAAGCCATCGAAGACTATGATCGTGCGATAGCCCTCGATTCCAGCTCTTCACTCGCCTTTCTCGCTCGCGCAGAGGCCTATCTTAAAATAGCCGACCATGAACATGCGATCGAGGATTTCGGCGAAGCCGTCAGGCTGTTTCCCGGTAACGCTCGCGCCTACATGGTCCGCGGTACGATCTACGCGAACAAGCGCGTATATGACCGGGCTATCGAAGATCTGGATCAGTCGATCAGGCTCGATCCCGACTGCCCCACTGGTTATCTGACGAGAGCGCAGATCTTCAGGCTGAAGGGTGACCCTGGTCGCGCCGACGCCGACTATGACCACGCGATTAAACTCGACCCTAATCCCGGAAATGCCAGGACATTCGTGCGTCGAGCCGGCGCCTATGGAGGTAAGCAAGACTATAGTCGTGCCGTGGAAGACCTCGGCCACGCGTTGAAGCTCGAGCCCCGTAATCTCTATGCCTTGAGTAATCGCTGCCTGTTTCGAGCGATCCTCGGCATGTTCGACGCCGCGCTGGCCGATTGCGATGAAGCGCTGCGGATACGGGCCGACGATGCCAACATCCTCCACATCCGCGGCACTGCCTACTTCAAGAAGGGCGCGCTTGATAGGTCCATAGACGACTATGACGCCGCGCTCCGGATCGACGTAAAAAAGGCAGCCTCGCTGTACGGAGCGCAATAGCCAAACGGCAAAAGGGCGATGTCGCGGGCATTGAGGCCGACATCTCCGCGGCGCTGGCCCTCAAACCAAGTGCCACGGACGAACTGGCAATCTACGGCATCAAGTGACGGCTTTCGTCCATGACAACCTCACCTCGCCGCCGGCGTTGGCCGTGCGTCATGGCCCTCGCGCCGGCTGCACACACCTGATACCCCCACCACGAGGCCTCCCATGCTCGGACTACTGACACTGCCAATCGAGTTGTTGCGCCTCGCCTTCTATGCGTTTCAGGGTCTGGTCGATGCACTGAGAGGGCGCAGTCGGCTGCGCTTCGAGTTCACCGCCTTGATCAATGCATCGCGCGATGCCGTGTGGCGGCTTGGTACCGCGAACCACGTCGTTCTGGACGGGCCGCCGACGATAGAGATGTCATCCGAACCATTACCTGACAGCCCTGACCTTTGGCTGACACGTATCACCATCAGTGGCCAACCGCAGTCGCGGGTCGTCTCGTACGAGCTCGAGCGCGATGAGACCAAGGGGATCTGGCGCGCGCGGCTGGTGGAGCATCCGTTATCCAAGCCGCCCGAGGACGGGCGGGATATCGAAACGGGACTTATCGTCGAAGCGACGCCAGAGGGGACGGCGCTTACGATGTTCAACGAATTGACCGTGCGCTCTTTTCGCGACCGCATCATCTATCCGACGGCACCGCGCCGGATGGGGAACCTGATCAAGCAGCAATGCGAAAAGGATGCCGGTACCCACAGCCGCCTCGCCGCCCTGGGCAACCATGGCTTGCTTCTGTCGGCCGTGGCGCTCTTGAGCTTTTGCTACCTGTTCGGCTGGAAATTGGGGCTGCTTCTTTCGATCGTCATCGTCGTGCACGAGGCCGGACACGTCGCGGCGATGCTCATGACCGGCGTCGGCGTACGCGGCATCTACCTCATTCCCTTCTTCGGCGGGGCGGCCGTCCCCAAGACGGCTTATCGGACCGAGGGCCGGCTAGGCTTCATTGCGCTGATGGGACCGGGCCTGAGCCTCATTCCGACGCTCGGCCTCTTCGCACTCTATCGATCAACCGGCGACACTCGACTCAGGCATGCGGTGGAAATGTTCGCCGTCGTCAATGCAGCCAACCTGCTGCCGATCTATCCGCTCGATGGCGGAATGATTCTTAACGCGCTCATTGGCTCGGTGAGCCGGAAGTCCGCACTTATCGTAGGTTGGATCGGGGTACTGGTTGGCCTCGGCCTCGCCATATATCTGCAATCCTTTCTTATCGGGATCCCGTTTCTGCTGTTTGCATTGCAGCGCTACCTCAGCGGTGGCCAAACTCTCGAACTCGAACGGCTGTCGGTCGGCGGCGGATTAGCCCTTGCCCTCGCCTCGATCGCAGCGTTCATCCTGTATGTCGCTGTCATCGCTTTGATGAGTCCGGCCGTTCGCATCTAATGCGCTGCGGCGCATCCAAACGGATTGTGTCGCCTGTCATCGGGCGCCATTCGAGCGAGCGTTGGCTCGCAATAGCCCATGCCCGCCGGAACTCAGTCCAGATTCTTCCGCTTCAACTTCATCTGCATATCGAACTTGAGGTCGTACTTCTTGCCATCCGCGCACACCGCATCGTCGACCTCGAACTGCTGGTCGTCTTCATCCATTTCCAGCTTGCCGCCTGAGCACCCCTCGGCCAGGACCGCCGCGACGAGCTTTGCCCGCTCGTCTTCAGTGACCGGGCGATCGGCGAGCGCAGGAAGCACCGATAGGACGAGGATCGCAGTTGATGTGGTCAATCGCATGGTCAAATCCTCCTGTGGAGCCGCTTCGAGCCAGCCTGTTCGCATCCCCTGGTGGAGCGGCCTGGCGAGAAAGAAGCCCGGCGTGTTCGACCAAGGTCGTCTCCGCATCCCGTCTGTTGCGTGACTCCGAAACGCGCACTAGCCGAATGCCCGCGACCGGAGTTTGTTCCGCACAGACAATTCAGTGGTGCACTGCCCAATCACCGGGTGGGTTATTGCACAGTCCCTTCAACTACCGATAGACTGCACTGGCGTCACCGGATTGAAAGAGGACGTGCGATGACCGATATCCCCGCCAACGTCGCCCCGCAATCAAGCAGTGCTGAACCAAGCCTTCATCGGGTCATGGGCCCCTGGTTGCTCCTGCTGTTCATCGTCGGCGACATTCTCGGCACCGGGATCTACGCGCTCACGGGACAGGTGGCGAAGCAGGTCGGCGGTGTCGTTTGGCTGCCTTTCGTGGTCGCGTTTGTGGTCGCCCTGGTGACGGCGTTCAGCTATCTCGAGCTGGTTACGAAGTATCCGAGAGCTGCGGGCGCGGCGCTCTACACTCACAAGGCTTTCGGTATCCATTTTGTCACCTTCATCGTTGCCTTTGCGGTGATGTGCTCGGGTATCACCTCGGCATCGACCGCTTCCCGGGCTTTCGCCGCGAACATGTCGCACGCCATGGGGCTCAATCTAACGGGCTTCGGCATTACGATGACCGGTCTCGCTTTCATGGCAATCGTTGCGGCAGTCAATTTCCGCGGTGTCGGCGAAAGCGTGAAGGCCAATGTCGTTCTGACCTGCGTGGAGCTAACGGGGCTGTTGATCATCATCGTGATCGGCCTTTGGGCGATCGGGCTGGGCCAGGGCGATGTCTCGCGCGTCGTTCAGTTTCGCTCGACGCCGGACGGCGGCATGTTCTGGCCGGTGATTGCCGCGACCACGCTGGCCTTCTTCGCCATGGTAGGTTTTGAGGATTCGGTCAACATGGCCGAGGAATGCAAGGACCCCACCCGTCACTTCCCGAAGGTGTTGCTGGCTGGCCTTGTGATCACCGGTGTCATCTATGTTCTGGTCTCGATCTCGGCAATCACGCTGGTGGCGCCGGAGCAACTGGGCGAAGGCGAAACACCGCTGTTGAAAGTCGTCCAGCAGGGCGCGCCTAATTTTCCAATCTGGATCTTTGGATTCATCACCATGTTTGCCGTGGCCAATAGCGCGCTCATCAACATGCTCATGGCCAGTCGCCTTGTGTACGGCATGAGCCGCGAGCATGTGCTTCCACCATCGCTCGGGAAAGTCCACAAGACGCGGCGGACGCCCTATGTCGCCATCGGCTTCACGACCTTGCTGGCATTTGCCCTGATCACATTTGTCGGGGAAGTGCCGGCGCTCGGAGGCACCACCGCGCTGCTTTTGTTATGCGTTTTCACTGTGGTGAATGTCGCGGTTCTGGTGCTTCGGCGCGATCCTGTAAATCACCAGCATTTCCGCACGCCGACCATTCTGCCGATCCTGGGCGCCGTGTTTTGTGCCTTCCTCACGGGTCCCTGGACCGGCCGCGCCATTGTTCAGTACCACGTCGCCGGTGTCCTGCTCGGGATAGGCGTCGTTCTTTGGCTGGTGACAATCATGGTCAACCGGAGTACCGGGGTGAAGCGAGTCGAGCCGGATCTGGAACATTTGGGTCGCGGCGGGCCGGTGAACTAGCGAAGTACCGGACGACGAGAAGCAACTCAAATTCACGCAGTCGGCGAGATGGCTCGCTTCATCGCTTGGCTGCTCGCTCCACTGCTGCTGTCCGCGACCTGTAACGCCTCTCCAGTCCGTTATCGTCCAGCCGGAGCTTCACGCCTAAGTACGCTGATCCGTCCGTCGCCTTCGAGCTTTGCGAGCCTTACTTCAGCAATGTCCTCGACTTGCTGCTGCCGCAACAGAGATGCGAGTTCGTCCATCGACAGCATTTCCTTGCGCATTGCCTCTTCGACAATCCGCCCTTCTCTTACCAGCGTCAGAGACGGAGGTCTGAGGACAGGCCTTAGGGCTGGAAACCGGTAAGCCAGCCAGTCGATGACGTATTCCCAAGCAACGATGGTTATGACCAGGACAAGACCTTCGGTCACGGACTGATATTCTTTGCCAAGCCCGTTCTGCGCCGCGTCCGCGATCAGCACGATCACCAGAAGATCTGCCGGTCCAAGATGCCCCGCCTGGCGACGCGCCATGAAGCGCAGGATTATGAAAAGGCCGAGATACATGAGCGTACCCCGGACGACAATCTCAGCGATACCAAGACTGGGAAGGAAGATGCTGTTCCAATCGATCTGCATGACAAGAGCCCTCGCGTTTCCGTGCCAACGCGGCATGGAAAAGCGAAGTTCCTGCCAAGCTACCCAACAAGGGGCGCCGGACTAGCTCGCTGCCTGCGCGCAGGCAGGCACCAGGACGACCGCGAGAGCGTTCCAGATCACGCCAATAGCGGACAAGAAGGCGAGTAACCGTGTCGTATAGTGCAGGTATGCCGCACCCGTGTGCTCACTCGGTCGACCGTTCGCGCGTGGCGCTGGAACCGCGGCCAGAAGCAAAAGAGCTCCAAGCGCCGCCACGGTCGCCGCAATACCAAGCCACACCATCGCACGTCCCGAGCCCACCGGCGGCGTACAGATCAGAGCTTCCGCGCCGTACAGCAGAGCAAGATGCAAGAACCAGACGGCCGGCCCAACGAACAGGCGCAGTAAATCGGCAAGAGGCCGGGTGCGAGGAGCGTTCATACGATCCTCGGAAAGCCGTGCACGAGCAGAAGACCGAACAGGCCTTGCGCGACCGTGTAATGCCAAAGCAGCGCGAGATTGTCGAACACGACGCGACGCCGGCGGCTGAGCATGCCAGCAAGGCAGCGCGCGATGGCAAAGCCCGCCATGACGACAAGTGCCAGCACGAGCTGAAGTTGAAGAAACGACGCCATGTAGGCGAACGCAGCGTGCGCGTCGGCATCAGGACGAAAGCCGGCGCGCCAGTGCGACAGGACTTCGACGCCGAAGCTTCCGCACAGCGATACGACCGCCAGGCCGATCGTACCAACGAAGGCGACGCGGTTGGGCGTTCGAACCGGAAGCGCGCGGCCACCGAGGACGATCAAGCCGCTGCTTGCTCCGAGCAACAACGCAGAGACGAAGGGCCACAGCGGGGGCGGCATTTGCTCAGGTTTAGGCCACACCTGCGGCGAGACTGTCCAAAGGAAGAGATAGGCGAACACAAACGAAAGGTAGAGCGAGCCTGCAACAAGCATCAAAACGACCATCGCCCACCAGGAATGCGAGAGCGGACCGCTCACATACGTCGGCACCTGGATGCCATGGCCGATCTCGGCACGAGGCAACGGCCTCGGATCGCTGCCCCACATCCAGATCAGGATCATCACGAGCGCGAGCACACCCGAGATGAAGGCGAGCGTCACATACTTCACGGTGAGCAGCATGAAGAAGCCGGCCGTGAACACCGCGCCGAGCATTGGTGACCAGCCATAGCCGGGCAGACGCTGTAGCGCCTGCGGCGTTGCCTCGATCGGCGAGGTGATGATGGTTTCGCGCTGTCCCGTCACCGTACCGGGCAGATAGTGGCGCCCCTCTTTCGATTCCTCCGAAAGTTGCGGCTGATCCCAGAGCGGATCACGACTCATTACCAGCGGAACACTGCGCGGCCCGTAGACGTGGTTGTGCATCCATTCGAGCGAGGCGCCCTTCCAGACGTCCCCGACCGGCTCGGACACGGTCGGCCGCAGGTTACGAACGAGGTCGAAAAGGAAAACCAGCACGCCGGCGGCAAACAGAAATGCTCCGACCGTCGAGATCATGTTCAGCTCGTTCCACTCAGCAACGGCAGGATAGGTGTAGACGCGGCGCGGCATGCCCATGAGGCCCGTGACGTGCATGGGGAAAAACGCGACGTTGAATCCGATGAACATCAGGGAGAATGCCGCCTTGCCAAATCGCTCCGAGAGCACGCGGCGGCTGAAGGCGGGCGCCCAGTAATAGAAGGCACCGAACAGCGGAAATACCATGCCTCCCACCAGCACATAGTGAAAATGCGCGACCACAAAATAGGTGTCGTGCACCTGCCAGTCGAACGGCACCATCGCGACCATCACGCCCGTCAGCCCGCCCAACGTGAATATGAACAGGAAGCCGAGCACGAACAGCGATGCGGTCGTTACCTGCAGCCGTCCCGCCGCGATCGTGGCGATCCAGGCAAAAACCTGGATGCCGCTTGGGAGCGCAACCGCCATGCTGGCAGCCGAGAAGAAACTCAACGAAAGCGCCGGGATGCCGGTGGTGAACATGTGATGCACCCACAGGCCAAACGAGAAGAAGCCGGTCGCGATCAACGCGACGACGATCAGCCGGTAACCGACGAGCGGCGTGCGGGCCATCGTGGGCACGATCATCGACACCATGCCGGCGGCCGGCAGGAAGATCATATAGACCTCCGGGTGACCGAAGAACCAGAACAGATGCTGCCATAGCAGCGCGTCTCCGCCCTTCTGCGGAATGAAGAATGGCCAGCCGAATGCGCGCTCAAGCTCAAGCAGCAGCGTTGCCAGGATTACGGCCGGAAACGCAAACACAATCATCCCGGCGAAGACCAGCATCGTCCATGCGAACATCGGCATGCGATCGAGCGTCATGCCGGGCGCGCGCGTGCGCAGCACGCCGACAATCAGCTCGACCGCGCCCGCGATTGCCGAGATTTCGATGAAGCCGATGCCGAGCAGCCAGAAATCCGCGCCGAGCCCGGGCGAAAACTGCACTCCGGTGAGCGGTGGATACATGAACCACCCGCCAGACGGCGCGACATCGTAGAACAACGTGCCGAAGAAAATGATCCCTCCGACGAAATAGGCCCAGAATGCGAAGGCGCCGAGGCGAGGAAACGGAAGGTCGCGCGCTCCCAGCATCTGCGGCAGAAGGAGAATGCCCATCGCTTCGACCACCGGCACGGCGAACAGGAACATCATCATGGTGCCGTGCATCGTGAAGATCTGGTTGTAGGTCTCCGGCGATAGGAAGGTGTTGCTCGGCACCGCGAGCTGGAGGCGCATCAGCAGGGCGAGGATTCCCGCGAGCAGGAAGAACAGCACTGCGGCCGCCACGTAAAAGTAGCCAACGACCGTGTTGTTGACCGCGGTGACGATCCGCCAGCCCTTCGGCAGCTCCCAGGCGGCCTCAAGCGCTTCCAACTCGCCCTTGGGACGCGGCAGCTTGTTCGGATGGCCTGCGAGGTACGCTGGTAAGGGTTCGCTCATCGCAGGCTCATGAGGTAGCTGGCGAGCGCAGTCTGCTCGGCCGAAGAGAAGATGCGAAATTCGGGCATGCGGTTGCCCGGCTTGATGTGTTGCCCGTCGCGGATGAAGCGGGCGAGATTTTCGGCCGTGAGCGGCAACGTGTCGATTCCAACAGAACCGCGCGCGGCGAAGTGCGTCAGGTCCGGACCGATTGTCCCTGCCGCATCGGTGCCGCGCACGGCATGGCAGGCGCCGCAACCGGCCGCCACGAAGAGAGACTGGCCGCGCCGTTCGATGTCGGTTGAGCGGGCGGCCGGCGGATCGGCCACACGCGCAAGCCATGCGTCGTATTCGTCGGGGAGCATGGCGATGACCTTGAAGGCCATCAGCGCGTGCGGCCCGCCGCAATATTCAGCGCACTGTCCGCGATAGACGCCCGCGCGTTCGGCGGTAAGCCGCAGGCGCGTGATCCGGCCGGGGATCATGTCGACCTTGCCGCCGAGGCTCGGGACCCAGAAGCTGTGAATCACGTCGGCTGCCTTGAGCGTGAAGTCGACCGGCTGCCCGACGGGAATTCGGATCTCGTTCGCGCTCATGACCGGCGTCGGACCATCGTAAACGACACGCCACCACCATTGCTCGCCGGTCACCTCGATGCGCAGGGAATCGCCCGCATGCCCGGTCTGGGCGCGCGTGAGCCATACGCCACAGCCGAGCAGGATCGTGAGCGTGACGACCGGCAATGCGAGGCCGAGCACCATGATGGTGCGCTCGCGGGCGAGCACCTCGCGGATGCGCGGCGCACCGCGCACCGCGAGCCAGATCGCGGCCATGACCAGCCCGAGGATGACCGAACCGAATGCGAACAGCGCCCAGGCAAGCGTGGCGATCTGTCCAGCCTGCGGGCCGTGCGGCGCAAGCACGGACTGAAGGATCCCGTTCATCGCGAGGCACCGGCAGAAGGATCGCCCGAAGCGTAATAAGCCGCGACGTCTTTGACCTGCCGCTCACTCAGCGCACGCGCGATCGGCGCCATAATGGTTTCGGTCGCCGTACCCGGCGCGAGGCCTCCCTTCCAGAGCCGCAGGCGATTGAGCATGTAGGGGAGATTTTGCCCGGCAAGGCGAGGATAGATCTTCAAAGCCTCTTCGCCATGGCAGCCCGCGCAAGCCGGTACTCTTGCCGTCGGATCGCCATTCTCCGCGACATTGCGTCCACGCTCGATCGCGGATCTATCCGTTGGTCCTTCCGGGACGTGCGGCGCTTGAAGCGCCGCATAGTAGTCGGCCACACGTCTGAAATCGTCGCCGGTGAGCGCGCGCGCGACGGGCTGCATGATCCCGCTGGCGCGCTGCGCGCTCGCGAAAGCCTCAAGCGACGCGACGATGAATTCGGCTGGCTGACCGTGCAAGATTGGAACGAGAGAGCTCGCCGGCCTCGCGTCGCCTGCGCCGTGGCAGCGGGCGCAGGCGCCGGCCGCGGGGGCCGTCGTCTCGCTTGTCGCCAGGCTCTCACCGCCCTGCGGCGGCACCCGCAAGCCTCCAAGCGCGAGGTCACGGTACTGCGCCGCGTCGAGGCTCGGAAGACGGCGCAGGAACGCGGCGAGTGCCCACACCTCGTCGTCGCGCTGCTGCGCCGACCACGCCGGCATGCCGGTGTATTTGATGCCGTGCTTGATGATCCAGAACAACTCGCGGTCGCGCCACGGCCGCATGTTGGTCGCAAGGTCGGGCGGCGGAGGCAGCATGGCTCGCGCGATCGGGCTGATCGGGATACCCGGAGCGCCATGACAATACGCGCAGCCGCTCTGGAAATGCGCGGCTCCAAGCGTCACGAGATCGGCATTGTCGAGCGGCGGGACCTCGATGCCGAGCGCGTGCGTCTTGACCGAATTGCGCATCGCGAATGTCAGCAACCATTCGGTCACCGCAAAGTGCCCGCGACTGGCCGCGACGGTGTAGACACCGGACCATATGAACAGGAAACCAAGCAGCAGCGCTGCCAGCCCGGCTAACAGGATGAAGCGGATGCGCACGGGCGGGTCGATGCGCATGAGCTAGCTGGCGGTTCGGTGGATCGGCGGCCCCTGCCGCGGCGGCTCGTACGCACCGATCAAATGAACCGTCATGAAGACGGCCGCAACGAGATAGCTCAGCGGGCAAGCCGCGAGCATCAACAGACCCGCAAGGTGCTGATCGCCGAGCCCGTGCGCGGCATGGTCCGCGGACCCGTAAAGCGCCCGCGGTGCGAAGACGAGGAGAGCCGCGAGCAGGCAGACCAGCTTTCCGTTGAGCAGAAGGGCCGGAATAGCCTGCCAGCGCGAGGAGCCCGTGAGGGAGAGCAACGACGCCCAGAACGCTGTGGCTACCAGCAATAGCGCAGCGTGTGCCACGATCATTGCAATGGGCGCATGCAGGATCAGGTTCTGCGCGACAGGGGCGTGCCAGACCCAAAGCCCGGCGATCTGGCCAAAGGTTGTGAACCAAAGCAAGGATACGCTCCCCGTGGGCCGCCTCCACCGCGCAAGCGCGATCAGAGCAAGCACGGGGGCAGCAACATTCATCGCCAGGATATGGCCGGCCATGTGCCGGGTATGGGGGCCAAATTCCAGGAAGCCTGCGAGAAGCGTGCCGACCGCGAGAACGCAAGTGGCGCTCGCGACGAGAGCAAGGACCTGCGGAGGTCGAGATTGCATGGCCCCCTCTTCCCTGGAAGTCGCCGGAGCGAACGCGACGCGGTTACCTCAACGTCTCAGGCACGATTCGGTTTCGTGACGGATTGCCGCTGGCCACCCTCATGCAGCAGCCGTTTGGCCAAACTGACGTTGTTCCCTGGCTGAGAGGTTTGTTATGACGGGGTAGCGTGCAAGAGCATTCATTGAGAAGACACCCCCCTGCGAGGGATCATGAGTTTCTTCGATCGACTGAAAAATGCGGCGTCCACCGAATGGCGGGCCTATACCGAACACCCCTTCACCGAAGGGCTGGCGGACGCTTCGCTCGCTGAGGCGGCATTTCGGCATTACCTCGTTCAGGATTACCTGTTTCTCATCGAGTTTGCGCGCGCCTACGCGCTCGCCGTCTACAAGTCGCCGACGCTTGCCGACATGCGCGAAGCGGCCGGCGGCCTCTCGGCCATTCTCGATGTCGAGATGAACCTGCATGTGAAGCTCTGCGCCGGCTGGGGCCTGTCGGCCACCGATCTTGAGCAAGCCCCTCCGGCGGTCGAAATGCTGGCCTATACGCGCTACGTGCTCGACGCCGGAATGCGCGGCGATCTGCTCTCGCTCAAGGTGGCGCTTGCGCCTTGCGTGATCGGCTACGCCGAGATCGCGACGAGGCTCGCCGCGCGACCCAATGCGCTCGCTGCGACGAACCCGTATCGCGTCTGGATCGCCGAGTACGCCGGGGCTCCCTATCAGGAAGTGGCGGCGAATGCGCGGGAACACCTGGAGCGCCTCGCCAATCGCTACGCTACTCCCGCCCGCGAGGCTGAGCTGATCGCGATCTTCAAGGAGGCCACCCGGCTCGAAGCCGACTTCTGGGAAATGGGATGGCGGGCCGGTAAGCGGTGAATAGCGACTGATCGTACCAGTCTCGCCGGAGCAAGCGCGAGGCGGCTCAGTTTAATCGCAGCTCCGTAATATGCCGTGGATCCGGGCTCAGCTCGCCCCGCTCCACGCGCTTGACGATGTCCGTCAGGCGGAGAGCCCGTTGCCCATGACGTTCGCGACCAGCTTCGACCAGCGCTCGCCCCAGAGATTCTCCGTCACCTTGGCGCTGTCGGAATAGCCGACCAGGCGGCAGACTTCCTCCGCCCGCGGCGTGATGCGGCCATGCACTTCGCCGGCGCGAAACACGGTGTGCGCCACCCCGCCCTTGCCGGCGCCGCGGTGGATGTGGCCGGGCTCCGGCAGGTTCACCGTGATGCTGCTGGCGATGCAGCCCAGCGTCTTGCCCCAGCCGACGATGCCCGCAATCGTCTCCTCGTTCATGCAGTTCTGCAGCGACACCACATAGCCGTCCGGCGCCAGATATTGCTGGATCAGCATGGTCGCCCAGGCCGTGTCGTAGGATTTCATGCAGACGAAGGCGATGTTGACCGGCTGCTCCTTGGCAAGCTGCTGTGCGTCCGTCACATGCAGCGCCCGCACCGGCACCGAGAACTCCGCGACGTCCATGGCGTGGGTGACGCGCAGCCCGTGCTTGCGCATATGCTCGACATGTTCGGGCCAGGGATCGATGAAGGTGACGTCCTCACCCGCCTGAGCCATATGCGCGCCCGCATAGCCGCCGACGGCGCCCGCTCCGACGATTGCGATCTTCCGGCTCATGTTCTCTCCCGAATTTTCTTGCAGCAGAGGACTGCCCTCGCCGTTCATTCGTTGGAGACAGTCTAGCGGATCGCAGGCTTTCGCCAACGGGCCGTTTCGCGCCTGGAGCTGCCATCCCACCAAGCCCCATGTGAGTCCACGCGAACGTTGCGCAACTTTATTCACGAGCAACACGGTGACGGGCCGCACCTTTTGGCAGGTCGGCAAGCTGCGCCCTGAGACGTGGCACCGCGAAGTCGAGAAACGCACGCAACTTGGCCGGCATAAAGCGGTTCGGCGAATACACAAAGCTGACGGGTTGCGGTGGCGGCTGAAAATCCTGCAGAAGCGGCACCAACTCCCTGGATTTTATCGGTTCGGCAACGAGATAAGAGAACGCCACGGTGATACCGAGGCCTGCGCGCGCAGCGTCGCAGGCCGACTCGAGATTGCTCGCAATGAAGCGCGACCGAACCGGCACCGCATACTCCGTCTGGTCTCGCCTGAATCTCCATGTGCTTGGCGACTGCATCGGAGGATAGCTGATGCAGTCGTGCGCCGAGAGATCATCGGGCGACTTGGGCGTTCCGCGAGATTTCAGATAGGCCGGGCTGGCGCAAGCCACGCGGTGGATTTCCCCGACACGTACCGCGATCAGGCTGCTATCGGCGAGATCGCCGACCCGAAGCGCAACGTCGATGTGCTCTTCCAGGAGATCGACGGTCCGATCCTGCAGATTGAGGTGAACGTCCACCTCCGGAAACGTCACCAGGAACTCCGCCAGAACCGGCTGCAAACACAAGCGACCGAGCGCGACAAGGGTCGACACACTCAGATCTCCGCGTGGCGTCGTGTACTCGCCGGACGCGGCGCGCTCGGCTTCGGCAATATCGGCAAGGATTCGCTTTGCGGCGGCGATGTAGGAGAGCCCTGCGTCAGTCGGGACGAGTGCGCGGCTCGACCGGTTGAACAGCTTCGTGCGCAGGTGCGCTTCGAGCTCGGACACCTTTCGGCTGACGGTCGCCAGCGGCAATTTCCGCCGGCGAGCCGCGGCCGACAGGCTTCCGGCTTCCGCAACCGCCAACACAATCGACATGCCTTCGAGACGGTCCATGGACGCTTCCATTTTTTGGAAGGATACATCTCGATTTTGCCAGATACCCATCAATTTCGGAAGGGCCTATCCATCACCGCGAGGCAACAAACCCGACCAACCGACGGAGATGGAAATGACCCACCCCAAAGGAACCGCCCTTATCACCGGCGCATCCACCGGCATCGGCGCGATCTATGCCGATCGCCTGGCAAAGCGCGGCCACGATCTTATTCTTGTGGCGCGTAACAGGCAGCGGCTTGCGTCGCTGGCGCGCCGGCTCAGCAACGAGACCGGCCGGAAAGTGGAAACGGTCGAGGCCGACCTCACGTCGCCAGCAGACCTGCAACGCGTCGAAGACATCCTACGGACCAATGCCGGCATCTCGGTGCTGGTCAACAACGCCGGCGTCGGCGCTTCAGCCCCGCTGGTCGCCTCCGACGTTGACAAGATGGAGGACATGATCCGTCTGAACGTCACCGCGCTGACGCGGCTGACCTATGCGGCGGCCCCGGGATTTGTCGCCCGCGGCAACGGCACGATCATCAACATCTCGTCGATCGTCGCGGTCGCGCCGGAGGTGCTGAACGGCGTCTATGGTGGCACGAAAGCGTTCGTGCTCGCATTCAGCCGCTCGCTCGTTCACGAGCTCGCCGACAAGGGCATCCGCGTGCAGGCGGTGCTGCCGGGCGCCACCGCCACCGAATTCTGGGACATTGCCGGCACGCCGGTTCATCAGCTACCGGCGCAGATCGTGATGTCGGCTGACGACATGGTCGATGCGGCGCTCGCCGGTCTCGACCTTGGCGAGACCGTGACCATCCCGGCGCTGGCGGACAAGTCCGAGTGGGATCGTCATGAGGCAGCGCGCCTTGCCATGACGGACAAGCTCTCGAGCGTCATCCCGGCCCCTCGCTACAACCTGCGCAAGCGCGTGAATGCGTGAGCACCGAGTCAATCAAGCAGAGATCCCATCAAAAAGGAGGTTACCATGTCACACATCATCACCCAGCACGCGGCGCCGGTTCTCGCACCGGGCTCCATTGTCCGGTGGCGCGATCATGCCGAACGCGTGCTCGCTTACGCCGAGCCGGCCAGCCGAGTCGGCCTCTACGTGTCGCTGGCGATCATCTACGCCTGGTTCGGCGGCATGAAGTTTACCGAATACGAGGCCAACGGACTGGTGCCGCTGGTGGAGAACAGCCCGCTGCTGAGCTGGTTCTACGCTCTGTTCTCGGTCCGCGGCTTCTCCACTTTCCTCGGCTTCATCGAACTCAGCATCGGGCTGCTGATCGCCCTCAGATTGGCGAACCCGGTCTTTTCCGCAGCCGGCGGTCTTCTCTCGGCCGGGCTCTTCGTCACGACCGTCAGCTTCATGGTCTCGACGCCGGGCGTCGTCGTGCCGGAGCTCGGGCCGCCCGCGATCTCGGTCGCGCCGGGTCAGTTCCTGCTGAAGGACATCGGCCTGTTCGCCGCTTCGTTCTGGGTGTTCGTCGACTCGCTGAAGACCATCATTCGCCGCTGAGCACCGACAACCATCAGCACCTCACGCAACCAAAGGAGACGCTACCATGAAAATGCGATCCATCTTCAGCGCGGCTTATGCTGCCATTGCCATCGCCATGGCGACGCCTGCCGCCGCCCACGGCATCGGCGAAACGGTTACGCCGCACTTCTCGCAGACGATACCCAACATCCCCGGCAAGTCACTGGTCACCCTGATTGTCGACTATACGCCGGGCGGGGCATCGCCTTCGCACATCCACGCCAAGTCGGCTTTTATTTTCGGTTACGTCCTCGCTGGCGAAATCGAGTCCCAGGTGAATGACGGACCGAGGCGGGTCTACCGCGCCGGCGAAAGTTTCTACGAGACACCGGGCTCTCGTCATCCGGTCAGTCGCAATGCGAGCAAGACCAATCCGGCAAAGCTGCTCGCCGTGTTCCTCATCGATACCGGCGAGAAGGAACTGACCACTTCCGTTGAGCAGGACACGTCATCAAGGAGCAAAAAATGAGCAAGCGCCTCGAATACAACCAGATCGCACCGGCAGGCGTGAAAGCGCTGGGCGGCGTCTACGGATACATCATGCAGAGCGGCCTTTCCCCTGCGCTGGTCGAGCTGGTCTATCTGCGCATCTCGCAAATCAACAACTGCGCCTACTGCCTCGACATGCACACGCGCGATCTCCTCAAGAAGGGACTGAAGATTGAAAAGCTGGCGCTGGTGCAGGCGTGGAAGGAAGCCGGCAACCTCTTCGACGAACGCGAACGCGCCGCCCTTGCATGGGCCGAAACGGTGACGCGCGTCGCAGAGACCAACGTGCCGGATGAAGCGTACCAGGCAGCCCGCACCGTGTTCGAGGAGCGAGAACTCGTGGATCTCACGATCGCGATTGGCTTGATGAACGCCTACAATCGCCTTGCAATCAGCTTTCGGAATACGCCGCAGGCCGCGCTCGAGAGATAGGCGCGGGTTGATCGAAGGACATCGCGCTTCCGCGGTGAAGCAAATCGGCAGGAGAAGGCCATGAAAATATTGAACTCTCACGCGAGCCCCGAGCTCATCGACCGCGACCGCCGCCGGCTCTTGAGCGCGGCAATGAGGGGCATCGTTGGCATGGGCGCCGCGAGCCTACTGCCGTCGCGGTTGATGGCCGCCTCCTCAGGTGACGTCATTCGACCTTTCCGCATCAACATTCCGGAAGAGCAGCTTGCCGACCTCCGCAGGCGCATCCTTGCCACGCGCTGGCCGGATCAGGAGACCGTGAATGACCGGTCGCAGGGCGTCCAGCTCGCGAAATTCCAGGAAACGATGCGCTACTGGGCGACCGATTATGACTGGCGAAAGCTGGAAGTGCGGCTTAACGCCTTGCCGCAGTTCATCACCGAGATCGACGGGGTCGACATCCACTTCATCCACGTCCGTTCCAGACACGAAGATGCGCTGCCGCTTATCGTCACGCATGGTTGGCCGGGTTCAATTGTCGAACAGCTCAAGATCATCGCTCCGCTCACCAATCCTACGGCACATGGCGGAAAGGCATCGGATGCCTTCCATCTCGTGATCCCGTCGATGCCGGGTTACGGCTTCTCCGGCAAGCCGAAGGACACCGGCTGGAATCCGGACCGCATCGCCCGTGCCTGGGCGGAATTGATGAAGCGTCTCGGATATACAAGCTACGTCGCCCAGGGCGGTGACTGGGGCTCGCCCGTCTCCAGCGCCATGGCGCGTCAAGCATCGGCCGGATTGCGCGGCATCCACATCAACCTGCCGGCGACGGTTCCTCCCGAGGTCGCCATGGCGATTGCCGGCGGCGGGCCTGCGCCGGCGGCACTTTCCGAAAAAGAACGCGCGGCATTCGAGCAGCTCGATACGTTCTTCAAAAAGTACCGCGCCTACGGCGCCATCATGGGCACGCGCCCGCAGACGATCGGTTACGCTCTGGCAGACTCTCCGGTGGGTCTTGCAGCCTGGATCTACGACTACAACAACGGCGAGCCCGAGCGCCTGCTCGGCAGGGACGATGTGCTCGACGACATTACGCTGTACTGGCTGACCAACACGGCGACGTCGGCTGCTCGCCTGTACTGGGAAACGGCCGGCCAAAGCGTCGTTCTCTCGGCTGCGCAGAAGACCGCCGACATCTCGCTTCCGGTCGCCATCACCGTATTCCCCGGCGAAGTCTATCGAGCCCCCGAGACGTGGGCCCGGCGCGCCTATCGCAACCTCATCTACTTCAACGAGGCCGACAAGGGCGGCCACTTCGCGGCCTGGGAGCAGCCGGAGCTGTTCGCCGCCGAACTCCGTGCCGCCTTCAGATCACTTCGGCCGGCCCACTGACCAGAGAACAGGACGAAAGGACACATCATGTCACAGCGGATCAACGACGACGCGATCGGTTTCTTCGAGATCGACAAAGACATCACGCTCAGAAGGATGGTGCTGCGCAACCCGAAGCCGAAGGGGACCGTGCTCTTCCTGCATGGGTTTCCAGAGACGTTGTACGCCTGGAAGGATATTTCCCTGGCTCTGGCCGATGACTACGAAGTTCATGCTTTCGACTGGCCTGGCTATGGTCTTTCATCCAGGCCAACGGTCGACAGGTTCTTCTATGCGCCCAAGGACTACGCGCACATTCTCCATCAATACATCGCGAAAGCAGGCATCGACACGTCGAAGCTTGCGATCTACGCAACCGATATCGGCGCCCTGCCGGCGCTCCTGCTGGCCGTGGAAAAACCTGATATCGCAAGGACGATCATCGTCGGCGACTTCGCCCCGTTCAACAGGCCCCAATACATGTATGAGAGCCTGCAAAACCTGAAGGCTGGGCCTGCGATGGATCAGGTCCGCGCCAGCCTGAACAAGAATCGCGACGAGATCCTCGCGAACACCTTCACAAGAGGTCTACCCAAGGAAGCCCAATTCGAAGTTTCGCGGGAATTCAAGGACGACATGTCCCGGGGATGGAGCCAGGGCGCGATGACGACGGCAGACGCGTTCTCCCACTACTACTCGCACTTTACGCGGGACCAAGACCATTTCGAATCGCAACTGCCCCTGCTCAAAACTCCAGTGAAGGTGATTTGGGGCGAGAAGGACCTCTACATCAAGAACGAGATGGGAGCAGAGCTCGCCCAGAGGATCGGCGCGGAATTCGCGCCTCTTCCGGGCATCGGGCACTTCCCTCACCTGCAGAACCCGAAGCTGACCATCGATGAGGTTCGTGCCTCATTCGGATGAGTGCGAGGTGAAAGGCTCAACCGGCCTTCATCTCCGGCATCACCCCGCCGAGCGCCACCGTCAGCTCCGCCGCCACCTCGCGCACGGTCTGGCCGAGTTGCGGCAGCCGCTCGTCGGTCAGGCGGCTGGTCATACCTGAGACGGAAATCGCCGCTAAGGGCTCGGCGCAGTCGTTGTAGACGACGGCGGCGATGCAGCGCAGGCCCATGCAGGCCTCCTCGTCGTCGATCGCAAAACCCTGGCGGCGGATTTTTTCGAGTTCCTTGAACAGATCGCTCGGCCGCACGATCGATTTTTCGGTCAGCCGCGGCATGCCGTGATGATGGATGATGGCGCTGACGTCTTCGTTCGAATAGGTTGCCAGCACCGCCTTGCCGACACCGGAGGCGACCATCGCGACTCGGCCGCCGACCTTGGTCAGCGAACGCATGATCTCGCGGCTCTCCATGCGCGTCAGCACGATGATGAATTCGTCGTCGACGACGGCGAGATTGGCGGTCTCCCGCGTCAGGTCGCGCAGCTTGCGCAAATATGGCACCGCCTGCGCCGAGAAATTGCGGCGGCGGGCAAATGTCGCTCCCACCGTGAAGCAGCGCGCCCCGACATGCCATTTCGATTCGGTGCGGTCGAACTGCACGAAGCGGCGGTTTTCCAGCGTCGCCAGCAGCCGATGCACGGTCGAGGTCGACAACCCGGTGCGGATCGCGAGATCGCTCAGGCGATAGCCTTCGTCGTCCTCGGCAAGCGTCTCGATGATCGAGAGCGCACGATCGACGGACTGGACGCCGCCATCGCGGGCATTCTCATCCTGGTCTGCACTGGATTTCGGCTCAATGGCCTTGCGCCGGATCACGTCTTTCTTCATCGCGACCTGCCGCTTTTTGCGTTCGTCATTCCGGGATGGTCCGAAGGACCAGACCCGGAATGACGAGATCCCGGGTTCGATGCTTCGCATCGCCCCGGGATGACCTAGAGAAATGCCGCTCCGGGTTCGCTCCGAAGCGGCATTTTGTTGTTGATAGATCCTACAGCAAGCCCGCGCCGCGCGCCCACTTGTACTTCGCGCCCAGCACTTCGACCGGCAATTCGGTCGAATAGGCATAGGCCGGGATGCCGTTCTCGTAGAGATATTCGGCGGCTTGCTCGACCTCGACGTCACCGGCGAGCGAGGCGACGATCGGCTTGACGAAGCCTTTCGCTTCCATCTCCTTCTTCACCTCGACCATGTTGCGGGCGAACACCATCGGCGGCGTCACGATCGTGTGCCAATAGCCCAGGATCAGCGAATGGATGCGCTCGTCCGACAGGCCGAGCTTCACCGTGTTGATGTAGGTGATCGGCGGCTCGCCACCGGTGATGTCAACAGGATTTCCAGCCGCGCCGAACGGCGGGATGAATTTGCGGAACGCGGCGTCGAGATCCGGCGGCATCGACATCAACGACAGGCCGTTATCCACGCAGGAGTCCGACAGCAGCACACCCGAACCACCGGCACCGGTGATGATCAGCACGTTCTCGCCCTTCGGCGTCGGCAGCACCGGCATGCCACGCGCGAATTCGAGCAATTGCCGCAACGACCGGGCGCGGATCACGCCCGACTGCTTGAACACGTCTTCGTAGATCTTGTCGTTACCGGCGAGCGCGCCGGTATGCGACGAGGCCGCTTTCGCGCCGGCCGAGGTCCGGCCCGCCTTCAGCACCACCACCGGCTTCTTCTTGGAGACGCGCTTGGCGGCTTCCGCGAAGGCGCGGCCGTCCTTGAGGTCCTCGCAGTGCTGGGCGATCAGATTGGTGTTCGGATCCTGTTCGAAGAAGGCAAGCAGATCGTCCTCATCGATATCGGACTTGTTGCCGAGGCCGACGATCGCGGAGACGCCCATTTTCGCCGAGCGCGAAAAACCGATGATCGCCATGCCGATGCCGCCGGACTGGGACGACAGCGCCGCATGGCCCTTGACGTCATAGGCGGTGCAGAACGTGGCGCAGAGGTTCGACCAGGTATAGTAGAAGCCGTAGATGTTCGGGCCCATCAGGCGGACATTGTACTTCTTGCCGACCTCGACGATCTCGGCCTGCAATTCAGGCGCGCCGGCTTCGGCAAAGCCCGACGGAATCAGCACGGCGCCGGGAATTTTCTTCTCGCCGCATTCGGCAAGCGCACCGGCCACGAACTTCGCCGGAATCGCGAATACCGCGGTGTCGATCACGCCGGGCACGTCCTTGACGCTCTTGTAGGCCTTGTAGCCCAGGATATCGGGCGCCTTCGGGTGGATCGGATAGATGTCGCCCTTGTAGCCGCCGTTGATCAGATTCTTCATCACGGAGTTGCCGATCTTGCCGTCCTCGGCGGAGGCGCCGATCACGGCAACCGCCTTCGGCTGCATGATGCGGTTCATGGCAGCCACGATTTCTTCGGTCGGGCGCGGCGCCGGGCGCGGCTTGTAATCGAAGTCGACGACGATGCGCACGTCGGCGGCAATCGCGTCCTTCTTGGTGGCGAACACCGGATTGAGATCGAGTTCGACGATTTCGGGGAAATCGCTGACGAGCTGCGACACTTTGACAATGACGTCGGCCAGCGCGTCACGGCTGACCGGATCGCCGCCGCGCACGCCCTTCAGCATATCGTGGGCCTGGATGCCGTCGAGCATCGACAGCGCATCGTCCTTGGTGGCGGGCGCAAGGCGGAAGGTGATGTCCTTCAGCACTTCAACCAGCACGCCGCCGAGGCCGAATGCCACGAGCTTGCCGAACGAGCCGTCGGTGATCGAGCCAACGATGACCTCGGTGCCGCCGGCCAGCATCTGCTGAACCTGGATGCCCTCGATCTTGGCGTCGGCCTTATACTTCTTGGCGTTGGCGAGAATGGTCTCGTAGGTCTTTTCTGCATCGGCCGCGGTCTTGACGCCGACCACGACGCCGCCGGCTTCGGTCTTGTGGAGGATGTCCGGCGAGACGATCTTCATCACGACAGGGAAACCCATGCCGGTTGCGAGCTTGGATGCTTCAGCGGCGGATTTCGCCACGCCCTCTTTCGGAACCGGGATGCCGTAGGCATCGCACACCAGCTTGCCTTCCGGCGCGGTGAGGCTGGTGCGCTTCTCGGCCTTCACTGTATCGAGCACCCGGCGGACAGCCTCATGGGCGTTGGGCTCGGCGATCTTGCGGGCCGCATCTGCAGAATTTGACATTGGCTTCCTCCTGGGGCTAGTTTTATGGCATTTGGTATGCCAGAGATTAGATTGTCAAGACAAACTATCGCGCGGAAACAGCGAAAACATAGGCATCTTGACATTCTGGTATTTGGTATGCCAAAAATATTCGGGTGTTTCTTCTGCTAAGAAGACGTCTCCAAAACAGGGAGGAGACGAGTCGTGCCCGCACCTAAACAAACCAAGGCGCCGCCTGTCATGGCTGATGCTGACATCGCAATCGTCCGGATCGCGCCGGAGACGAGCTTCAAGAACAAGGCCTATGAGGCCTTGAAGGAAGCCATTCTCAAGATGGACATTTATGCGACGCCCGAGCAGGTGATGCTCGACGAGCGCGCTCTGTCCGAGCGCCTCGGCGTCAGCCGCACCCCAATCCGCGAAGCCATCGCGATGCTGGAACAGGATGGCTTCGTCAAAACGGTGCCGCGCCGCGGCATCGTCGTAGTCCGCCGCACCAAGACCGAAATCGTCGACATGATCCGCGCCTGGGCCGCGCTCGAGAGCATGGCCGCACGCCTGATCACGACCACCGCGCGCAAGAAAGACATCACGGCGCTGCGCGATTTCTTCAAGGATTTTGGCAAGGACCGGCTGCCACAGGATCATGTCGAGGAATACTCCAAGGCTAACATCGCGTTCCATCAGGCGCTGATCTCGCTGTCGGAATCGCCGGTGCTGGTCGACATGACCAACGACATCCTTTTGCACGTGCGCGGCTACCGCCAACTGACCATCGGGCGGAAGGATCGTACCGCGACTTCGCTGCCTGAGCACCTTGCCATCATCGAAGCGCTCGAAGCGCGCGACACGGAACTCGCCGAGAAGCGCGCACGCGATCACACGCTTGGCCTTGCCGCTTACGTCGAAGCGCACGGGCAGGAACTTTTTAGCTAGACGCAACCTTCGCACCAGAAGACGACCAAAAATCGTCCGAACCAAAAACGATCAGGGAGATGAAGCCCATGCTGAATACCGCTACCAAGTCCGAAGCACCGGGCACCGAGCAAGAGCTGACGGATGGCTTCCATCTCGTCATCGATGCGCTCAAGCTTAACGGCATCAACACCATCTACAATGTGCCGGGCATCCCGATCACGGATTTGGGCCGCATGTCGCAGGCCGCCGGTATTCGCGTGATTTCCTTCCGCCACGAACAGAACGCCGGTTATGCCGCTGGCATCGCCGGCTTCCTCACCAAGAAGCCCGGCGTCTGCCTCACCGTGTCGGCGCCTGGCTTTTTGAACGGCCTCACCGCACTCGCCCACGCCACCACCAACTGCTACCCGATGATCCTGATTTCGGGCTCGTCCGAGCGCGAGATCGTCGACCTGCAGCAGGGCGACTATGAAGAGATGGATCAGCTCGCGATCGCCAAGCCGCTGTGCAAGGCGGCCTATCGCGTGCTGCACGCCCAGGACATCGGCATCGGCCTTGCCCGCGCAATCCGCGCCGCCGTCTCGGGCCGTCCCGGCGGCGTCTATCTCGATCTGCCGGCAAAACTGTTCGGACAGGTGATGAATGCGGACGCCGGCGCGAAGTCGCTGGTAAAGGTGATCGACGCAGCTCCCGCGCAGATCCCCTCGCCTGCCTCCGTCAAGCGCGCGCTCGATGTGCTCAAGAGCGCAAAACGTCCCCTCATCATCCTCGGCAAGGGCGCGGCCTACGCGCAGGCCGACGAGGAAATCAAGAGCTTCGTCGAGAAGAGCGGCGTGCCGTTCCTGCCGATGAGCATGGCCAAGGGTCTTCTGCCCGACACGCATCCGCAATGCGCCGGTGCGGCCCGCTCCACCGTGCTGAAGGAATCCGATGTCGTGATGCTGATCGGCGCGCGGCTCAACTGGCTGCTCTCGCACGGCAAGGGCAAGACCTGGGGCGAAGCGCCCAAGAAGTTCATCCAGGTCGACATCGAGCCTAGGGAAATGGACTCCAACGTCGAGATCGTAGCCCCCGTCGTCGGCGACATCGGCTCGGCCGTCTCCGCCTTCGTGCAGGCGATGGGCTCGGGGTGGACCGCACCGCCGGCCGACTGGACCAAGGCCGTACAGTCCAAGCGCGAAGACAACGTCGCCAAGATGGCGCCGAAGCTGATGAACAACAAGTCGCCGATGGATTATCACGGCGCGCTCGGCGTGCTGAAGAACGTCATCAAGGAGCGTCCCGACGCCATCCTCGTCAACGAAGGCGCCAACACGCTCGACCTCGCCCGCGGTGTCATCGACATGTACAAGCCGCGCAAGCGTCTCGACGTCGGCACGTGGGGCGTGATGGGCATCGGCATGGGCCAGGCGATCGCGGCGGCGCTCGAGACCGGCCACCCCGTCCTTGCGGTGGAAGGCGACTCGGCCTTCGGCTTCTCCGGCATGGAGGTCGAGACCATCTGCCGCTACAATCTGCCGATCTGCGTCGTCATCTTCAATAATGACGGCATCTATCGCGGCACCGACGTCAACAACGTCAACTCCGATCCCGCGACCACCGTGTTCGTCAAGGGCGCGCGCTACGACAAGATGATGGAAGCCTTTGGCGGCGTCGGTATCAACGCCACCTCGCCCGACGAGCTGAAGCGCGCCGTCAACGAGGCGATGGATTCCGGCAAGCCGACGCTCATCAACGCGGTGATCGATCCGGCGGCCGGCTCCGAGAGCGGCCGCATCGGCAACCTCAACCCGCAGAGCGTTCTGAAAAAGAAATAGCCCCCTTCAACCCATTTCACCCTGCAGGCGCAGGGCCAACAGACACAGTACGGAGCAAAGACGATGACAAAGGCGCTTACGGGCGTTCGTATTCTCGATTTCACCCACGTTCAGTCGGGCCCGACCTGCACGCAATTGCTGGCCTGGTTCGGCGCCGACGTGATCAAGGTCGAGCGCCCTGGCGTCGGCGACATCACGCGCGGTCAGTTGCAGGACATCCCCAATGTGGACAGCCTGTATTTCACCATGCTGAACCACAACAAGCGCTCGATCACGCTCGACACCAAGAACCCGAAGGGCAAGGAAGTCCTCACCGCCCTGATCAAGAGCTGCGACGTGCTGGTCGAAAATTTCGGCCCCGGCGTGCTCGACCGCATGGGTTTCCCCTGGGAGAAGATCCACGCCATCAACCCGAAGATGATCGTGGCCTCGATCAAGGGCTTTGGCCCGGGGCCTTACGAAGACTGCAAGGTGTATGAGAACGTCGCCCAGTGCACCGGCGGCGCCGCCTCGACCACCGGCTTCCGCGACGGCCTGCCGCTCGTCACCGGCGCGCAGATCGGCGACAGCGGCACCGGTCTGCATCTGGCGCTCGGCATCGTCACCGCACTCTATCAGCGCACCCACTCCGGCAAGGGACAGCGCGTCACCGCCGCGATGCAGGACGGCGTGCTCAACCTCGCCCGCGTCAAGCTGCGCGACCAGCAGCGCCTCGCCCATGGTCCGCTCAAGGAATACAGCCAGTTCGGTGAAGGCATTCCGTTCGGCGATGCGGTGCCGCGCGCCGGCAACGACTCCGGCGGTGGCCAACCCGGCCGCATCCTCAAGTGCAAGGGCTGGGAGACCGATCCGAACGCCTACATCTATTTCATCACCCAGGCGCCGGTCTGGGAGAAGATCTGCGATGTGATCGGCGAGCCCACCTGGAAGACCGATCCGAACTACGCAAAACCCCCGGCCCGCCTGCCGCGCCTGAACGAGATCTTCGCCCGCATCGAACAGTGGACGATGACCAAGACCAAGTTCGAGGCAATGGAGATCCTCAACAAGGACGACATCCCCTGCGGCCCGATCCTGTCAATGAAGGAGATCGCCGAGGACCAGTCGCTGCGCGCCACCGGTACCGTGGTCGAGGTCGATCACCCGACCCGCGGCAAGTACATCTCGGTCGGCAACCCGATCAAGCTCTCGGACTCACCGAGCGAAGTGACCCGCTCCCCGCTGCTCGGCGAGCACACCGATGAGATCCTGCGCCAGGTGCTCGGCTTCTCCGACCACCAGGTCGCCGAGATCCACGATTCGGGCGCGCTCGACCCGCCGCGCAAACAGGCGGCGGAATAAGCTCCGTTGTACCTGGAATGCAAAGGCCGCCGGTTTCCGGCGGCCTTTTTCATTCTGGAATGCCACTTTCGTTAGTTTGCTGCAATGCAACTCACCAATGCTGCTATGCAAACAAGGCTATTGTAGCTGGCATCTGGTATACATAATCTGTTCCCAGATCCGAAGCGGAATGGTTCCGCGACCAAGAAAAGGGGACATCCATGTCCAAGACTGCACCGATCAGCCTCCTGCCCTCCACCACCCTGTTCGCGCGCGTGATGGCTTCGATCGACCGCCTGCTGACCGCCAGCAGCCGCATTGCCGTCCGCAACGGCGACCTGCCCCGTTTTGGTCTCTAAGCCCTGAAAATAAAGGCTTTCTGCAAACGGACTCGATCCGAAAAACGATCGAGCCTTCGATGATCTGAATTTGATGGCCCCGGCTTCCGGGGCCATTTTTTGTTTGCGCGCCGCCGCCGCCTTTACCAACGACTGCGACAAATCAGCCGGGGTGACGATCGGAAGCATTATACAGTTGCTTCCTGGCATATCGCATACAAAGATGCCTTCCACACAGCGCTCGACAAAAACAAGAGCGCTTCGGGAGGTGGGCCGTGCAGTCCAAAAGGACAGTCAGGGCGTTGGGGCGACAGGTGCGAATGGATTTCGCGCGCCGCTTCCTGCTTTCCACAATTCCACCATTGGCCGAAAGGAGCGGATGCCGCCCCGAACGGTCCCTCCTACAGTTCGAGCTTGAAATCCTTGCATGGAAGGAACCGTTGCGGTGTGACGGCCTTGAGTGCGAGAAGTCCGCATGGGCATTGGAATTAAATGACCAAACCGGCAACAGACCGGCATAACGACAATTGGATGGGAGTGAAACAAATGAAACATGCTGCACATACTGCGTTGGGGGCACTTGCTACGTTGTGCACCGTCGGGATGTCGGTTCCTGCGTCAGCCGCATGGGAGCCGATGCGGCCCGTCGAATTCATCGTTCCTGCCGGCACCGGCGGCGGCGCCGATCAGATGGCGCGGACGATCCAGGGCATCGTCACCAAGCATAATCTGATGAAACAGCCTTTGGTTGTCATCAACAAATCGGGCGGCGCCGGCGGCGAAGGCTTCCTCGACCTCAAGGGTTCGGGCGGCAATCCGCACAAGATCATCATCACGCTCTCCAACCTCTTCACCACTCCGCTCGCGACGGGCATTCCGTTCAACTGGAAGGATCTCACGCCGGTAGCCATGCTGGCGCTCGACGAGTTCGTACTGTGGGTGAATGCGGACAAGCCCTACAAGACCGCGAAAGATTACATCGATGCGGTGAAAGCTGCGCCCGCGGGCAGCATGAAGATGGGCGGCACCGGCTCCAAGCAGGAAGACCAGATCATTACGGTCGCGGTCGAGAAAGCCACCGGCAGCAAGTTCACTTACATCCCCTACAAGGGCGGCGGCGAAGTCGCCGTCCAGCTCGTCGGCAACCACGTCGATTCGACCGTCAACAATCCGATCGAGGCGGTCGCGCAATGGCGCGGGGGCAAGCTGCGGCCGCTCTGCGTATTCGACAAACAGCCGATGGCCTATGACGAGCAGGTCGCGGACGGCAAGAGCTGGAAGGACATTCCGACCTGCAAGTCGCAGGGCCTCGACATGGAATACCTGATGCTGCGCGGCATCTTCATGTCGCCCAGGGCGACCAAGGATCAGATCGAATATTACGTCGAGCTGTTCAAGAAGATTCGCGCCACGCCAGAGTGGCAGGACTTCATGAAGAGTGGCGCGTTCAACACGACCTTCCTGACCGGGGCCGATTACGCCAAGTGGGTCGAAGTCGAAGAGAAACGTCACGAGGCGCTGATGAAAGACGCCGGCTTCCTCGCGGCCGCAGGAAACTGACGAACGATTGACCCACGACGGATCGTAACCCCGACGCCGGGCCTTTAGGCCACAGGCCCGGTTTCGCATGGAGTTTTGATGACCACAGGCAGCTCAAGCAACACCGGCCCCACCCACAAATTGGTGGAGGCAGGAATCACGCTGTTGATCGCCCTCTTCGGCGTGATCGTTATCGCCGGCAGCCTGAAGGCAGGCATCAACTGGGGTGCGGAAGGCCCGCGCGCCGGGTTCTTTCCGTTCTACATCGGAATCTTCATCGTCGCTTCGAGCGCGATAAATCTGTGGAACGGACTGCGCGACGACAATGACGGGCTGTTCGCTGAATGGGGACAGCTTCGCCAGGTCCTGAGCGTGGTCATCCCTACAGCGATCTATGTCGGGTCCATGCCGTTCACCGGGCTGTACCTCGCCTCGATCATCTTCATCGCATGGTTCATGCGATGGCTGGGCAAATACCCCTGGCTGACCGTGCTGGCGGTCTCGCTCGGCATGCCAATCATCACTTACTTCATTTTCGAGCGCTGGTTCATGGTCCCGCTTCCCAAGGGGCCGGTTGAAGAGTGGCTTGGTCTGTAATTACTCGCACCGGCAGGGATCACGGGGATGGAAGAACTCGTCAATCTTTTTCACGGCTTTGCAGTAGCGCTGCAGCCTTTCAACATCATGGTGATGGTCGTCGGCATCGTGCTCGGCGTCCTGATCGGCGTTCTTCCCGGATTGGGCGGCGCCAATGGCGTGGCGATCCTGTTGCCGCTGACTTTCAGCATGTCGCCGACGTCAGCCATCATCATGCTCTCATGTATCTATTGGGGCGCGTTGTTTGGCGGCGCGATCACCTCAATTCTGTTCAACATACCAGGTGAGCCATGGTCGGTCGCGACGACGTTCGACGGTTATCCGATGGCGCAGAAGGGCAAGGCCGGCGAAGCGCTGACGGCGGCCTTCACCTCATCGTTCGTGGGCGCCCTGTTCGCCGTTGTCATGATCACGCTGGTCGCGCCGCTGGTTGCCAGCTTTGCGCTGCAATTCGGGCCTGCCGAGAAATTCGCGGTCTACTTTCTGGCGTTCTGCAGCTTTGTCGGCCTCAGCAAGGAGCCGCCGTTCAAGACCATTGCGGCCATGATGATCGGATTTGCGCTTGCCGCCGTCGGTCTCGATTCCATCACCGGGCAGTTGCGGCTGACGTTCGGCGTCACCCATCTGCTTAACGGCTTCGACTTCCTCATCGCCGTCATCGGGCTGTTCGGCATCGGCGAGATCCTGCTGACGATGGAGGAAGGGCTCGCCTTCCGCGGCGGCACCGCCAAGATCAATCTGCGGGTGGTGCTGCAGACCTGGAAAGAGCTGCCGGCCTACTGGGTCACCTCGCTGCGCTCCTGCCTGATCGGTTGCTGGATGGGCATCACGCCGGCCGGCGCAACGCCCGCATCCTTCATGAGCTACGGCATCGCAAAGCGCATGGCCAAGAAGGGCAACAATTTCGGCAAGGGAGAAATCGAAGGCGTGGTCGCGCCGGAGACCGCAGCGCACGCTGCAGGCACCGCGGCTCTGTTGCCGATGCTTTCGCTCGGCGTGCCGGGTTCTCCGACGGCTGCGGTGTTGCTCGGCGGCCTCCTGATCTGGGGCCTGCAGCCCGGGCCGATGCTGTTTGTCGAGCAGAAGGAATTCGTCTGGGGTCTGATCGCCTCGATGTATCTCGGCAATCTCGTCGGCCTGATCGTCGTGTTGACCTGCGTGCCTGTCTTCGCGGCCATCCTGCGCGTCCCCTTCAGCATCATCGCGCCGCTCATCCTGGTGCTGTGCGCAATCGGCGCCTACTCGGTCCACAGCTCCACGTTCGACGTGGTGCTGATGCTGGTGTTCGGCGTGATCGGTTATCTCTTGAAGAAATGCAATTATCCCCTCGCCCCGCTGGTGCTCGCCATCGTGCTCGGCGACAAGGCGGAAGAGGCCTTCCGGCAGTCATTGCTGGGATCCCAGGGCTCGCTCGGCATCTTCTTCTCCAACACGCTGGTCAGTTCGATCATGATCCTCGGATTGATCGCGCTGTTCTGGTCGGTGATCCAGCAGGGCTACACGCGCCTGCGCGGCACGACCGCCTCAAGTAGTCAGGCGCTTTAAAGCACCTCAAACGGATGTTGATGGCCGGGGCGCACTGTCCCGGCCATCAACTTTTTTGACGCTGGGATATCAGGCTCAAGATCGTGCAAGCTCTGGCAATGCAGAGACGCGACCAGAGCTCATCGAACAATTTCTTTTTGTTTCAGCCCTTTAGCGCGCGGCTTGATCACCGCTGCTTTGATGACGCCTGTTGCACGGGCCACAGGAAATGCGACAATCTGGCAAGATTTCTCTTGTCTACTGGCATAACATATACCAATGTCCGCCCTCGGAGCTGTCGGGTAATTGATAGAACAGCGTATGGAGGGAAGATGACGGATACAGTGCACGGAGCAGCCCCCGTCGAGGCGGCTCGAGTCAGCGATGCCTATCGCTGGACGCAATTGGCCATCGGCGTCTTGGCGATGGTGATGATCGCCAATTACCAATACGGTTGGACTTTCTTCGTCCCAGACATCCAGCAAAAATTCGGATGGGATCGCGCTTCGATCCAGTGGGCATTTACGCTGTTCGTGCTGTTCGAGACCTGGCTGGTGCCGGTCGAAGGATGGTTTGTCGATAAATACGGCCCGCGCCTCGTCGTCCTCATCGGCGGCATCCTCTGCGCCATCGGATGGGCCATCAATGCTCACGCCACCACGCTCAATGGCTACTATCTCGGCATGATCATCGCGGGCATCGGCGCCGGTGGCGTCTACGGCACCTGCGTCGGCAACGCGCTGAAATGGTTTCCCGACAAGCGCGGCCTCGCCGCCGGTATCACCGCGGCCGGCTTCGGCGCCGGCTCTGCGCTGACGGTCGCTCCGATCCAGGCGATGATCAAGGACTCCGGCTTCCAGACCACCTTCCTCTACTTCGGTCTCGGCCAAGGCCTGATCATCGTCATCCTCGCCTTCCTGATGTTCTCGCCGAAGGCCGGACAAGTGCCGACGGTGCAGAACACCAACGTGATTCAGACGCGCCGCAACTATCAGCCGACTGAAGTGATCCGTCAGCCGATCTTCTGGCTGATGTATTTCATGTTCGTGATCGTCGGCGCCGGCGGATTGATGGTCACCGCCAACCTCAAGCCGATCGCAGTCGACTGGAAGGTCGACAGCGTACCGGTGACGCTGATGGCGGTGACGATGACGGCCGTGACGTTCGCGGCCACCATCGATCGCGTGCTCAACGGCCTCACCCGCCCCTTCTTCGGCTGGATCTCCGACATGATCGGCCGCGAGAACACCATGTTTATCGCGTTCGGCATGGAAGGCATCGGCATCTGGGGCCTCTATATGCTGGGCCACGATCCGGTCTGGTTCGTGCTGCTGTCAGGCTTCGTGTTCTTCGCCTGGGGTGAGATCTATTCGCTCTTCCCGTCGACCTGCACGGACACCTTCGGCTCGAAGTTCGCGGCCACCAATGCCGGCCTGCTCTACACGGCCAAAGGCACCGCCGCATTGCTGGTGCCGGTGGCCAACTACATGCAGCAGTCTTCGGGCACGTGGGACACCGTGTTCATCGTCGCTGCCGGCGCCAACATCCTGGCCTCGTTGCTGGCGATCGCGGTGCTCAAGCCGTGGCGCAAGAATGTGATCGCCAAATCGCAAGCGTCGGCCTGATCCAACAAGACCGATCACAACAGACGCGCTCACCCTCCGGGGTGGGCGCGTTTTCTTTTGGCCGCCTGGTATACCTGATGGCTTTTTTTGCCGGACCTGGCCACTTCCCTCACCCCGAATATCGGCCACTCTCCTGCACAAACGTCAGTAATACTGCCTATTTACTGCGATCATCGCGAAGGATTTTCACTACCGGGCGTGTTGACAATTGGCATTATGTATACCAGAATTACGCCTAATAATTCAGCCAAGGAGGTTGCCATGCTAGTCGGAGATATCCTGCGCAAGAAGACCGCCCGTGTCGCAACGGTTCGCATGAACGAGACCGTCGCCATTGCCGCGCAACTGATGCGCTCCAGCAATATCAGCGCGCTGGTCGTCAAGGATGTCGTCCGCACCGAAGGCAACACGGCAGTCGGCATGTTCACCGAGCGCGACGTGGTTCGCGCCATCGCCGCACACGGCGCCGCCGGCGTGAACATGCGCGTCTCGCAATTCATTTCGGTGCAGCAGCTCGTCTCCTGCACGTCGACGGACACGCTCGAGCATGTCCGCCACCTCATGAGCAAGCATCACATCCGCCACGTGCCGGTGATCGACAATTACAGCCTGATCGGCGTCATCAGCATTCGCGATATCTTCAACGCGTTCGACGACGAAGCCACACCCTTCAATCTTGCCGCGTCGGCCTGACCAGTCACTTCGAACTCTGCCGGCATTCCCTGGAGTTGCACTCCAGGGAAGACGGTGTCGCACCGCAAAACTCGGCTTAACTCCTGTCGCAAAGCAGGCGCTCGCAAAATCTGCGTCGGAGTAGTGGCGCGCCGGAAATCATCTGTGGGAGGGCGCATGGCGCGTAACATTCTGATCCTTGGAGCCTCGTACGGCTCCTTGCTGGCGACAAAGCTTTTGATGGCGGGTCACAACGTGACCCTGGTTTGCCGGAAGCAGACGGCAGAACTCATCAATCGCGACGGCACCGAAGTTCGCATCAAGCTGCGGGACGAAGCGACCCACCGGCCGATCTTCTCGCGCGAGCTGCCTGGGAATTTGGATGCGGCCGAACCTGCCGGCGTCGATCTCTCCCGCTATGATCTGGTTGGTCTTGCGATGCAGGAACCGCAATACGTCGACCATGCGATCCGGGCTCTGATGATTAAAATCGCCGAGGCGAAGCTGCCTTGCCTTTCGATCATGAACATGCCGCCCCTGCCCTATCTCAGACGGATTCCGGCGCTGGCGAACATGGAACTGGACGAGGCCTATACCAATGCCGCGGTATGGGATCGGTTCGAGCCGGGTCTGGTGTCGCTCTGCTCCCCTGATCCGCAGGCCTTCCGTCCACCGGAAGAGGCGGCGAATGTTCTTCATGTCGGCCTGCCGACAAACTTCAAGGCAGCGTCATTTGCGGATGAGAAACACAATTTGCTGCTTCGGGAGCTGGAAGCCGACATCGACGCGGTGAAGCTGGACGGCCAGGACGTTCCGGTAAAGCTCAAGGTGTTCGATTCGATGTTCGTCCCTCTGGCCAAATGGTCGATGCTGTTGACGGGCAACTACCGCTGCATCACACAGCATGAGCCGCAATCGATCCGCGACGCGGTGCACGGCGATATCAATCTCTCGCAGTCGATCTACGACCATGTCGATGCCATCGCCCAGCGTCTGGGCGCCGATCCCACGGATCAGGTACCCTTTGCGAAATACGCCAAAGCGGCGGAAAGCCTTCTCAAGCCCTCGTCGGCGGCCCGGGCGGTCGCTGGTGGCGCGCCTTGCATCGAGCGCGTCGACCTCTTGGTGAAGCTGATTTCGCATCAGCTTGGCGTACCCAATGCCGAAATCGACCGTACGGTCCAGATCGTCAATCAGAAACTGAATGAGAGCATCGAGGCGGAGAGCGCGCCGCGGGGCGCTCCAGTCGCCGTGACGTAGAGCCTCTCGGTTCTGATTGAATCGAAGGAACCAGGAGCGCCCTCCACCGTCGCAACGCCCATCCACCGCGAAACCGCGTTGTGCCGGAATTAACGATGCTCGATCTCGCCGCGGCGAAGAATGGGCGTTTAACAACCAGTTAAGACTTTTGCGCAAATGATAGACAACCAGCGCAACATTTCAGATCGCCGCAAGAACTGCGAGCGGACCTCAGGCCCCTTTTTGATGAGGGATTTGCATGAGAACGCTTTTCGTGGGTTTTCTGGCTGCGACCCTGGTTGGTTGTAGCTGTATTTTGCCGCCGCAAGTGAGCATGGACGCATGCACGGACCCAAACGGGTTCGGCTGTTTCAACGGAATTGCGGCTGGCGAGCCGAGTGAACCGAAGCCGGCATCGTCCAGGACCAGCTCCGGGAAAGCAGCGAAGTCCACGATCGCGGCGAAGACGGAAAAGCCGTCGATTGCCCACGCCCGCGACAGGCCCCCACTCGCCGAGAAAAAGGCGAAGTCCACCATGATCGAAGCGAAAGTCGAAGCTCCGGCATCTGGTCGGCCCGCTGAGACGTCCGATCCGGTCATTATCAAGGCGAAGACCACGATTGCTGCGAAGTTGGAGGACCCGACATCTGCCGAGTTCGGTGAGATGAAACGGGCCATCCGCAAAAATACACTCGGGCAGTCCGTCGACACCATTTGCGGCCGTGTCAAAGGAAAAAACGCGGCGGGCGAAGATACTGGAGATAGGCCGTTTCTATATCTCGTGACAGAAGATGAAGCATACGTCGTCGATGGCCCCGCGAAGTCGGCGGTGGCGAGCGCGTATCGCAATATTTGCAGCTAACCTGGAACAACAGAACCGCTGCCAAGATCTATTGCAACGGACCAGAAGGTCCCCTGACGACGTTCCTGCGAACGAACTCGAAGTTCGGGAGAAACGTCGCGATAAGCAGCAACTAGCTGCAGAGTGTGTGGGGCAGACTTGCTCCATGGAAAATGGAAATCAAAACTGGAGTGATCGGCGTTTCTCTGAACTCGGGGATATCATGGACGATTTTACTAATCTCGCGGAACTGGCCCAGGGATCGCAAACCTCGCCGGTGATCGTGATCATCGAGCAGCATGTCCTGGCGCGTACATGCATCCTCAACATCCTCAAGAGAGAGCTCGCCGGATTCGAGATCGTCGAGATGGCAACGACGGGTGGCCTGAACTGGCTATCAGGCCGAGATATCCGCTTGATTGCACTGAATATCGGGGACAAGCAGATCACTGATCCTTCGATCGAGGATAGCCTCGCCCGCCTCGCAGAATCCTATCCAAAAGCGTCCCTTGCCGTGTTGTCAAATCGCGACGACGAAGCGACCGCTTCAGCCGCGATGCAACGGGGAGTGCGTGGCTTCTTTCCGAGATCGATCCCGATCGAAGTCGCTATCGCCGGACTCCGCCTGGTTCTTGCCGGTGGCGTCTACCGACCGCTACCAATCGTCGCGCAGGATGGGTCGTCGAGCCCCAAGGCGATATCGGAATGCCCCGAAGCGCCCGGGCCACTCGGAGCTTACGGGAGTAACGGCGCCACCAGGATTGTGCCGGAGCAGGCGATGGGTGACCTGACGCCACGTGAACAACATGTGCTCGAGGCGCTGCAACTCGGCCTTCCCAACAAGTTGATTGCCGTCAGGCTCAACCTTTCGGAAAACACCGTAAAGATGCATATTCAACGCATCATGCGAAAATGCTCTGCGCACAATCGTACCGAGGCGGTCGTTCGCTGGAGCCGAGCCAACGGTCACGCGCAGCCCTCACGCGTGCGGTCATCTTGAGAGCTGCATGAGCTCGCAGTTCGGGTCGCAGCCTAGTCCTCGCGGAACGCGCCGTGGAAGCTGTCGAGCAGCGGCCTGAGGGCATAAAGCGCCACGGTGCCGTGGCCTGTCTTGATGAATACCTGGGCCGGCATTCCCGGAACAATCTGGACACCATCGATCCCGGTGCTTGCGGGATACTGAACCCGGATCTTCGTTGCGTAGTAGGGCTGATCGGTGCGCTTGTCGACCAGACGGTCGGCAGAAACGTGCGTCACGGTGCCGTTGAGCCGTGGTACGCGGCGTTGATTATAGGGCAGAAGATTTACATCGGCACTCAGTCCGGGACGGACCACATCGATGTCCTCGGGCCTGACGCGCGCGATCACGATGAGCCGATCCTGCCGGGGAACGAGATCCATGAGAGCTGCCCCGGAGCCGATCACACCGCCTGGCGTATGGATCTTCAGGTCGGTTACAACGCCATCCTCGGGCGCCTTGACCGCCGTTCGGGACAGCTGATCGTTGGCCGCCTGCAGTCGCTCGCGTAGCTGAAAAATCTGATTTTGCACCTCACGCAGAGACTGCGCGATCTCGTTATGGCGGTCGTTCTCCATCTTGAGCAGAACTGCATGCGATTCGTTGATGACCTGCTCGGCGCGTGATATCTGCGCGACAATTTCACCCCGCCGTCCCTCGATGTCGGCGACTTCCCGCTCGAGGTTCAGAAGCCTCGGGCGCCGCTCAAGCCCCTTGTTGACGAGCATGGCGACGGTTGCCGCTTCTTCGCGGACGATTTCGATGCGCCTCGACGCCGCGCTTTCCTGCGCCCTGAGGCCCTCGATCTCCTTTTCGACCTGCAACCTTTTCTCCCGGTTCACGGCCACTTGCGACTGAAAGACCTGCCGGCGCGTCTCGAAGATGGCTTGCTGGCCAGCAAGGACATCCGCGACCGACTGACTGGCATTCTGTGCCGTCTCCAGCCTGGCCGGGAACGACACCCGCCAGTCGCCGTGCTGTTCCGCCTGCAGCCGTGCCTCTCGTGCCATCGCCTCCCACAACTGGCCTTGCAGGCTCTGGGCTTCGGCGCGGGCCTTGGTATCTTCCAGCGAGATCAGCGTTTGTCCGGCGCGGACCACGTCGCCATCCGCGACCAGAATTTCCCTGACGATGCCGCCCTCGAGATGTTGAATCGTCTTGCGGTTCGACTCGGATTCGACGGTGCCGACGGCGATCGCAGCGCTCTCGAGAGGCGCATAGGTTGACCAGATACCGAGGCCAACGACAAAGCCGAAAGCGAGCACGTTTCCTGTCCACGTGATACCGCGAAGCCTGTCGCGGAGCGCCGGCGGCGCCGATCTCAGCCACCGTGGGACCTTCCAGATCTCGGCGTGAGCGAATGCTGTCTTCAGACAATCCCGTCCCATTCGGGCAAAGTGGAAACGTTCGATGCGGATCCGGGTGACACCGCGAAGCCGGTCGCAGCGCGCCAGAGCCGATCTCAACCACCGTTGAACCTTACGAATGTCGAGGTGAGCGAATGAAATTCTCATGAGATCCCATTCCCCTCGGGCAAAGCGATCATGAGGATGTTTGCCGCGGATCACGGCAAGCTCGGCTGCGGCCAGGCGCCGGCGCCGCCTTCGTATGTCTGGTCGGAGCGACCCGGCACCGGATCGCGCGCAGCGACCTGGGGCCGGGCCAGGCACCTCTCAAAAATCTCCCTGCTGTCGCCGAATGCGCTGACAGCACCATCCTGCATGATGGCAATCTTGTCCGTTGCGCCGAGGATCCCGATCCGGTGGGTGATGATGATGACAGTCGTATTGGCCGCCTTCATCCATTCAATAGCGTCGAAAAGCATGCGCTCGCCGAGCGCGTCGAGGCTGGAGTTAGGCTCGTCGAGAACTACGAGGTGCGGATCGCCGAAAAACGCGCGTGCAAGGCCGAGGCGCAGGCGAAACCCGCGCGGCAGATTGGCGCCTCCGCCAACAACGACCGTATCGTATGCCTGCGGCAGCCGGATGATCGTCTCGTGAATGCCGGCCAGCTTTGCTGCTTCAATGACCTTCTGCAAATCGGCGTCGTCCAGCCGTCCAATGATGCCCTTTACGGTTTCTCCGAAGAGATCGATATCCTGCGGCAGATATCCAAGCCGCCGGCCGCCGCCCAAATCGCGCACGGATGAAATGTCGATGCCATCGAGCAGCACCGATCCTGCCGTTGGAGTGGAGATTCCGGCGATGATCTTGCCGAGCGTCGATTTGCCGGAACCCGATGGACCGATGATCCCAAGGCATTCACCTGGCGCGAGACGCAACGACACACCCTTCACGAACAGGTGGTGCGATCCAGGCAGGGCCGCGCCGACATTGTTGACGATGAGATCGCCCTTCGGTCTGTCCGGGAGAGTCCTGGCGCTCGCAGCCGGAGTGACCGCGGACATGACGTCGTTGAGCCGGCGATAAGCGGAAAGAGCCATCGCGAATGCCTTCCATCCCATGATCGCCCCTTCAATGGGCGGGAGCGCGCGTCCGAACAGCATGCTCGCGGCAAAGATGATGGCGGGACTTCTGCCCTGATCGAGAACGAGCCATGCGGCAGTGCCCATGATCACTACCTGCGTTAGCGCCCGCACCGGTTTGGAGATCAGCATGATGGTTTCGTTGCGGCGCTGAGCCACCTCTTGCTCGCTCCGCGCATCCTGCGCAGCCTGGCGGATCAGGCGCGCAGCGCCGTCGAGCATTCCCATGGCCCGGATCACGTGGAGGTTTCCGACGGCCGTGCCGAACCATCCCTGGCTCCTCGTCAGCGCAGCAGCCGATCGAGCCAGCGGGCCTTGTGTGAGCCGATCTCCGGCAAGCCCCAGACCAAGCAGGGACAACGCGCTCAGTGTGCCGATTACGCCCAGCAAGGGATGCACGAGGAAGAGAACGCCGAGGAAGAGCGGCGTCCAGAGCGCGTCAAACAGCGTCGAGCAGGCTCCGGACTGAGCGAACTGACGCAGGGTCGCAAGATCGCGATAGGCTTCGGCTGCCCGCGCCCGATCGGCGTCATGGGCGTATTTGAAGCACGCGGAGAGCGCCGCCGGATGGAGCTCTTCTTCAAGCCACTCGCCCATCCGGCCCAATGCAGCGCGGCGCAGTGCATCAAGCACGCCGCCAACCACGACGGCAAACGCAACGATCAGCGTCAGCATCAGGAGCGTAGCGCCGCTGCGACTCGCCAGGACGCGATCATAGATCTGAAGCAGATAGATCGAAGGCGCGAGAAGAAGGAGATTGTAGCTGCAGCTATACGCGAAAACGAGCCCGAGCGACCCCCCGCAGGCCCGCAAGGCCGCTTTCAACGGCGTCCGCGCTGGTGACATCGTTTGCAGGCGAAGCGGTGGCGTCAGCATTGCGTTCCCGCCAGAAATCTAAAGCCCGATCCTTACCGCCCCGTCGTCCGCCGACTTCGCTGGCGAAGTGAGAACCGGCAGCCCCCGCTGCCGGTTCTCTGCCCCTCGGAAACGTCGATCAGCCGTGTCCCATGTCTGAATCGTCGATATAGTAGGTCTCGTGACTGTTGAGCGAGTCGTTCAGGATATTGACGTCAACGTCACCACCTTTCGCGTAGTTTTCGTCTCCGCCTTCGCCGCCGATGCCGGCCCACACGTTCTGACTCATGTCCACCTTGAGGTAGTTTTCCTGATAGGCCTTCGTGTTGGCATCCACGTCGGATTTGTTGTGGCCGCTGTCCGATTCCTGATCGCCATTCGATACGGCTTTTCCACCCTCCGCTTTCGAATGTTTCTCCGCCTTCGCATTCGCGCCCCCGGCGTCCCAATAGGCCTTCTGATAAACGTGGTCGCCGGTCTTGACGTCGACGTCGGCGCCATCAGCCTTGTTGTACGGGTTGAACTCGATACTGGGCTTGCTGGTGATGTCGCCCTTGTTGACGCCGTCTCCACCGTTGCCTGCGCTGTTGCCGCCGGTCGAAATCTTGAACGCGATCGTGTCGGAAGGAAACGATGCCTTTGCCTTTGCCATGTCAGTCTCCCTGAGCTGGTTTGCACACTGTACGTCCCAATGTGGACGGCACGAGTTTTGGATTTCGATTCGGGATTGGTCTAGCCACCAAAGCTGATGGCATCCTTTTGCGAACCGTGTACGCCCGAAGTGCTATCCTAATCGCCGCCGAGCTCCGGTGAATTCCAATGCCGCCAGAAGTATTTTCAAGCGAAGCATGCCCTCGGACTTGATCCGTGGGTGGAGACCGTTCGCGTCAGGAAAACGTGGCAGATCGAAATCCGGATCGCCGTTTCGCTTCTATCGAAACGGAGAAGGCGCTAGGCCAGCAAGTGAAGGTCCGACAACAGGTGCATGGCGAAATCGCCGCCAAACGCGGTGTTGCCGTCGCCGCCGTCGCCGCCGATTCCAGCGATCTGGATCGTGCTCTGATCGAACTGGACATTATTGCTCTGATAAGCCTCGGCTGTTGAATTGTAGCCGGCGATCGCAATGTTGATCGGGGCGTAGATCGCCACATCGATGTCGACGAGGCTTCCGGAGAAATGGCCGTTGCCGCCGTTGCCAGCGCCGTTGTTGCCGGTCGCGATGACGTCAGAGCCGATCAGGTCGAAGATGGAAGAGAATATGTCCGCCGTTCCGCCGCTCGCATGATTGCCGTTCCCGCCATCACCCCCGACGCCGGCCATCTGAAAAGCGGATTGATCGAACACCACATTGTTTGTCTGTTCGGCGTTGGCCGTGGAATTGTATCCCGCCACCGCGATGTTGATCGGATAATACAACGCAAAGGACGCGTGAACGAGGCCCCCGTAAGCGTATCCGTCTCCGCCGTTGCCGGCCTGGTTATCCCCGCTCGCGATTACATTGGAGGCCATCCCGCCGTGACCGGACGCGACGCCTGCCCCGCCGATGGATTGGTGGGGCCCGTGACCAGTTCCGGAGACAGACACACCTCCACCGATCGCGGCATTGCCGTTCCCGCCATCACCCCCAACGCCGGCCATCTGAAACGCGGATTGATCGAGCACCACATTGTTTGCCTGATCGGCGTGGGCACTGGAATTATATCCCGCTACAGCAATGTTGATCGGGGCATAGACCGCGACAGGAGCATGCACCATTGCTCCGAAGAAGTAGCCATCGCCACCATTGCCCGCGCTGTTGTGACCGGTGGCGATGGCGCCAGGACCGGCGGACCCGAATGTGCCGACGCTTCCGCCCAGGGCGGCATTCCAATTGCCGCCATCACCGCCAACTCCCGCGATCTGGGTGGCGGACTGATCGAAATACGCGATATTCGTCTGATGCGCGAGGGCTGTCGCATGGCCGCCCGCCCACGCCACGTTGAGCGGCTCGAAACCGGCGTAGCTGCTATTGATCAGGCTCCCGGCAAAATAACCTTTGCCGCCATTGCCCGCGCTGTTATCTCCCGTGTGGATCGGGAAGTGTGGCAATGAATCCGCGGAAAGCCACCACGCGCCTGGCAAATCGTGCCCGAGCAGAGCCTTGCGGTCGAGGGGAACGCTGTAAACAGGGTCCGGTACGCTCCGATGATCCATGACTGTTGCCCTACCGAAATTGCTTCGCGCCGACCGGACGGACGCCTCCTGCACTCAAGAGAGAATGTCACCTCGGCAGGCTAAAAGCCGAGTCGTCAATTCGGACTGCAAACGTTCGGGCGATAGCCACGATATCGGTTACACCCGTTCGGGTGGGGATGTACCTTGCGTGAATACTGACATTTCCGCGGAAATACCGGTCTCCATCCGGAATGTTTCGCCCTGCGGAAACAAGTCTCCGCTTTTGCATGCTGGCGTTGCCCTGACCAACGCCCGCCCCCCGTAGACTTTTGCAGGGGGTGGCGGCATCCTGACGCTCGAAATCTCACAAATGACACGCGGATTCCCGCGGCGAGGAAACAGAGGGCAGACATGATCAAGACGCGATTCACCGAGCTCGTCGGCGTCGAACACCCGATCGTCCAGGGCGGCATGCAATGGGTCGGCCGCGCCGAGCTGGTGGCGGCCGTCGCCAATGCCGGCGCGCTCGGGCTGATCACCGCGCTGACGCAGCCGACGCCGGAAGATCTCACCCGCGAAATCGCGCGCTGCCGCGACCTGACCGACAAGCCGTTCGGCGTCAACCTCACCATCCTGCCCGCGATCAAGCCGCCGCCTTATGCCGAGTATCGCCAGGCCATCATCGAGGCCGGCATCAAGATCGTGGAAACCGCCGGCAACAAGCCGCAGGACCACGTCACCGAATTCAAGAAGCACCGCATCAAGGTCATCCACAAATGCACCAGCGTCCGCCACGCGCTGTCGGCGGAGCGGATGGGCGTCGATGCGATCTCGATCGACGGCTTTGAATGCGCCGGCCATCCCGGCGAGGACGACACCCCCGGCCTGATCCTGATCCCGGCCGCCGCCGACAAGGTCAAGATTCCGATGATCGCCTCCGGCGGCTTCGGCGATGGCCGCGGCCTGGTCGCCGCGCTGGCGCTCGGCGCCGAGGGCATCAACATGGGCACGCGCTTCATGTGCACCAAGGAAAGCCCGATCCACCAGCTCGTGAAGGAGCGTATCGTCGCCAATGACGAGCGCGAGACCGAGCTGATCTTCCGCACGATGCGCAACACCTCGCGCGTCGCCAAGAATGCGATCTCGACCAAGGTGGTCGCGATGGAGAAGGAAGGCGCCAAATTCGAGGACGTCCGCGAGCTCGTCGCCGGCGCCCGCGGCAAGATGGTCTACGCGACCGGCGATGCGGATGAAGGCATCTGGTCGGCCGGCCAGGTCCAGGGCCTGATCCACGACATTCCGACCTGCGCTGAACTGGTGTCGCGCATCATGCGCGATGCGGAAGCCATCATCCGCAGCCGGTTCGAAGGCATGTTGTCGGGGGCGCAGCGCCAGGCCGCCGAATAGGCAGTTTGTTCGCTCAATAACAGAGAAGAGCCCATGAAAGCCTATGTATATGGCGCCAACGGCGCCGAAATCACCGACGTCGCAAAACCGTCGCCGAAGGGCACGCAGGTCCTGGTCAAGGTCCAGGCCTGTGGCCTCAACCGTGCCGACCTCGGCATGACCAAGGGCCACGCGCATGGCTCTGCCGGCGGCGTCGGCACTGTGCTCGGCATGGAATGGGCGGGCGAAGTCGCCGAGCTCGGCCCCGACGCCAAGGGCGTCAAGGTCGGCGACAAGATCATGGGCTCGGGCGCGGCCGCGTTCGCCGAGTATACGCTGGCCGACCATCGCCGGCTGTTCCGCGCACCCTCGAACATGAACTTCGAGGAGGCCTGCACCCTCCCCGTCGCAATCACCACCATGCACAACGCCGTCGTCACCAACGGCGCGCTGCAGCCGGGCCAGAGCGTGCTGATCCAGGGCGCCAGTTCCGGCGTCGGGCTGATGGCTATGCAGATCGCGAAGTTCAAGGGCGCAAAGCTCGTGATCGGCTCCTCGACGGATGCGATGCGCCGCGGCCGCCTGAAGGAATTCGGCGCCGACCTCGCGGTGGATTCCAAGGATCCCGGCTGGGTCGATCAGGTGTTGCAAGCCACCGGCGGCGAAGGCGTCGATCTGATCGTCGATCAGGTCTCAGGTCCGGTCGCGAACCAGAATCTGAAAGCCACCAAGGTCAAGGGCCGCATCGTCAATGTCGGCCGGCTCGGCGGCACCCATGCCGATTTCAATTTCGACCTCCATGCCGCCCGCCGCATCCACTATATCGGCGTCACCTTCCGCACCCGCACCATCGAGGAAATCCGCGAGATCTTTGACGAGGTCCGGAAAGACATCTGGGGCGCCGTGGAATCGCGCAAGCTGCAACTGCCGATCGACAAGGTCTATCCGTTCGCCGAGATCGGAAAAGCGTTCGAGCACATGGAAGCCAACAAGCACCTCGGCAAGATCGTGGTGACATTGTAGCCGATGAACCTGCGCTGCGTGCTCGACGGCGGACGCTACTATGAAGGGCCGCGCTGGCATGCGGGCCGGCTCTGGTTCGTCGACTGCATGGAGCGCACGCTGCTCAGCCTCTCCCCGTCAGGCGAATGCGAGCAGCATGCGAAACTCGACGACGACACGCCGTGCGGCCTCGGCGTGCTGCCGGACGGCACGGTGCTCGTGCTGACGATGTTCCGCAAGCGCCTCTTGGCCCACCGCGACGGCGCGCTGTCGCTTTACGCCGATCTCTCGGGAATCGCGACCGGCACCATCGACGACATGATCGTCGATGGGCTCGGCCGTGCCTATGTCGGCGATCTCGGCTTCGATCTGCCGCCACCGCCCGATCGCGGCGCTCCCGGCCGCATCCTTCTGGTGACGCCCGACGGCGCGGTCCGCGTCGTGGCCGAAGGCTTGCGGTTTCCCAACGGCATCGCCGTCTCGGCCGATCACAACCGGCTCGTCGTGGCCGAGATGGATGGCGGGTGTCTCGCCGATTACGACATTGCTGCCGACGGCAGCCTGAAGCTGCGTGGGCGCTTCGGCAGCATGAAATCTCCCGATGGCATCTGCCTTGATCAGGAAGGCGCGGTGTGGGTCGCAGCCTTCGAGGAAGACGCCTTCATTCGCCTCGACGCCGAGGGGCACGAATTGCAGCGAATAGAAGTCCCCGGCCGCCGGGGGCTTGCCTGCGCGCTCGGCGGCGCTGAGCGAAAAACGCTGTTCTGCCTGAGCGCAGCGACATCGTACGAAGAACTGCAGCAACGCAAATCATCCGCGCGGATCGACGTGGTCGATGTAGACGTTCCGGGCGCCGGTTATCCCTGACGCCTTTCCCGGAATATCCGCAGGGCAGATTAGTCGCGTAGGATGGGTGGGGCGAAACGATACCCATCAATTCTCAATCGGCTCGATCATCGCGACTCGCCCGCAAACGCCCGCCTCAACTCCGACAGCCGATCGAGCGCCGCCTGCGGCAATGGGCCTTTTTCGGTCGCGGCGAGCGCGTCTTCGAATTGTTGTGGCGTCGCCATGCCGACGAGGATCGTGCCCATCGCCGGGTGCGACAGTGCAAACCGCGTCGCGGCTTCCGTCAGGCTGGCCGCAAACCCCTCCTCGATCAGCGGCATCAGGCGGCGCGCGCGATCGATGTCGGCATCGTAGCTCAGCGCCGAACCGATCGGCTCCGGCGCCGCGCCCGCAATCGGGTGACGCTCGGCCGAGCCCGACAGCGCGCCGCCAGCCAGTACACGAATGCCCACGACACCAACGCCGGCCGCCTGGGTCGAATCGAACAATTGTCCATAGTCCTGCGCCGGATAGTTTTGCGGCAATGCGTCGGCGGCAGACGGATTGAGCATGTTGTAGACGACCTGAGCGCTATCGAAGACGCGGGCATCAATCACCTGATGCAGTGCCGCCGTGTCGCCGAGAGCCGTCAACCCGAGAAAACGAATCTTCCCCTGCTCGCGCAGCCGCTCAAACGCCGACACTACGCCGTCGAGCACCTGCCGGACGCTCAGCGCCGGCCCGCCGCCTTTCTCGGTGATCGGATTGTGCAAATGAAAGATGTCGACCCGGTCAAGCCGCAGCCGTGTCAGACTGCCTTCGAGCGAAGTCCTTACGGCCTCATCAATCCGGCCAACGTCGGCGGGCGACAGCCGCACCTTGGTGCCGACGACCACATCAGCCGGTTTCAGCTTCTGCAAAATGCGGCCAAGGTTCTTTTCGGATTCGCCATCGCCATACTGCACCGCAGTGTCGAAGTAATTGACGCCGACGTCGATCGCCCGCGCAACCGTCCGCTCCTGGTCGACCGCATCGCCGCGCACCATCAATCCACCCACCGCGCCGCAGCCAAAACCCAGCACCGAGAGCTGCAGTCCCGTCCGCCCAAAGACCCGCGTTTGCATTGGTGTTTCCTCCGGCTGAGTGGGAGATTATGCAGGGACGAGCGGCCGTTGCTCAACCCTGATATTCAGATCGTGGGGCGGATTAGCCGGCGCGGCGATATCGCGTCCTACTGCGGAGGTCGCAGCTCGATGCCGTAGCGAGCATAGATCCGCGCGATGGTGCCATCAGCCAGCAGGGCGTCGATTGCCGCGTCGACACGCGCTCGCAGCTTGTCGTCGGGGCGAAGCAGCCCGGCGGCAATATTCCAGTTCAAATCCTGATCGTTGTCGAACGCCGGAATCAGGCGCAACGGCTTGTCGGCATGCTGCAGGTTGAACCAACCGACCGTCATCGGTGTGACGGCGGCAGCCTCGATCTCGCGATTGGCCAACGCTGCGACAATATCGTCCTCGTACCCGAACGGAGACGTGGCGGCGCCGCCCTTGGCGAGCGTCATGGAGACCAGCGAGCCGACCGGCACCCCGACCCGCTGATCGGAACCGAGACTTGCCAGCGACGACGCCGGCGAATCCCCCCGCACCGCGAGCACGACGCCGCTGCGATGATAGGGGCGCGATACCTGCACACCGCCGGCGGGCGGTGTATCCTTGCGGGCGATGACGTCGAGCACGAGGTCGCAATCGGCGCGGCGATACTGGATCGCACTGACCACCCACTCCCGCGTCAGCTTGACGCCGAGTTGCTCGGCAATTTTCTCGCCGAGTTCAATTTGGAATCCCTGGACCGGTCCGGTCTTGCTTGCAAACGGCAGCGCGTTGGGGCTGGCGCAGAGCGTCAACGCGCCGCGCTCGATGACGGCTTCCAGCGAGCGGGCATCCGCCGAAGCGCTCGAGAGCATCAGCAACGAGAGGCTTGCCGCGTATCTGATGAGGCTATATTGCAGTTTCCACGCTGCGGTCCGGCAATCGCCATGTGCTCTAGTCATCGAGGCCTCGAATGTAGGCCAGGATGGCGATGATCTGGCCGTCACTGAACACCCCGCCATACGCGGGCATGGCGCCCGCCTTACCCTTCTTGATACGCTCGATGATGTACTCGTCGCTACGCTCGGACTTCGACAGCTTCGGACCTTTGCCAGCATGGCGGCCGCCATCCACGTGACAAAAGCCGCAGGTGGTTGCGAACATTTTCCCGCCTTCGATGTCGTCCGGCGAGGCTTCGGCTTGCGGCAGCGGATTTGCAGCGCCCGCTGGGGTGGACTGTTGGGCAAACGAGGTGGTCGGCAGCCATGGCCAGACGATGGCCAGGGAAGCAACAATTACGAACGGTATTCGCATTCCAGTATCCGTATTGACCGCAAGAGCGGCAACGTATTGACCGCAAGGGCGGCAATTGACCGGCAAGGGCGGCAAGGAAGATGGATCCCTGCCGCCCACGCCATCGTCACTGTCTGAGCGCGAAGACAATCAGGGCACCGGTATTCTTCGTCATGCTCTTGAACGGCTCGCCAAAGAGCGCGACAAATTCGTCGCTTACCAGGGTTCCCCAGCCCGCCGGTACGGCGATGTACTGCTTGCCACCGGCCATGTAGCTGATGATGCCGGCATTATGCCCGATGCCGTTGTTGCGCGACCAGAGCTCTTCGCCGGTGTCCGCATTGTAGGCGTGCACGATGCCTTCGGCGTCGGGCACGAATACCAGATTGCCCGCAGTGGCGAGAACGCTGGCGAGCGGCGGGTACTTGTAGTTGATCTCCCACTTCTTTTCGCCGGTTACCGGGTCGCGGGCGCTAAGATGACCACGGGCCGGTCCGTCTGGAGGCGGCACAGGCTTGAACGTGGCGCCGATGTGGAGCTGGGCCATCGGCTCCAGGATCGGCGTAGTCTTCTCGACGGTTATCTCCATGCACCACTCCTGCCCGATCCGGTAGAAGAGCCCGTTCTTCGGGCTGTAGGCGCCAGAGTTCCAGCTGATGCCGCCCATGACTGCCGGGCACAATGGCGGGTCCGCCTTGCCTTCCGCGAGGTCGCGGCGACCGATCAGTTCGCCGGTCTTCGGATCGATGCTCTTGACGAAGTTGATGTTCTTTACCAGCTGCCAGACGTTCTCGATCTTGGCGTTGGAACGATCATAGACGAAGATGTGTCCGCCCTTGTTGGCGTGCACGACGAGCTTCTTGCCGCCCCGGTCGATCATGACGAACTCGCCGACGGAAGAGTCGAAGTCCCAGGCATCGTGCGGCAGCTCCTGGTGGTAGAATTTGAGCTTTCCAGTATCGGGATCGAGCGCGATGACCGACGTCGTATAGAGATTCTCTCCCGGCCGCGGTCCGCTCTTCTTCCAGTCCGCGCCCGCCCAGTCATAGAGCGGCGCCGGGTTGGCGGTGCCCCACCACACCGAATTGGTTTCCGGGTCATAGGTTCCGGGCATCCAGCCGCCGCCGCCGCCGGTCCGCCAGGAGTCACCGCCCCAGGTCTTCATGGCCTCTTCGGTCCCGGCCACCGTGAAGAACTCCCATTTCTTCGCTCCGGTCTTGCCTTCGACGCCGAAGATCGGTCCGCGATGGGGCCATTCGCCGCCCTGGGCGCCGATGATCACCTTGTCCTTGACCACCAGCGGCGCGCCGGTGAAGCCGACGGTCATCTTCTTGGAATCCAGCAGCTTCGTATCCCACACCGGCTTGCCGGTCTTCAGATCGAGCGCGATCAGCCGCCCATCGACCGTACCGACGTAGAGATTGCCGTGCCCGATGGCGATGCCGCGGTTGTACGGCGAGTGCGTCTGCTTGGAGACCAGGTCCTCGTCGAGTTCCGGCGCATAGGCCCAGATTGTCCTGCCGGTCGCGCCGTCCAGCGCATAGACGCGGCTGTATGAGCCCGAATAGTACAGCACGCCGTCAAGGGCCAGCGGCGTTGACTGAATGCCGCGGGTGGCACGCTCGGGAAAATGCATCCAGGCGACTTCGAGATTCTTGACGTTGCCGGTATTGATCTGGTCGAGGCCGCTGTAATGGTAGGACTTGTAGGTGCCGTGATAGGTCGGCCAGTCGTTCTGGGCCGCCTCGGCATTCAGGGCCGCCTCTTGCGGCTGCGTCGGCACTTGAGCGCGCGTTGGCGAGGCCGCGACCAGGGCAGCCGCCGCCAGCGCGGCACAGCCGACGACATATCGTTCATGGAAAATCATCTGCGTCCTCCCTTTGTAGTTTGTTTGTTGGGCCGAATTTTCTCGCGACCCTTGCAAGGGATACTCTGTTGTCAAAGCCTCATAGGGTCAGGAGTTAGAGCTAGATGGCGTGGACGGGCGGAACGACCGTCGTGAGGAGACGGCAGCACTTCTTGTCGCCTGGGTGAGAAGCGGGCAGCGGTTCGGGCGAAGGATTTGTTTTCGGGGAGTGCACTATTCAGTGCACGGCGGCACATGCGACCGTTGCGTGGGCCGGCCTGCCCCATGCTGCCTCTGGCGATGTCGGTGCGGTGCACCATGACATGTCCCTCGATGCAACCGCTATTAGTTGACCGGATTGTTGTTTTTTTGTGGAGCGCCCGTCGGTTGCGGCAACCTTGAGCTGCTCCGGCTACGGCGCGGGGCGGGCTGGCGTCTGGTCCGCCGTAGCGAGGCTGCCCACGACACCTCGGACCAGCACCACGGTCTACCTTTCCATGGTCGTCCAGGCCTCGCCTTGACGCTGCACAAGTATTGGTCCGATCGCCATCGACGCGAAACGAGGATCTTGCGCTCGACATGCTGCGAGTGGTCAACTCGCTGATCGGAATACTCGTGCACTGCGGGGGAGAACAATGATGTTCAAGAAGATTGCGATCGTGGCTGGTTTGGGACTGGCGCTCTCCGCCACGGCGGAAGCCCAGACACCGCGCAAGGGCGGAACCATTCGCATGACGGCGCCCTATGGCTCGAGTTTCACCAGCATGGACATTCATACGACACAGCGGGCCCAGGACGAGATAGTCGCCAAAGGTCTGCATCGGTCGCTCTACATTTGGGACTCCGCGGAGGGCAAACCGGTTCCGGAGCTTGCCAAGGAGGTCATGGTCTCCGGTGGAGGTCTTGTTCATACCTTCAAGCTGCGCGACGACGCTTATTTCCACCACGGTCGCAGGATGACGGCTGACGACGTCATCTGGAGCTTCAATCGCATCATGGACGGCACCAAGGCCTATCCCGGCGCGCGTTTTGTCCGCGTGATCGAGGGCGCGGCCGAGGTCGAGAAGGGGCAAGCCAAGGAAATCTCGGGCTTAAAGAAGATCGACGACTTCACGCTCGAAATGAAGCTGACCGAGAAAGTCGATCCAGGTTTCTATTTCTTCACCGCGCTGACCTCGGTCTATCCCGCTGATGAGGGTACCAAGGAAGGCTTCATCCAGAAACCGATCGGCCTTGGGCCATTCAAGTTTGTCGAGCACGTGCCGGGATCGCGCGTCGTCCTCGAGCGATGGGACCGGTTCTACAAGCCAGGCAAGCCGTATGCCGACAAGCTCATCGTCTCGATCATGGGCGAAGCCGCGGCGCGCGATGTCGCCTTCCGCAACAAGGAAATCGACACTTCGGTGCTCGGGCCGGCGCAGTATGTCGCCTATCAGGCCGACCCCAACCTCAAGGGTACTATCGCTGAAGTCGCCGAGGTCTTCACGCGTCACATGGGGATGAACCCGGCATTCAAGCCGTTCGCCGACAAGCGAGTCCGGCAGGCGATCAACCACGCGATCGATACCGACCTGATCATCAGCAAGCTGGTCAAGAACAAGGCCTATCGCGCCACGAGCTGGCTGCCTCTGACCCCGACCTCGCCGCTCTACGACAAGGCCATGAAGCCCTACGCCTTCGATCCCGCGAAAGCGAAGCAGTTGCTTGCGGACGCCGGCTATCCCACAGGCTTTGAATTCGAATGGACGACCAGTCAGAATGAAAGCTGGGGTCTGCCGATCGTCGAGGCCATTATCCCGATGCTGGACCGGGTGGGCATCAAGGTGAAGGTCAAGCAGGTCGAGACCGCGGTGCTGGCGGAGGCAATTAAGAAGGGCGACTTCCAGGCCTATGTCTATTCCATGGCGACAGGTCCGGATCCCCAGGCGGCGCTGAAATGCTTCCATTCATCGACACCGCAATCGGCCTGCAACTACACGGCCTTCAAGAACGCGGACTTCGACAAGATGATCGATGAGGCCGGGCAGACCGACGATTCCGCCAAGCGCGTCCAGCTGCTGCAAAAAGCCAATGCCCTGCTCTATGACGAAGCGCCGGTCTGGTTCTTCAACTACAACAAGGCGGTCATGGCGGTGCAGCCCTGGCTCAAGGGTGTTCAGTTGAATGCGACGGAACTGACCCATCAAAACGTCGAAGACCTCTGGGTCGATGAAACCTCGCCCGCGAAGTGACGCGCGCGCTCACCCTCCCTCCATCGCAAAAAACGATGGCGGGAGGGAGGAACAGTTCCAATGCTCGCCTTCCTGATCCGTCGAATCCTGCAAACCGTTCCGACCGTGCTGGCTGTGGTGCTGGTGATCTTTGTGCTGTTCAGCGTCGTTCCGGGCAGCATCGTATCGAGCATGAACGATGACGGCCGGGGTCCGACCGACCCGCAGGTCGTGGAGCGCATGAAAAAGCAGCTCGGACTCGACGATCCCGTCTACGTCCGCTTCGGCGCCTACATTGCCAAGCTCGCGACGGGGGATTTGGGGACGTCGTTCCGGACGCGCGAGCCGGTCACGACCATGCTCGCCAAGCGGATGGGGCCGACGCTGCAATTGATATTCGCCGCCATGACGTTTGCGATTGTGATCGGCGTACCGCTCGGCTTCATCGCAGCGCTAAAACCGGGCAGCATCGTCGACACGATCTCGATGGTCTTGGCGGTGTCGGGCCTTTCGATGGCCAAGTTCTGGCTGGGGCTGCTGCTGATGTACCTGTTCGCGTTGAAACTCGGCTGGCTGCCGAGTTTTGGCTATGGCGATGGGGGGCTCAAATATCTGATCCTGCCTGCGGTGACACTCGGCGTCTCGCCTATGGCGCTGCTGGCACGGACGACGCGCGCCGCGGTTCTCGAGATCATGACCGCCGATTTCGTTCGGACGGCGCGCTCGAAGGGCATGAGCGAGACCCGGGTCGTGAAGTGGCATGTGATGCGCAATGCTCTCGTCATCATTCTCACGACGATCGGCCTGCAATTCGGCGCGTTGATGGGCCAGGCGGTCGTGGTCGAGAAATTGTTCTCCTGGCCGGGCATCGGTTCGCTGCTCGTCGACAGTGTGCTGCAGCGCGACATTCCTGCCGTCCAAGGCTCTATTTTCGTTGTGGTGCTGTTCTTTCTCGCGACCAATATGTTGATTGACGTGCTCTATGGCGTGATCGATCCCAGGATCAGATACGCATGAGTGCCGGCCGGCTCTATCATGCCTGTGCGCGATTGACTGAACCGCCTGCCGCGGCCGGGCGACCGCGATGAAGCTCGGAGCCAGTCTCATCATCGGCGGGGCGTTGTTCGCGCTTGCAATCTTCGTCGGCCTGTTCGCGCCCTGGCTGGCGCATACGGATCCTGTCATGGATGCCAATCTCATGAATGCAGAAGAGCCGCCGAGCTGGGTCTGGTGGTTCGGCACCGATGCGCAGGGCCGCGACATTTACTCCCGCGTCGTGCACGGCGCGCGCATCTCGCTGACGGTCGGCATCGTCTCGCAGTTGGTCAACAGCGTCATCGGCGTGACGCTGGGCCTGACCGCGGGCTATTGGGGCGGCTGGTGGGACGACTTCGTCAACGGGCTGACCAACCTCATGCTCGCGATCCCCTCGCTGATCTTCGCGCTTGCCATCATGGCGGTGCTTGGACCCGGCCTGACCAGCCTGCTGATCGCGCTCGGGCTGACCAACTGGTCCTTTACCTGCCGGATCGCACGTGCCTCGACGCTATCGCTCAAGAGCCAGGGCTATGTGCAGGCCGCAAGGGTGCTCGGCTACGGCGATTTGCGCATCATGATCACACAGCTGCTGCCGAACATGCTCGGACCCATCATTGTGATCGGCACGCTGGGCATGGGCGGCGCGGTATTGGCCGAAGCCTCGCTTTCGTTCCTCGGCCTCGGAATCCGCCCGCCCTATCCAAGCTGGGGCAGCATGCTGTCAGAAGCCCGCGACCAGATCACAACGGCGCCGTGGCTCTCGATTTTCCCGGGCCTCGCGATATTCCTGACGGTGCTCGGCCTCAATCTGCTCGGCGATGGCTTGCGTGACATTCTCGATCCACAGTCGCGGAGCCGGCGCACATGACGGGCCCTCCCCTGATCGAAATCGAAGATCTGCGCATCGATCTCGATGTCGGATCGAGCCATGTTGCGGCGGTCGAGGATGTTTCGTTCCGCATCGATCGTGGCGAGACATTCGGCCTTGTCGGCGAATCCGGCAGCGGCAAGAGTATCACGGCGCTCGCGCTGATCGGCCTGTTGCGCCAGCCGCTTTCGATCGGCGCCGGCGCCATACGATTTGAGGGCCGGGAGATCCAGGGACTACCGGCGGCCGAGCAACGCGCGCTGCGCGGCCATCGCATCGCCATGATCTTCCAGGAGCCGATGACGGCGCTTAATCCGGTCTCGCCCGTCGGCCGGCAGATCGCCGAAATGTTCGTGCTGCACAAGGGCAAGAGCTGGCGGGAAGCAAACCAACTCGCCGTCGAGGCGCTCGCGAGCGTCCGCGTCCCTGCACCCGAGCGGCGGGTGCACGATTACCCGCACCAGCTTTCGGGCGGCATGCGTCAACGCGTGATGATCGCCATCGCACTCGCATGTGGGCCTGATCTTCTGATCGCCGATGAGCCGACAACCGCGCTCGACGTGACGGTGCAGGCGGAGATCATCGAGCTGATGCGGAATTTATGCGCCGAAAGAGGTACGGCTATTTTGATGATCAGCCACGATCTGGGCCTGGTTGCCAATGTCTGCCGCCGCGTCGCTGTCATGTACGCCGGTCGCATTGTCGAGGAGCGCGGCTCGGCCGATATCTTCCGCGCATGCGCGCATCCCTATACGCAGGGCCTGGTCGACTCGCTGCCCCGGTTGGGGAGTCGCGCAGCACTGGGCCGAACGCGGCTCAGGGAGATCGCGGGCGTCGTGCCGGCAATCGCGGATTTCCCGAGCGGCTGCCGGTTCAATCCGCGTTGCACGCGGGCGACCGACATTTGCCGGACCACCGCGCCGGAGACGACGTTGCTCGGTGCAGGCGGATTCGTCAGGTGCCATCACCATGCATGAGCCTGCGGGAAGATTTGGTGACGATGTCATCCTCAGCGTGGAGGATCTCGCGGTCCATTTTCCGGTTGGTGGCGGCTTGCTGGGCGGCGGTCGGCGGCTGTTGCGTGCGGTCGACGGCATCGATCTCGAACTGAAGCGCGGTGAATGCCTTGGTCTCGTTGGCGAATCCGGTTGTGGCAAATCCACTGTCGCGCTTTCGATACTTGGCCTGCAGATGCCGACGCGAGGCCGCATCGTGCTGGACGGGCAGGTCGTGACGGGCCGGCAATCGGGCGATCGAAAAGCGTTGGCCCGCATCGTGCAAATCGTGTTTCAGGATCCCTACGCCTCCCTCAATCCACGCCAGACCGTTCGTCGCACGCTTGAAGCCCCGCTGCGCCTGCATGGTGTGACGGCCAAAAGCGAGATCGAGGAACGCGTCGCGACGATGCTCAGGCACGTGGGCCTCCGGCCCGAACAAGCTGGCCGCTACCCGCATGAATTCTCGGGCGGCCAGCGTCAGCGCATCGGCATCGCTCGCGCGCTGATCCTCAATCCCAAAATTGTCATCTGCGACGAACCTGTATCGGCGCTGGATGTCTCTATCCGTGCCCAGATCATCAATCTTCTGCTGGAATTGAAGGATACTCTCGGCCTCTCCTACATCATGATCAGCCACGACCTCGGCGTTGTCGAGCACATGAGCGACAGGGTCGCCGTGATGTATCTCGGCCGCATTGTCGAAACAGGCGACTGGCGCGAAATCTTCGAACGGCCGGCGCACCCGTATACGCGAACCCTTATCGCCGCCATTCCCGATCCGCTACGCCATGCACCGCTCGCGACGACAAAGGGCGAGCTTCCCAATCCGCTAAGTCCGCCAGAGGGATGTGCGTTCAGTCCGCGCTGTCGTTACGCGGAAGCGGTGTGTCATCGTGAGCCTGTGCCGCCGCTTGAAACGCGGCCTGACGGGCACTCGGTCCGCTGCTGGCGAGCCGACGAGATTGCCGGTCAGACGGCGTTGGCCTCACACTAACCCTTCGGCGACCAGCCATAGGCCTTGGCGCAGGCGCCGCCCATCAGCATCGCCCGCTCGGTGTCGCTCAAGCGGCTCGTCTTGAGGAAGGGCTCGACGGCCTGCTCGTAATTGACGACGGCGAACGCGCGCGTCCAGTCCGTGCCCCACAGGCAGCGATCGAAACCCCAGGCATCGAACACGCGGGCCAGCGGGTCCCAGATATCGGGATAAGGATACGGCTCGCGCGACAGCGTGCAGGCACCGCTGACCTTGATCACGGCGTTCGGCCGCCTGGCGAGGTCCAGCACCTTCGGAAGGTCGGCCCACGGCTCAGGCGGCGCCGGCGGCACGCGTGGCTGCAGGATGCCGAGATGGTCGATGATGAAGCGCGTGTCTGGATGGCGATCGATCAGCACCCTGCCCGCGTCCAGATTGTCCCAGCACAGCAGGTTGACCGGAAAATCATGGCGAACCGCCGCGCGCGCGATCCGGTCGAGGCCGGGATCATCAGGCGCGCGCGCCGCCTCCTTCCTCAGCATGATGCGGATTCCGACCGCGCCCGGCGTCTTCTTCCATTCGGCGACGATTTCGGCCACGCCAGCATCATCAGGATCGACCGGCTTGACGATGGCGAGCCGGCCCGGATGCGCCCGCTGCACTTCCACGGCATAGCTGGCGTCGTAGCGGTACAACGAAAACGCCGAGATGAAGATCGCGCCGTCGACGCCAACCTTGTCCATCGCCGCCACCATCTCGTCCCCCGTGACGTGATCGGGCCAGTTCGGCACGGTGTGCCAGGGCCGCTTCGGACTGTTCGCCTCATAGGCATGAACCTGTGAATCGATGATCGGCATCGGCGCCTCCGCTGTTTAGCCGGCGATCTTGGACAATGCGGCCTGCCCATGTCCAGATGCCAGGGACGCGGCACAGCAATGCGCCGGGCGGCGCGCAGGCGTGGACCAGCGATGGAAGGCGGAAACACCATCCGCCATTCTGTTTGAGAAGCGCCGGCAGGTTACGAGAGAGCCGGTCATCGGGCCGCGCGCTGCGCAAACCCGTTAGCGCGCGCCGGCGTCGGAAACAGGCTTGCTTCTACTCAAGGCATCAATGCGCTTGGCTTCGGCCACATCGGAAAATGCACCCTTCTGATCGCCCATACGGTGCAGGACAATCCCGCGATCAACATAGCAGTCCGAACAAGCGGGATCCTGCTGGATCGCCAGATCGAAATTGGCCAAAGCGATGTACAGATCCCCGCTACGATATGCCGAGCTGCCTCGTTCTCGATAATATTTGACGTCTTTGGGCTTCGAGTCAGTAGTCGGGACAACATCTCTTGCAGCAGAAGCACTGCCTGTCGTCACCGCGGGTGAAACGCTGGCCACCTTGGTCGGCTCTTTGAGGTCCTGCGGATTCAGGTCCGCCCCGACATCTTCAGGCTTGTCGCCTGGGCTGGCTCGCTCCTGTGAAGATAGTTCGGTCGATCTGCCGGCGACTGTCTGCACTGGTTCGTACCTGGATATCTCAGTCACCGCTGCGGAAGCGAGCGGCAGCCTTTCCACAGGCTTAAGTAGCAGGTAGCCGCCGATAAACACTGTCGCCGCAACCGCACTCGCCATCGCGTCAACGCCGAGCCTGCGGATGGCGGCGGCGAAGGCACTGCGCTTTGGCTTCTGTCGCTGCTGCCGGCGCGCGGCCTCGAGCAGCCGATCATAGGCATCTCGTTGCCGTTGATCGCTCAGAATGGCGTTAGCACGCACGATCCGCCGAAACGTGTGTGCAGCTTCCGGATTACCGGGATTGAGGTCAGGATGGTTCGCCTTAACGGCCTTGCGAAATGCAACTCGCAAATCTTCCGCGTCGTCGTCCGGAAGTGCGCCAACAATATCGTAAAGAGTTTTCATAACTACTCTCTAAAAAATTAATACTCTTTCCTCCCCAGCAAAGCACAGTAAAATCGAATCCCACCGGCGAAAACGTGAAACGGCGGCACGGCAAAAGAACGACAAAATTAAGGACGAACGCCACACCATTGTCATCTGGAAGACACAGGGCTTACGCCTCGACAGTGGATGTTGAGCACAATCTAGAAGTGCGCGCCGCACCTGTGCACGGGTCATGCGAAGCGCAACCGACACGCAGTCGGCGGTGAGGCGCTGGCTACCCTGGGTTGCTACCGGACTGGCGTTCGCTGTCGAGCCGGCTCGATTTCGCACGTAGCTGACGCCTGCAGCAAGATCAGGCGGTCGCGCGCAGCCTTCTCTGCATCCTGATAGCACTGTCGCTCGTACTCGACCTTCAAGCGGGCCCACCGATCCGGATCCACAGTCTTCAGGTCGGATATTTTGAACTCGCAATCGGGCGCAGGCTGTGGGGAAAGCAGCGCCGGGTCCGGCCGCCGAATTCTTGGCTCCGAATATCGACGCTGTTCAGAGGGGCGGCGGGCGCGCACGACCGCACGGGTGGGAGACGCTTTGACTTCGCGCTGGGCTGGATTGAATTCACGCGGCGCGGGATTGCGCGCGCAACCGGCGACCGAGATCGAGAACAGGACAGCGCAGGCGGCCAGCAACTTTGGGGCGTGCGATTTCAAGCTGGCGGCATGCAGCCGCCCGGTTAGAAGCCCGCAAGAATCCTGAGCACGAAACGCTGCACCAGCGATCGCCATGACAATGCTTCCGTAGCAACGCGAGCCGTGTTGGAGCTGCCGATCAAAAATGAAATGCCGCGAGAAACGCGGCGATCATGAACGGAAAATTTGAATTGAACTCTAATAATTACGATGAATGAAACCTAAATCATCCGCGGTGGCGACCGGCTCGTTGATGACCGAAGGCGCCTTCAACTGATCTCGCCGAGCAAGGCCTTGGCCTTTCGCAGATCACTTGTGTCAAAGCCTTCGGTGAACCAATCGTAGATGGGCGCGAGAAGGTCGCGTGCCATTTTCCGTTTGCCCTGACAGTTCAAGAGCCGCGCCGAGCTGGTGGCCGCGCGCAATTCCCACGATTTTGCATGCTGCGCTCGCGCAATGGCCAGGGAATGCTCGAAATACGCTTGCGCCTTCGCCTCGTCCCGCTGCGGCCATCTGAGCGCGATTTCACCGGCGACACGATGAGCCTCAGCCTCGCACCATCTTTCCTTGGTTTCCCGCATCGCTGTCATTGCGTTGCCGATGCAGCGCCAGGCATCATCGAATTGGCCGGAATCCGCATGCGCAATTGCCAGCATGAACTCCTGCTCCGGCGTAAATATCGTCGATCCGGCCGACCGCCATAAATCAATACCCGTCGAGACGGTCTCGACCGCTTTCGCGGCTCCCGTGAGGGTCAGGATATAGCCCCGCCGCAACACGCCTTCCGCTTTCCGGAACGGAGCGCTCTTCTCCTCCGCCAGCGCGACAAGCTCTTTGAGATGCGTATTTGCCGCGTGGTAATTCCCGCAATAGGTATTAACAAGGATCGGAAAGTTCAGCGTAAACATCAACGTGGCCGCATGATCGATCTGGCGCGCTTCCATCAGCGCGCAGTCTGCGTCGTTCAGCGCAGCCTGGGGATAGCCGAGCAGCCATGAGGCCATTGAACGGAAGGCCAGGCACGTCACCCGCAGGTCCTGGCCAAATCGCGTCATCAATCGGCGGTGCTCGGCAGGACGATAGAGGGCGAGGGCTTCGTTGTAGTGCACCTTCGCCCCCACGAGGTCTCCCCTCAGCGCGAGCGTACTCGCCATGGTGCGGTGCCCGATCATGCGCGGCACCGCCGCCCCCTCGTTCTCGCCGAGCGCCAGAAACCGAGCCGCGAGCTCACGCGCAACGTCACCATTAAAGTTTATGAAATTGACGATCCACTGCCCAAAGAGGGTTGAGAGCAGCAACGAGGGGTCATCGAGAGACTCTCCAAGCTGTTCCGCTTGCTCGATAAACGCCCTCGCCTGCGCCACGGCAGTCTTGGTTTCGGGCGCGCCGTATCCCTTGACATGCATCAGCGTGTTCAAGAGCGCAACTTGCAGGATGATCTGCTCGCGCCGCAGGTCGGGCGTGCTGGGCAAGGTTGCTATTTGCGCCAGAGCCTGGTCAAGCTGTTCTGCTGCTTCGATCAGCGCCGAGCGCTCCTGTGACCGCTGTCCCGCCTTGCCCCACAGACGCGCTGACTTCTCGATCAGGTCGGCCTTTGTGTAGTGACGAGCGAGTAGTTCGGGCTGGCTATCGGCTATTTCCGGAAACTGGCTTTCAAGGATTTCGGCGATGCGCGCATGCAGCGCGCGCCTCGGCTCTCGCAGCAGCGTATTGTAGGCAACGTCCTGCACCAGCGCATGCTTGAACAGGTAGCTCGCATGCGGCGGGGTGCCGTGTCGAAACAGCAGACCCGCCGCAACGAGCCGTTCGAGGTCGGAGTCCAGTTCTTCCTTTGGCTTTCGCACAAGCGCAGCCAGCAACATCTGGGAAAATGCCCGGCCGATCGCCGCGCCGACCTGCGCGATGTCTTTCGCCGGGCCGAGCCGGTCGAGCCGCGACATCAGAGAAGCCTGCAGGCTCGCCGGAACCGCCACGACAGGCGTCGGCGTCCCCGCAAAGGTCCGCTGCACATCACTCTCGCCCTCAGCGTCCAGCACCGCTTTGGTCATCTCCTCGGCGAACAGTGGAATGCCGTCGGTGCGCTCGATAATGTCCTGGCGGATACCCACCGGCAGCGATCGGTTGCCGACGACTCCCTCGATCAGGAAATCGATGTCGCGCGGCGCCAGCCGATTGAGGGTCAACTCAGTCACGTGCGGCCGTCCAGTCAAGGGCGGGCTGAATTCCGGCCTGAAAGTAACGAGTATCAGGAGCCGGTGACTGACGGCCAGGTCCGCCGTCCGGGCGAATAGTTCGAGGCTGGTTGGATCGGCCCAATGCGCATCTTCGAAAATCACCAGCACGGGATTGATCCGCGCCAGCGCCTCGATTTGCGAAGCAAGAGCTTTCAGTGTTTGCTGACGACGGAGCTGCGGCTCGACTTCAACCGGAGGGTAGCGTCCATCGTTGGGCAGCGACAGCAGTTCGGCAAACAGCGCCGCATCCTGAGGTGGCGTGGAGCTTTGCGCCAGCAACGCGTCAAGCTTGTCCCTTTTTACTTGCTGGCTGTCATCGTGAGCAAAGCGAGCGGCGCGCAACATCTCGCCGATCACCGGATAGAGCGTGCTGTCGGTATGCTGCGGTGAGCAGAAGCAACGCACACGTATGTGCGGCTCGCGAGCAAGCTGTTCCAGCAGCGCGACGGTGAGCCGTGATTTGCCGATCCCCGCTTCACCGGAGAGCAGCACCACCTGACCTTCGCCACCCTTGGCCCGCTTCCATCGGCTCAGAAGCAGCTCCATTTCTTCATCACGACCGATCAGCGGCAGCAAGTCGCGGCTTTGGAGAGCGTGCGATCGGCTGGTCACCGCTGTCTTGCCTGCGACTTGCCAGGCAGCGACTGGTTTTGCCAATCCCTTGATCTCGACCTTACCGAGATCGAGATACTCGAACTGCGGTCCCGCGATCGTCTTTGTGCGGCCCGAGATAACAACACAGCCGGGCTCGGCGAGCGATTGCAGTCGGGCGGCAAGATTCGGCGTATCGCCGAGGATGCCATGCTCCTCGGAAATCGCGCTATCAGACATGTCACCGACAATCGCAACGCCAGTTGCAACGCCGACGCGCGCGCTCAACTTCTCTTTCGCCGGCAAGGCGGCAATCGCCTGCACCAGTGCGAGACTGGCCTGAACCGCGCGCTCCGCGTCGTCCTCGTGCGCGTGAGGATAGCCAAAACATACGACCGCGCCGTCCCCATGATGTCGCGCGACAAAGCCGTCGAAGCGGGCAACGGTTTCAGCAATGCAGCGCCGGTAGCCGGCGATGATTGCGCTGAAGTCTTCGGGATCCAGCCTCGCGGAAAGTTCAGTCGACCCGACCAGATCACAAAACAGTACGGTAAGCTGCCGGCGCTCGATCGGCCGCGCGTCACGCGCCGTCGTTGCCACCGCGTGAGACTCCACGCGTAATTTGGTCCCGCAGTCGCCGCAAAACCTGTTCAGGGCCGGGTTCGCCACGCCGCAGGTCGGACAACGCCGCACGACCGCCGCTCCGCACTGGCCACAGAATTTTCTTTGCTCCGGGACTTCGGCTGCGCAATTCGTGCAGTGCATCCGTACCTCAACGGACATCAATAACGCCAATACGATGCGTCGAAAGTCGAGCGACCCATATGATCTTGGTCACAACTCCGGGTCATCGGTCTCAGGGTTCCACAATGATTCTAAATCGGAAGCCAGCGTTTGGAGTTGACCATGTCAGGCCCACCTCTAAAGCGTGGCGGTGCTGCGAGATCGCAACGGGTGTTTTCGCAGGATGGGTAGAGAGCGCAGCGAAACCCATCGCCGGTGTGAACGGACGCATTGATTGATATCGCGGAGCCTGTCATCGGGCGCGCGTTCGCGCGACCCGTTGGCTCCCCATCCTACGAACCGCAACCGAACGACCTGCAGGTGCTCGTCATTCGTGCACGCGCCGGTGCGGTCGCGATACCGAAACGCAACAGGCGACCACAATCAGATCGCAGGATCAGAGTTGTAATGAAGGAACCAGCCAGACTCAGGTTAGATTCAGTGCGATTGAAACTTGGCTGGGGGCTGGACAATGCCATACTTCAATTTTGATCTCGTCATCGGTGCGGAGTTCAAATACCAGGGCGGTATGATCCTCGAGAATACGGAAAACGCGATCGATAAAGCTGAAAGCCTCGCGAGCGAGCTTCGTATCGTTCGTCCCGAGCTGTGTTCCACAGGATGCGCCGTGCGCGTCACCGACGGTGACAGTAACGAGCTCTACCGAACTCCGGTCGAGCTCGCCGGCCGCGGATGAAATCGTTCCGTCGCGCACGATGCGCGCGTTGAGCGCACGCGGCCGAATTAGTCTATAGCTCACGGCAAGGGCGCTAGTTGCGTTGGCAGCGATTTCTTGCCCACGGGGCAGCCCGTTGATCCCTTGGGCGGCTGAATCCGAGCTGAAGATTCCTCGAAATGGCTCGGATCAGATGCCCTCGGATCAGATGCCGACGACTCAGTCGCACGCATAAACTCGGCTACGACGGTATTCGATGACCATTCGACGTAACTAACAACGGCGAACGCAAGTGCGAGCAAGATGAGAAGCTCGACCACCACCGTGGCAGCCATTCCCCGCCAACTGATGTGGCTGTTGAACAAGGGCATCGCACCCTCCCGAAACCGGGTTTGCGAGGGCGTTAAATCAACTCGCGATTTCCAGATGTGAACCGCCTCACATATCACGCTCACTTGATGCCGCGACGGAACGACGGACGTCTTTTTGCGTGGGTCCGTCGCGCCATGCGTATGATTGGGGGAAGAGAAAGGTCAGGAGGTACCGGTAATAATACGGGCCGCTTGTGCGGTAGAACACCAACAGAAAAACAACAGTGGTGCTTAAATGAGCGGGTCGCTCAGAAAATGCGATTCCATTTTCCTATGAGTGTGGCCTGATTGGTTGCCGGAGAATTCGTGTGATTCGCGTTTGGTGACAGTCCAGAATGGAGGCTGCCATGAAAGCGTTCGGTCGCGTACTGACGGCATTCGGTCTTCTTGTCTTGTTTTCCTTTCAGGCTGACGCGCACGATCCGTCGATGCCCAACCACGAATGGTTCAACAAGCAGGAAATGAACGCCGCCGCTCGGAAGCGTCTCGGTGTTCCCTGGAAATCCTGCTGCGACAACGGCGACGTCTTCAAGACCCGCTTCAGGGTTGGCGAAGATCGCTCGGACCAGTGGCAGTACCTGAAAGACGGCGAGTGGAAAACCATCCCGCCCGACATCATAAAAGAAGAAGACACGCCTGATCGCGTCCCCGTGCTGTTCATTAACCGGCACACGGGAATCGAGCTTTGCTTCTTCCTACCGCGAGGAGGTCTTTGAACCCGCAGCGTGGAGGCTAATCCTACTGCGTCATGCCCCTTACGGTGCGGAGCGCGTCTCGAACCATGAGGCCGCAGGCGGGCCTGCATCCTTCGAGACGCCGCGGAGCCTGTCATCGGGCGCGCGTTTGCGCGACCCGTTGGCGGCTCCTCAGGATGAGGATTTGAATGGGTGTGACGCAGTAGAACTATCGGCGAGAGTTGATGTCCGCCGCCGAATACCGGCGCACGGGCGGACACACCGGTAGCTTGGTGTGCGCATCAAAGGACTTTCTCTTGTCCCTTGATTTGGATCAACGCGATTTCGCGGACGCGATCTCTGTTGCGCGATGCCTGGGGGCCATCTACCTAGGAGATCGCCGATGATCAAAATAGTAGTGGTTGGAGCAACTGCACTCTTCCTTACGGCATCGCCGATTGCCCACGCGCAAACTCCCTCTCCCGCGACTCCGGAACGGCTGAATATAGCCGACCGGAATTCGCTGACGGACTTGCGCATTGAACTGGTGAAGGCCGCGTTGCAGCTCACACCTGACCAGGAAAAATTATGGCCGCCTGTCGAGAGCGCCATTCGTGCCAGGGCGGAGGACCGGAAAGCCCGCGTTGCAAAAGTCTCGGAAACGGTGGGCAGACGGGTCGACCAGAACTCCATCGAGGTCATGCGCAATCGTGATCCCATCGCGTTCATGCAACGACGCTCGGAAGCTTTGGCTCAACGATCAGCCGATTTGGACAAGCTCGCCGAAGCGTGGCAGCCACTCTACAAGACGTTTAGCCCCGAACAGCGGCGGCACATGGCGGCCCTCGCGCTCTTTGTACTCCACGATATGAGCGAGGCCGTAGAACGGCGCCGTGCACAGCCCGACGAAGAGGACTGAAGCAAGGCAAGTCGAATAATGAGCTGCCGCATCGTGCGCGGAGCATATGCGGTTGACTGATTTCAAGCCTGGGCAAAGTCGGCTTTGGGTCAAGGGCCGACTTCCCCAGGCTTTTCTGTCTGCTTCTGCCTACGAAGGCGGAAGCCAGTGCGTAGGGCGCCTTAGTTCTGTTGGTGCAGAAGTCAGCAACCGGCCGTGCGGCTTTGTCCCGTTCGTTGACAAATATCCGGCGGGCGCAAAAATCGATTTTTCTCGAATAATCTATTTTCCATAACGACTTCAACGTGATTTGCCCCGTCCAGCCGTCGCATCAAAAATATTCCGCTTCGCCGCAGACCCAAATCACGCTTACAAATCCGGCCATCCCGTCCCGACAAGAGGGGCGTTGGCCATCGTCACGAACGTGGGGCGGGATGCGGTGGACGCGGCAGCGTCGGCGCGAGAGGCTGTTCGCGGGGCGGCTTTGGCCGTGAGCGGACACGGCGCGCAGGACGTACGGCGCTGAAGCGTACGGCAAAACCGTGTGGTCCTGACACCCGTGGCTGGTGCCAAGCTGCCGGTGGCGAGTTTGATCCGACCGGATCGATTGGCCATCAAGCCGGCAGCGATGGAGGCAAGAGGAATTCGTCTCCAGGGAGAGCTCGGCATAAGCCGTCAAACCATCGCGCAGGGAATGCCGGAGTGCCTCGGCTGTACCTGTATGCTCGTGTGCGTTTTCCTTTGCGCTATTTGCACACGAGACCGCGGGTGCAGCAAGCACCCGGCATTCCCTGCGCCCTCTTCTCTTTGGGCGAATGAATTTGCAAAGCTCGGGCTTAGCGCCGCGAGAATGCGGAGCTGTATTCAATGGTTGCCACGTCATTGCGAGCCAACCGGGCGCGCATTCGCGCGACCCGTTGGCTCGCAATGACGGTCTCCAAGCTCAGGTACAATTCGCAACAAATGCTCCTGCAAACGAGTTGCGATAGCGCCTGCAACCCCTGCCTTTCATGTTAAGTGCCCCCCTGCTAAACCGCCGGCCATGACCAGTCGCCCTACCCTCAAGACCAATGTCGCGGCGATCTCGATCTTCGCCAGCGCCGGCATGGCGGCGGCGAAATTTGCGGTCGGCATCGCGATCGGCTCGCTGGCGCTGATCTCCGAGGCGCTGCACTCCTCCGTCGACGTGATCGCGACCGTCATCACCTGGCTGGTGGTGCGGGTGTCCGACCAGCCGGCCGACGCGGAGCATCACTACGGCCATGGCAAGTTCGAGAGCCTGTCGGCGCTGTTTGTCATCGCGCTGCTCTATGTGCTCGCCGGCGGCATCCTGGTCGAATCCTGGAGCCGGCTGAGCGAGGGTGCGCCGCCGCCCACCCTTTCGGCGATTCCCTTCGTCGTGCTGGTGATCGATATCGCAGTGAATTTCTGGCGCGCGCGGGCGTTGCATCGCACGGCGCGCCAGACGCGGAGCCAGGCGCTGGCGGCGGATGCCCTGCATTTTGCCTCCGACGTGCTCGGCTCGATCGCCGTCATCATCGGCCTCGTGCTGACCGGCATCGGCTTTGCCTGGGGCGACTCGGTCGCGGCGATTGCGGTCGCCGTGATGATCTCGGTCCTCGGCCTGCGGCTCGGACGCTCCACCATCGAAACCCTGCTCGACCGCGCGCCGGAGGGCGCTTCGGAAAAGGCGACCGCCGCGATCCGCGCGGTACCGGGCGTGGTCGGCGTCGAACGCGTGCGCGTGCGTATGGTCGGGCCGACGCATTTCATCGACGCCATCGCCAAGGTGCCGCGCACCTATCCGATCGACCGCGTCGAGGCGATCAAGAAGTCCGCGCAGGCGGCCGTCAGCAAGGCGCTCGGCGACGCCGACCTCACCTTCACCGCGGTGCCGGTCGCGCGCGACAATGAGAGCGTGCGCGAGCGCGTCATGGTGATCGCCCGCAATTCCGGCCTCGCCGTCCACCATGTCACCGTGCACGATCTCGGCGAGAAGCTGATCGTCAGCCTCGACCTCGAAGTCGACGGCGACATGGAACTTTTGGCCGCGCACGACATCGCCCACGACCTCGAGCACAGCATCCGCGAAGATTTTGGCGAGGACGTCGAGGTCGATACCCACATCGAGCCGCTCGAGCCGGAGCTGCCGCACGGCACCGACGCCGCGCCCGGGCGCGTCGAAGAGATCAAGGCCGCGCTGATGCGCTTTGCCGGCAACGGCGCGATCCACGACATTCACAATGTGCGTGTGCGCGACACCGACGCCGGCGAAATCGTTAACTTCCATTGCCGCGCCGCGCGGTCGATGAGCGTCATCAAAGTGCACGAGAACGTCGACGAGATCGAGCGCGCGCTGCGCCGCGCGTTCCCGTCGATCAAGCGCGTGATCAGCCATGCCGAGCCGCCGCGCGCGTAGCTTTGCGGACCCGTTCCCGTTTCGGACTCGCCTCGGCGATGCCTTAATTTGCGTTGGACAAGATTTATTTCGAATTAACGAATCGTTGACTCTCGACAGCCCCAAAAAAGTGGATTCAAATCGTTCTGATTCGGAAGCTGTGTGGCGCGCTTCCGGTCAGTGTGCAAAAAGGCTTTCGGCGGGGGTCTACGGCATGGCGCGAGCGCACGCGGCGAACGCGTACGTTCAATCCGATTCGATCAAAGGATTGGCGCAATCGATCGCGAAACCTGCCTATCACCGGCTGCTCACCGCCGAGCCGGCGCTTCGTCGCGCCGTGCCGACGCTCATCATCGCCTTCCTCATCACCATCTGCCTCGGCGCCTTCGTTCAGGTGATCGACCAGAGCCGGCAGAAGCGCGCTGCGATGAAGCGCGACCTCTCTGCGCTCACCGATCTGCTCGCCGAGCGCCTCGACCGTGTTGCCGCGGTTCGGCAGGACCGCGCCCTCAATATCGAGCGGCTGCAGAGCCTGCTGCCCGACCTGATCCCGGCCTGGGGCGTTGCCTCTGGCCGCCATGTCATCATCACCGGCGCCGATCACCGGATCATGGCCCGCGTCCCGGTCGAGGGCGCCCTCGGCGGCAGCGACCGCGTCCTCGACGTCATCAGCACGGCACAACTGCTCGCCACGCCCGGCCAGCAGGGCGTCATCAACGACATGACGCTGCCGAACGGCAATGGCGCCATGGCGATTTCGAAGCTGATCAAATCGCTGCCGGGCCAGGTCATCGTCATCCAGGAAAAGAACGAGCCGCTGTGGGGTTCGGATGCCGCGCTGTCGGTAACGCTGTCGGCCACCACTGGCTTCGTCGTGCTGATCCTCGGCTTCGCCTTCCACTGGCAGTCGACCCGCGCCCGCGAGGGCGATCTCATCAACGATGCAGTGCGCGGCCGGATCGACACCGCGCTCAATCGCGGCCGCTGCGGCCTGTGGGACTGGGATCTCTCGCGCGGCCGGATCTTCTGGTCGGCATCGATGTTCACGATGCTCGGCCTCGATTCCCGCAACGATCTTCTCACCTTCGGCGAAGTCAACGCGCTGGTGAAGTCCGACGACATCGACCTGTTCGAGATTGCCGACCAGATGATCGCCGGCAAGCTCGACCACATCGACCAGTCGTTCCGCATGCAGCATACCGGCGGCCACTGGATCTGGCTGCGGGTGCGCTGCGAGCTCAGCCAGACCTTGGCCGACGGCGGGCTGCATTTGATCGGCATCGCGGTCGACATCACCGAGCAGAAGAGCCTCGCCGAAAAGACCGTGGAAGCCGATCTGCGGCTGCGCGACGCGATCGAGACCATCCCGGAAGCCTTCGTGCTGTGGGACGCGGAAGACCGCCTGGTGCTCTGCAACTCGCACTTCCAGCGCCTGCACAAATTGCCCGATACGGCGGTGACCCCCGGCACGTCGTATGAGACCGTGATCGAGGTCGGCAGCATGCCGGAAGTGCGCACCAGACTGCAGGAGACCGGCGCGCAAGCGCCGGGAGCGCGCACGTTCGAGGCGCAACTCGACGATGGAAGCTGGCTGCACATCTCCGAACGCCGCACCAAGGACGGCGGCTACGTCTCGGTCGGCACCGATATCACCCGCATCAAGGAGCACGAGCAGAAGCTGATCGAGAACGACGCCCGTCTGCGCGCCAACGTCATCGATCTGAAGCGCTCGCAGGCGGAGCTTGCCGACCTCGCCGAAAAATATTCGCGGGAGAAGAACCGCGCCGAGGAAGCCAACCAGGCCAAGTCGAAATTCCTCGCCAATATGAGCCACGAGCTGCGCACGCCGCTCAACGCCATCATCGGCTTCTCCGAGATCATGGGCAGCGGCATGTTCGGCGTGCTCGGCTCGGACAAGTATCAGGAGTACTGCCACGACATCCTGACATCAGGCAAATACCTGCTCGAGGTCATCAACGACATCCTCGACATGTCGAAGATCGAGGCCGGCCGCATGAAGCTCGACATGGAGCCGCTCGACCTGTCGAAGATCCTGGCGGAGTCGCTGCGCGTGGTCTCGGGCCGCGCCGAGGACAAGAACCTGACGCTGGACGCCGATATCGAACGCACCATCTCCGTCGTGGCCGATCGCCGCGCTGTCAAGCAGATCTTCGTCAACCTGCTCTCCAATGCCGTCAAGTTCACCCCCGACGACGGCAGGGTCACGGTGCGCAGCCACGTACTGCCCAACTCGATCGTGCTGATGATCGCCGATACCGGCATCGGCATCGCGACGGCCTCGCTGCAGCGGCTGGGCAAGCCGTTCGAGCAGGTCGAGAGCCAGCTCACCAAGACCTACCAGGGCTCAGGCCTTGGCCTTGCCATCGCCCGCTCGCTGACCAGCCTGCATGGCGGAACGATGCGGCTGCGCTCGAAGCTCGGCACCGGCACCGTGGTGCGCATCGTGCTGCCGCGCGAACCCGAGCAGCCGAAGGCAAAGAACCAGGTCGCTGCCTGACCCGTCTCACGCGCCCTTCTTTGACCGACTGGTCGCAACCAGCACCAGCATGAACGAAACCGCAGTCATCAGCGTGCTAATGGCGGCGATCGTCGGGTCGATCTCGTCGCGGAGCGCGGTGAACATCCGCTTGGTCAGCGGCTGATACTGGCCGCCGGAAATGAACAGCGCGACGATGGTCTCGTCCATCGCGGAGATGAAGGCGAAGATGCCGCCTGCGATCACGCTGGGCTTGATCTGCGGCAGCGTCACCACGAAGAAGCTGCGCAGCCTGTTCATGCCGAGGCTGCGCGCCACCATCTCCTGCGTGGCATCAAAACTCTGCAGCCCCGCCGCGACCGAGATGACGACATAGGGCAGGCCGAGCATGACATTGGCGAGCACGAGGCCGGTCATGGTCGCGGCCAGGCCGATCTTGGCGTAGACGAAGAAGATGCCGACCGCGGTGATGATGATCGGCACCACCAATGGCAGCAGCAAGGTCATATGGATCAGCCGCATGATACGCCATTTCGATTGGCTGATCGCGTAGGCCGCAGCAACCCCGAGCGGCGTCGCGATGACGACGGTCAGCACGGCGACCGTCAGCGTCACGCGGGTCGCCTGCATCCAGGCCGGATTGCCGACATACTCCTGATACCAGCGCAGCGACAGCGACGGCGGCGGGAAGGTCAGGAAACGCGCGGCCGAGAACGACATCGGCGCGATGATCAGGATCGGCAGAATGAGATAGAGCAGCACCAGCGCGCAGGTCACAACCAGGGCAATGCGGAATGGGCGGGACATCGTCATTTCTGCCCCAACACGCGATCGAGCGGAATGAAGCGGCTGACGGCGAAGAAGATTACGCCGACCGCGACCAGCAGCACGACGCCGACGGCGCTGGCGGCGCCCCACTGGTCGTAGAGTTCGACATTGCGGCTGACCAGCATCGATATCATGATGGTGCGGCCGCCCCCGAGCAACTCAGGCGTGATGTAGAAACCGAGGGTGAGCACAAAGACCAGTGTGCACCCCGCGAGCACCCCGGGCAGCGACAGCGGCAGGAATATCCGCCAGAAGGTAAGCACGGGTCCGGCGCCGAGGCTGGCGCCGGCCTGCATCAGGTCGCGCGGGATCTGCTGCATGGTGGCGTAGAGCGGCAGCACCATGAACGGCAGCAGGATGTGCAGGGTCGCAACGACGGTGCCGAAGGTATTATGGACCAGCGCCAGCGGCTCGTCGATCACGCCGGTCTGGCGCAGTACCTGATTGATGACGCCGGTCCGTTGCAACAGTGCAAGCCAGGCATAGGCGCGGACCAGCACGCTGGTCCAGAACGGCAGCACCACCAGCGCCAGGATGACGATGCCCCACCGTTTTGGCGCGACGCTCGCCGCATAGGCGATCGGATAACCAAGCAGCAGCGCCAGCACCGTCACCAGCAGGCTGATTTGAAACGTCAGGGCAAAGCTGCGCCAGTAGATGTCCTCGCTCCAGATCCGGCGGTAGTTCTCGAGCGTAAAACCGTTGTGATAGACCGATTGCCAGGCGAGCCAGCCGACCGGCAGCACGACCAATAGCAGGATCACGAGCAGCGCCGGCAGCGCCAGCGCCAGCATCAGGCGCTGTTCGCGGCGTTGGTGGAGTACCGAGAGGTCCTGCACGGGGCTGCTCATTGTGATTCCTGCGATGGCGCGGGCGCGCTGACGAGCTCCACGCCGGGTTGCTGGCGAAACTACTTCTGCATGAAGCCGACCCAGCGTTTCTCCGCGGCTTCGCCGGCCGGCGACGACCACCACGCGTAGGACATCAGCGCCTGCTTAGCCGCGTTCTCGGGCGCGCTCGGCAGTTGCGCGACACGCTCCGGCTTGATGACGCCGGTATCGAAAGCCTTCGGGTTGGCCGGACCGTAGTCGATATGCAGCGGCAGGTTGGCCTGGTGGACAGGATCCACCGCCTCGTTGAGGAAGCGGACCGCGGTCGCGAGGTTGGGCGCATCCTTGAGGATGCAGAGCGAGGTGCTCTGCAGGACGCCCTGATTGTAGGTGAAAGCGACCTTGGCGCCTTCTTTGGTCAGCGCGCTGACGCGGCCGTTCCAGGCCATCACCATGTCGACTTCCCCGTCATTGAGGAGCTGCGCCGATTGCGCGCCCGAAGTCCACCACACCGTGATGCTGGGCTTGATCTCCTCGAGCTTCTTGAAGGCACGGTCGACGTCCAGCGGATAGAGCTTGTCGGGCGCGACACCGTCGGCCATCAGCGCCGCCTCGAGCGTCGCGATCGGGTGATTGCGCAATGCGCGGCGGCCCGGGAATTTCTTCACGTCCCAGAAATCGGCCCAGCTATTGGGCGCTGCGCCTGCTGCAAACTTCTTCTGACTGTAGGCCAGCACGCTCGAATAGAATTCGTAGGCCACCGAGTAAGGGGAACGATAGGCCTCGGGCATCGCGGCGGCGTTCGGCAATCTCGAGAAATCCAGCTTCTCAAGCAGGCCCTGCTCGCCGCCGCGCAGGCAATAGCCGGTCGGCACGTCGACTACGTCCCAGGTCGGCTTGCCGCTGGCGACCTGCGATTTGATCGCGGGCCAGGCGTCGGGGATGCTGTCCTGGTTGATGGTGATGCCAAGCTTCTTGGCTGATGGATCCAGGATCGCGACGGTTTGCGCCTTCTGGTAGGCGCCGCCCTGGGAGACGAAGGTGATCTGGTCCGCATTGGCCGGAAGCGCCGACAGCGTCGCGAAGGTGCCAAAGCAAACACCAAGGGAAACACCGAGCAGTACGCGTCGGCAGCAAGATGCAATCATCATGTTCAACCCCTCTTGTTATGACCGGGCGTTGGAATTCCTAACGCCCAATCGCGTCCAGAAACTGGTACCAGCCGGCCACCGCGCGGACGGCCGGCTCGCGGAACGGATAGAATGGAATGGTCTTGAGACGACCAGCATCGAGCAGGCCGAGATCGACCTTCTCCCCTTGCACGAGGGCTGCGAGGTAGCGGCCCATCAGGCTCGACATCGCGACGCCGGCGCCGTTATAGCCGACTGAATAGAGGGTGCGATCATCGAGACGGCCGACATGTGGCACGGAATCGAGCGTCATCGCGACAAGTCCCGACCATTTGAACGCGAGCGGAGTATCCGCAAGCTCCGGGAAGATGCCGACCATTGCCTTGCGCAGCGCATCGAAGGCGCTTTCGGAATCCTGCTTGCCGAAGGCGCCACGTCCGCCGAAGATGACGCGGTCGTCAACCTTGCGGAACCAGCGCATCATGCGCTTGGTCTCGGTGTAAGTGCGCCCCGTCGGCATCAGGCTGCCGACGAGATTCGGCGACAATTTTTCGGTGGCGATGAGAGCGCTGCGGAACGGCACCAGCGTCCGCTGCACGCGCGCGGTGGCCGACGTCAAATCGGAATAGCTGTTGGTGGCGATGATCGCCTGGCGCGCCCGCACGACACCGGCAGGCGTTTCAGCCACGACACCGTCGCCGTCGCGACGGAGCGCGAGCACCGGGCTCTCCTGAAACACCGGCACGCCGCGTTGCGCCACGCGCCTGGCGAGGCCACTCAGATAGTTCAGCGGATGGATCCCGCCGGAACCCGGATTGAGCACCCCGCCAACAAAGACCCGCGATCCCGTCTCTTCGCGCACCTGATCGGCATCGAGGATACGAACCTCGGTGTCGCCCATCTCCCGCTTCATCCATTCGGCTTCGTCGATCGCAGCCCTCAGCGTCGCCTGATTGTGTGCGGCCTTGACCTGTCCGCTGCGCGTCAGCCGCGCACTCTCGATGCCGAATTCGGACACCAGTTCCTCGACCATGTCGACCGACTCATGCGCGATCTCGTACATGCGCCTGGCCATGGCGCGGCCATGGGCGGCGTCGATGTCGCGGAACGAGAGCCGGAATTTGGCGGTGATGACGCCGCCATTGCGGCCACTTGCGCCCCAGCCGGGATGATTGGCTTCGAGTACGACCGGCGCAAGACCGCTCTTCGCGATGTGATGCGCGGCCGACAGCCCGGTATAGCCCGCGCCGATGATGACGACATCGGCCTTTACCCCGCCGGCAAGCTTCGGAAAGGCAGGCAACAGCTCCGCTGTATCCGCCCAGAGCGAGGCGACCGGTGCCATTGGTGTCCAGACCTCTGCCATGTCAGCTGCCCTGCCCGTCTCAGCTTCCAACCGCGGCGTCGGCGAACGCCTTCATCGTGGCGAAATGGAAATCGGGCTTTGTGAGCTCCGGCACCTCCGGCGTGCCGCCAAAACCTTTCATGCCCTGGCGCCGCTCGATCCAGCAGACCTTGTAGCCAAGCTTGCGCGCGATACCGATGTCGTGATGCTGGCTCTGCGCCACGTGCAGGATTTCGGACTGCTTGTAGCCGAACGCCGATTGCCGACCCTTGTTGTAGGCGAAGAATTCCGGATTGGGTTTCGCAACGCCGGTGTCGTCGGCGCAGATGGTATCGTGGAAGGGATTGTCGAGCGCGTGGGCATAGCATGACAGCGCGACGCGATCCGCATTGGTCATGGCGACCAACCGGAACTTGGTGCGCAAGCGCTTCAGCGCTTCGACCGAATCCGAAAATGGCTGCCAGCGCAGCACTGCGAGCTGGAAGGCATCGCAGGCGGTATCGTCGGCCGGCAGCCCCAGTTCCTTGGCGAGATAGCGGTAGACATGAAACATCACTTCGCTCGACCGCTCCGGATGAGCGTCGCGGCCGCGCTTGTAAGACGCGAAGATCTGATCGTCGCTGAGCTCGGCCGCCTTTCGGCCGGAGATCCGACGCACGGCATCGAGCACGCCGGCTTCGAAATCGATCAAGGTGCCGACGACGTCGAAGGTGAGAACCTTGAAGCTATCATAGGACATTTTCATCTCTTGTTTGGTTGGTCTGGTATTGCACTCGGGTTTGATGATCGGCACTCATTCCCGCGCCTTCTCTTGTGCTTTGGGCACGACGATGGTGTCTTCGGGATGAAGGGTAACGGTGAGTTCGCCGCCGACGGGAGGTAACAGGCGCGAGGCCTGGTAATGGCTGGGCTGGCGCAGGCTCAAGCTGGTGCCGTCGGCCAGTTGCAGGAACACGCGCAGGCTTTCGCCCTGATAGACGATGTCGGTGACCTTGCCGGCGAGGCAGTTCAGCACCGCGTCCGCGGTCCCATTCGCAATCAGGAGTTTCTCGCTGTGCACCGCGAGCATCAGCGCCTCGCCGTCCGGAATTGCGCGCGCGCTTTTCAAGACCGTCGACCCGAGCGCCACGCTGCCGGCGTCGACGCGCCGAACCGGCAGCAAGCTCGCCTCGCCGATGAAGCTCGCCACGAAGGAGTCGGCGGGATGATCGTGCAGCCGTTCCGGGCGATCGATCTGGACCAGCCGCCCATCCTTGAGGATCGCAACACGGTCACTCATTGTCAGCGCCTCGCGCTGGTCGTGGGTGACGTAGATGATGGTGGCGCCGATCCGCTTGTGCAATTCGCGGAGTTCGATCTGCATCGCCTCCCGCAACTGCTTGTCGAGCGCCGACAGCGGTTCGTCCATCAGGATCAGGCGCGGTTCGAAGATCATGGCGCGCGCCAGCGCCACGCGCTGGCGCTGGCCGCCCGAGAGTTGGGCAATGCCGCGCGACTCGTAGCCCGATAGCCCGACCATCCCGAGCGCGGCGCGCACCCTCGCCGTCCAATCCGCCTTTGGAATCCGCCGCGCGCGCAGCGGAAAGGCGACGTTCTCGCCGACGCTCATGTGCGGGAACAGCGCGTAGTTCTGGAACACCACGCCGATGTTGCGCTTGTGCGGCGGCAGGAACGTCACGTCGCGGTCGCCGAAATGGATCGAGCCCGACGAGGGCTGAATGAAGCCGCCGAGGATGCCGAGCAGCGTGGTCTTGCCGGATCCGGACGGCCCAAGCAGGGACACGAATTCGCGCGGCGCGACGTTCAGGGTGACGTTGTCCAGTGCCCGGACCGCGTCATAGTTCTTGCTCGCGGCCCTGATGTCGACGCTCTCTCCGCCCTGGTCCAATGATCGACCCCGTTGCGTTGCCGAGGGCGCGCACCGATGCGCGCCATCGACGTCACCTGCGATGACGCAAGCGACGGTTGAAACCGGCATGATCTCGTCTTATAGACCGGGCACTTCAGGGCAGCTCCCGAGGCCGTCCCTGCTACGCCGGATTTTCAATCCCACCCGTCCTGGCAGGCTATCGGGCAAGCCAATCAGAGTTGGCCGGCAGGGGCAATTGCCAAATTCTCACCGTCGGCATAACATCAGGTTATGCCTGACCTCCGGCGGAAGCTGCCCTCGAGCCACGCGCTGTTCGTCTTTGACGCGGCGGCGCGCAACGGCAGCTTCACGGCGGCCGCCGCCGAACTGAACGTCACCCAGCCCGCGGTAAGCCGGATGCTCGGACAGTTCGAGGATTATCTCGGCGTTCGTCTGTTCGACCGAACAAATGGCCGCGCGGCCCTGACGGAAGAAGGCGAGATCCTCTATCGCCACGTATCGGATGGATTCCGCAGCATCGAAGGCGGCCTGATCGAGATCGACCGCCGCCGCAAGGGCACCGAGACGGTCACGCTCTCGGTCTCTTCGGCGTTCACCACCCATTGGCTGATGCCCCGCATCGACAAGCTGCAGCGCCAGTTTCCGACCGTCGATCTCCGCTTCCAGCTTATTTCCGGTCCGCTGCGCGGGCCCGTCGACAATGTCGATCTCGGCATGCGGTTTCGCGATCGATACGATCCCGAGCGAAACGGTTCGCTGGTGATGAAGGAAGTCATGCTGCCGATCTGCAGCCCGGCCTATCGCGACGCTGATAGCGCGGACGGGCCGATCGAGGCCAACACCATCATCCGCCTCGCCGATACGCCGGGCGACTGGGCGGCAGAATATCCGGTCTTTCTCACCAGGCGATCAGGCCCCGCCAAGTCGCTAAGTTTTTCCGACTATGCGGTGGTGGTGCAGGCGGCGTTGCTTGGGCAAGGCATTGCGCTCGGCTGGCTTACCGTCGCGGCGCACTGGCTGCTGACCGGCGCGTTGGTGCCGGCCTCGGAAACGCTGACCACGACACGGCGGCTTTGCGAACTCGTGCACCCGCACGATCGATCGATCCGGCCGGTGGTCGGTGAGATCCGCGACTGGATCATCGAGCAGATGCACAACGACATGGCCGCCATCGACCGCCTCTATCCGCGTTTGCGGCTGATGCCAGCGAGCTACTAGGCACAAGCGTAGTCATTCCAGCGTCGGCGCCACCTCGCGGGCGACCTGCACCAGCGCCGCGATCAGCGGCGTCATCGGGTCGCGCTGCGGGACCACGAGGCCGATGCTGTAGTCGACGACGGGATCGACGATCGGAATGCTGCGCACGGAGTCCGACAGCCCCAGCGTCTCAGCGAGCTTGGCGGGCATCACGCTCGCCCAGCGCCCGGTCTTCACATGCGTGTAGAGCACCAGCAGCGAGTTCGAGGTCAGCGTCGGCGTCGCCTCGGCGCCGACGGAGGCCAGCGCGCGATCGATAATGCGGCGGTTCTGCATGTCCGGCGTCAACAGGCACAGCGGCACCTGCCCGACCTCCTTCCAGCTGACCCGGTCGCGATCGCCGAACATGGCATCGGGCGCCGTCAGCAGGCGATAGCTCTCGTTGTAGAGCGGAATGGTGCGGACCTTGCCGATCGGCTCGTTCTCGATATAGGTCAGTCCGGCATCGACCTCGAGATTTTCCAACAGGCCCAGCACGTCGGCCGAGGTGCAGGACTGGATGCGAAAGCGCACGTCGGGATAGCGCGCGCGGTACGGCGTCGTGAGCTGCGCCACCATGCCGAGCACGGTCGGGATCGCGGCGATCCGGATCTCGCCGGAGAGCTTGTCCTTGAGGCTGTTGATCTCCTGCCGCATCGCCCGGGCATCGCCGACAATGCGCCGTGCCCAGTCGAGCGTGCGCTCGCCTTCCGGCGTGAAGCCCTGGAAGCGCGAGCCGCGCTGCACCAGCATGACGCCCAGGATCTCCTCGAGCTGCTTCAGGCTGGTCGACATGGTCGGCTGCGTGACGCCGCAAGCTTCCGCAGCCCGTCCGAAATGCCGCTCCTTGGCGAGCGCGAGCAGAAGTTCAAGCTTGTCGATCAAGGCATCATTCCCAGGAAGTTAAAGATCCGGTGGCAAGGGTCCCCCGCCCGGCTGCCACAAATAGCACGGGCGGGCGGGGGCCCATACTTCAAAAGCGGCGTCGGATGAGCATGTTGCGGGATCATTGGGCTATCAAATTGAGCCATTTCCAGCCGTTATCGTGCCGGCCTACGAGGATGGGTGGAGCGAAAGCGATACCCATCGCCATGCCGGCTGGCGTTGAAGCCGTTAGCTGACGAGATCCAACTCAGGCGATGTGTGACGCCGCATCGGGACTCCGGTCCGGACCACGGCGAAAACCTCGAGAGCATGATCGTAGCCCTTGATGGTCCGCTCTCCGATCGATGCAAGCGCGATACTGTCCCTGACATGCTCGGTGACAACCGGGTCCACCAGTATCTGCGCGTCATCAGCCAAATCGCAAAGCCGCGATGCAAGATTGACCACGTTTCCGATGGCTGTGTAGTCGAGGCGTTCGTGCCAGCCGAGCGTTCCGACGGTTGCAGGTCCCATCGCGATACCCACGCCGAATCCCATGGCGCAGCCAGCGGCGTTCCAGGCCCCGGCCAGGGACTGCACGGCAGCTTGCATGTCGATCGCAAGGCGAACGCCGCGCTGCGCCGGGTTCTGGCAAGCCACGGGCGCATTGACGAGGACCATCACGCCGTCACCGGCGAAGCGGATCAAGGTCGCCTCATGGCGGGCCGTGACGGTGCCGATGGCTTCATAGTACTGCCTCAGCACGGCCAGAATTGCATCGGGCTCGGCACGCGCGGTAAACGCGGTGAAGCCACGCAGATCGCCGAAAATCGCAACCACCTCCCGCCGCTGCGCATCCAACAGCCCCTGATCGGAGTGCTCAACCAGTTCAGCCACCTGTGGCGCCAGGAACTGTTTCAGGCGATTGATACGCTCGGACTTCTGCTGCGAGACCGCGAGTTCCTCCGCCATCTGGTTGAACCGGACCGCCAGTTGCTCCAGTTCGTCGCGGCTCTGGATCGTGATGCGATGGTCGAGTTGCCCCATCCCGATCCGTTCGACGCCGGCCTCCAGTTGTCGGATCGGTCCCCACATGCGGCACGCTCGCCAATAGGCCAGGACAAGCGCGAAGACGATTCCGAGGCCGATGAGTATCAGGGAACGCCAAAGCGCCGCGCGGATGGATTCGAACGCCTCCAGGACCGGCTGCTGGGCGATCACCGTCCAGCCCACGTTGGGGGCGCGCACCGAGAGTGCAACGACGGGCGTACCGTCCTCGCCTGTCGTGGTGACCGCGGATCCGTTCGCAGCGCTGACTTCTGACTCCAGCCGGTTGAAATCGGCTGCCCCGGCACCGCTGCGCAGCACCAGGCTGATGTCGGGGTGGGCGATCAGCCGTCCGGAATCGTCGACGACAAGCGCGTGGCCGGTGTCGCCGATCTTGATCGCCGCGATGATGTCCCAGATCAGTTTCAGGTTGATGTCGGCGACGACGACCCCGGCGGCCGCACGGTTTCCCGCCACCGCGATCCGCATGTAAGGCTCGGAATCGCGCCGATAGTGCACCGGGCCGTACCAGACCCGGTTGGCGCGTGCGCCGACAACGGCAGGATCGGCCGACATATCAGCGCCAGGGCCGGTTCGGTTCATGCTGACGCGGGAGACGAAAACGCGTTCGGTGCCGGTCGGGTCGATCAGCGAGAGCGAAACGATCGCCGGCACCTGCTGCAACAGACGCAGCCCGTCGATCCGGCGCCGGTCGTCCTCGCCCTGCGTCCAGGGAAACTGCACGACCCAGCCGAGCTGATCGCGAATTCCATCGGTGAAGGCCTGAATCCGATCGGCCGCCGAGCGGGCCTCGACCCGGAGAAGCTCATCCAGATCGAACCGATTGTCACGAAAGGCAAACCAGGCTTCGGTTGCCGAGCCGAGCAGCAGCGGCACCACCACTGCGACGAACAGCGTGGTGAAATACTTGGCGAACAGGGAGCGGCGCGGACGGATCACCGAAAGAACATCCAAGCAAAAGTGTTTCAAACCAATATGAGATATGCCCGATTCATTCGATCACCCTGTTGGCGCGAAACAGGACGGACGATTTGTCGAGGTCAATGCCGAGTTGTTCGGCCGTCCTGAGATTGACGACCAGTTCGAACTTCGTGGGTTGCACGACGGGAAGATTGGCCGGCTTCTCGCCGCGCAAGATCCGATCGGCGTAGGTCGCGAGCCCAAAATAGGTCGCGCGCTGGTTGGCCCCATAGCTCAGCATTCCGCCGGCCTCACAATATTCGCTCCAGCCGAACATCGACGGCAGCCGATGCGCGATGGCGAACTGGGCAATCTTGTTCCGATGTACCATCGTGAGAACGTCCGGGAACACCAGCAAGGCGTCCGCACGCGCCTCACCCGCCGCGGCAAGCCCGCTGTCCAGTTCGTTCGGACCGGCGAAGGGAACATAAACCGTTTCAATGCCCAGCTTGGTCGCGGCCTCCCTGGTCGCACGCCACTCCGATTGCTCTCCCGGATGGTTGCTGTTCGAAAACACGGCAAGCCTGCGCAGGGTCGGCACGACCTCCTTGAGCAACTCAACCCTCTTCCCCGCCAGTTCAAGCGACAGGAACGTCGAGCCGGTGAAATTGCCGCCGGGCTGACCAAGACTGCTGACGAGGCCCAACGCCACCGGATCACCGCTGAGGGCAAACAGGACGGGAATGTCCTTGACCTCCGTCAGCGCACGCGTCGCAGGACCGCTCGATACGGCAAGATCGATGTTGCCACGCCTCAGCTCGGCGACCACCTCGCGCAGCGCCTGGGGATTGCCGAAGTGAAGTTCGAGGGTGAGGTTCTTGCCCTCGATGTAACCGCGCGCCCGCAATCCCTCCCTGAACCCATCCAGAAACGGGTCGGGCTGGGATTGGATGGAAACCCAGAAAATACGATAAACTTTTGCCGAATCCTGAGCGAATGCGGTGACCGGCCAGGCCATCGCAGCACCCGCAAGCGCCATGAATTCTCGTCGTTTCATGCCGACGAATATGACCTGTATCGGCGCGCCGCGCTTAGAGCCCGTATGCAGATAATCTGAAGATAATCTTGATTTTGGCTTGGCAGGCGGTCGCAGCAAGCACTCCTGCCCAAATACGTCACGGCAGCTGACCCACCGTTATCAAACCCCAAGACTCCCTGTGGGCGGCATGAACGGGGCGATATCCGGCCTATCCAAACAAACGTGCTATGGTGCTGCACCGATACGCGAATGTTGCGCCGACACCACACAATCGAGATGGGGTGTTCAGATGATCACAATCCCGGAACTGGTTGCGCAGGCCCTGGGATCGTTCCTGGCCTCGGATACCAGAAGCAGATTCGGCTCCTCCCAGGCCCGGCTGGCTGAATATCTCCCCTATGCAGCCAGGCTCACATTGGAGTGCATCGGCAACAGCGACGCCCTGTATCACAACATCGAACACACCATGCTCGTGACCCTTGCCGGCCACGACATCCTCATGGGCCGGACGATGATGCGGACAACGACACCGGACGATTACACCAATTTCATCCTGGCGTGCCTCACCCACGACATCGGATATGTTCGCGGAATTGTCCAGGGAGATGACGGGGACTCCTATATCGCAGATCTCGGCGGCCGTACCATTCGCCTGCCACGCGGTTCATCCGATGCCGCGCTGGGGCCCTACCATGTGGACCGCTCGAAGCTGTTCGTCTTCGAGCGGTTCGACGCTACCGAAGAAGTCGATGCGAGCCGGATCGCCAGGGCAATCGAGTATACGCGATTTCCCTATGTTGATTCATCGTCAAACGACGAGCTGATTGAAGAAGAGGGCCTGTTGCTGCGCGCGGCCGACCTCATCGGGCAACTCGGCGACCCCAACTACCTGAAGAAAGCGAATGCCCTGTTCTACGAATTTCAAGAAGTCGGCATGAACAAAACGCTCGGCTACGAGACGCCGGCAGACGTCGTTTACAAATATCCGCAATTCTACTGGAACAACGTCGCTCCGCAGATCCAGACGGCAATACGCTATCTCAATGTCACCTCAAGTGGACGTCAATGGATCGCAAACCTGCACAGCAATGTTTTCCGGGCCGAGCGTGAAATGAACTTGTCCGGCCCGCAGCCGTGATCAAAATCTAGAATCATCGGAACGGAAGGGGCTCTAGGCCTTTGCAACACCGGCTACACGCAATCCTTCGACGAACCGATTGATGAAGCCCACATCATTGCAGAAGAAGAACTCCTGTCGCGCCGTTTCAGTGTTGTAGTTTGGCTTGCGTTGCAGCAGTTCCGTGGCCACCGATTCCGCCTGCGCCCGATCCCCGAGAAGTCCGAGCGACGCTGCAAGTGTCGCAAACGCCTGATAGGTAGCATTGGGCTGCCGTGTCGCCCGCCTCGCGAATTCGACCGCTATGTCATACTCGCCCAGGGAGAAGTGCGCCCACGAGCGGACATGGTGGAAAGCAGAAATATGGCTGTCGCGCGGACTAAGCATGATTGCCCGATCGAGCAGCGTCTCCGCCTCGATCTCCCGTCCGTACCACAGCATGTTGAATCCTTGGGCGAAATAGGCCTGCGCAAAGCTCGGATTGAGCTCCAGCGATACGTCGAGCGCCGCCAGCGCCTCGTCGTTCTGATGGGTCAGGCACAAAGCGCGTCCGAGCGCGCAGTGGCAGAAGCAATCGAGCTCGTCGAGCGCCACCGCATGGCGCCCCTGGCGCAACGCCGTTACCAGCCGCGCCGCGCGATCTTTCGGTTCGTCAATGAACGCGCGTTGAATATTGACGTAGCTGAGAGCGCCATGGCCGCGCGCAAAATTCGGATCGGCGGCAATCGCCCGCTGAAAATAGGTTTCGGCCGAGTCGAATCCCGGCGTGGTGAAGCGCCACAGATTCCATAAACCGCGCTGGTAGCAATCCCAGGCGTCCAGGCTTTCCGGCGCCTTGCGGGCAGCGAGCTGCTGCTCGACCTTCGACAGTTCGGGCTCGATCGTTGCGGCGATCTGCCTTGCCATCTCCTCCTGGATATCGAAAATATACTCCAGCTGCAGGTCGTATTTATCGGCCCACAATTGCTTTCCATCCGCAGCGCGGACGAGTTCCGCCGTTATCCGCACAGTATCGCGGTTCTTCCGAACGCTGCCGACCAACACATACCGGACGCCTAGCGACTCACCGATTTCGCGTGCATCCACCACACGTCCCTTGAACGCAATGGTCGAGTGTCGCGAGATGACCGAAAGCCACCGGTTACGGGCGAGAAGGCGAATGATGTCCTCCGTCAGCCCATAGCTGAAGTAGTCGTTCTCGGGGTCATCAGACATGTTTCCAAACGGCATCACGGCGATCGACGATCGCGTGACGGCCTCGGCCTTTACGGATTCCGAGACGATATCATCGAGGCGGGACACTTCGGCGGAAACCGAGACGCGGCCTGGAACGTTGCCCGGCACGTCTGGAACAAGCTGAGCCGCCTCCGCATCGGCTTTCGGCGCATCAATGGCCTGAACATCGCCGACAAACCGGAATCCCCGCTTATGCAATGTCCGAATAAAGAGCTGGTCGTTTCCGTTGTCGCCAAGCGCGCGCCGGGCGCCGTTGATGCGACTGGAGAGCGCGGCTTCGGAAACGATCCGACCATTCCAGACCGTCTCGATCAGCTCGTCCTTGCTGACGATCCGGTCATGGTTGCGCACGAGGTGAACGATGAGATCGAATACTTGGGGCTCGATATGCACGGCTTCGCCTAGCCGGCGCAGCTCATGCTGGCTGAGGTCGATTTCATACTCGGCAAACCGGTATTGCAATACCACCTCTGTTATTCCGACGCGAGGCAGATCCGCCACTATCAGGCGGTTCACGATACAAACTAAGTAAAAACAGTCACTTCCGGAGGAAAAACAAAGGTCTTCTCAAGGACTCCGTCAAGCGAGAACAGGAATCCCAATCTACAGACGGGTCAATCCTCGTTCAATCGGAGATGACCATGATTGGCCTGTTGCTCAATCCCACCAAGGGGGATGTTTCGCCAGAAGGCCTGTTGCCGCACGACGGCGCCATACGGACCCACGCACCGATCCAGGCAAGCCCTGTCGCTAGGCCTGTCGTCCTGCCCACGCGGCTGCGGGGCCTTCTCGACGGCTGGATGGCCGCCGCCATCGCCTACCGCGATCGGCAAGCCGCCTGGCTCGCAGCGCACCAGGCTGGAGATCGTGACTTGAAGAACAAGCGCATCTACCGCAGCCCGATCGACCCCGCCCTCGAGAGAGCCGCGCGGCGTCGCAAGCACAGACGCATCGAGCAGTCCTGACCAAAGCCATTGCCCGACGTCACCATTCCAAATCGAGGAGATTTCAAATGTCGATTACGATGCAAAATGGACCGAATGCGGCGTCTCCCGCCGTCGCCTCTCTTACAACGAGGCTGCTCACCCTTTGCTACGGCGGCATCGTCTACCTGATCTTCTTCGGCACGTTTCTCTACGCGGTCGGCTTCGTCTCGGGGTTTGTCGTACCCAAGACCGTCGATACTGGTTCGACGTCCTCGCTGACGACGGCCCTGCTGGTCAATTTGGTGCTGATGTCGATCTTCGCCGTGCAGCACAGCGGCATGGCGCGGCAGGGCTTCAAGAAGCTGTTCGCGCGCTTCGCGTCGCCTGCGATCGAACGCTCGACCTATGTGCTGCTGGCGAGCCTTTCGCTGATCCTGCTGTTCTGGCAATGGCAGCCGATGCCTGCGGTGGTCTGGAGTATCGAGAATCCAACTCTCGCCGGCGTCGTGACCTCAGGCGGTTTTGTAGGCTGGCTCATCGTGCTCTACAGCACCTTCCTGATCAGCCATTTCGAGCTGTTCGGATTGACGCAAGTGGTCTCGCATTTTGCCGGACGCGTAGTTGAGCCCATGAAGTTCAAGACGCCGGGGCTGTATCGCCTGATCCGGCATCCGATCTATCTCGGCTTCATCATCGCCTTCTGGTGCACGCCGACCATGACGCTGGGCCATCTGCTGTTCGCTGCAGTGACGACGGCCTACATTTTCGTCGGCATCTATCTCGAAGAGCGCGATCTGGTGGCGATGTTTGGCGATCAGTATCGGCGCTATCGCGAAAAGGTGGCGATGCTGGTGCCGGGCGTTTTCTGACCAACGGTTAAGCGTGCAAGACGCGCCCGTCACGGCATGCCTGACGGGCGCGTTCCATTGCGCAAATGTGACGATATCGGGCGTTAACTCCAATTCGCCCGCCATCAGCCCATAGGCATTGCCTATGCCCTTGTCTTGATTGCGTTTTGAAATCGCAACATGAGACAGCTTTATTGATATCCCGCGCGATTCCCCTACTCATCGGAGCGCACAACCTCTGATGAGAACGCGAACTCGCCGCAAATTCCGCCGGTCGCGCAAGCAACCGGCAGAGCCCAGGCGTCCGGAGATCGCAGCGGTCGGCTACATTCCCATGATGGCAATGTCCTTCACCGTGCCGTTGACGCCGGCGATCTTGGCGGCCTCGGTCGCCTTTCCGGTAGCGAGGTCTACGCTGTAGAGCGTGCCGCCAGCCATCAGCCAGGCCTCGTTCTTGCCGGCGCCATCGGACCAGATGTCAAACGCGACGGCATCCGCCTTGACCCCGAGCTTGCCGATCGCACCGAGCACGCCGTCATTCGGCGGCGCCTGCTTGATCAAGCCGCCGATGGTGCCGTCGATATCGAACAGCGCGGTCTCCTTTGCGCCCTTCACCGAATTGGTATAGGCGCCGGCGACGATGTTCGGCTTCTCGCCCTTGTGCATGTCGCTGTCGGCAAACTTGTGGTCGCCGTCCTTGGTCACCTTGCCGTCATCGACATTGGCCCGCAGATTCATCCCGTCCGCACCCATCACGCGCAGGCGATCCGCCACCGGATTGAAATCGACCGTCGCGGCCACGCCCTTGGCAAGCATGGTGTCGAGCTTCGATTTCATCGTGGCCTTGCCGTCCATTGCGATGGTCACAATGGTGCCATCGTCGACCAATCCATAGAGCAAGCCGTCGGCCGGACGCACGTCGATGCCGACCAATGCACCGGAAATGCCGGTTACCTTGACGGACCCGGTCGCCTTCTTCTGCGCGGTATCGACCATCGCAATGGTATCGCCGCCGATCAGGGCTGCGACCTGCGCGGCGTTGGCGGCTGCGGATGACAGCAATAATGCGGCCGAGGCGGCGAAAATCGAACGATAGTTCATCGGTGAGCTCCCTGTGTTGCTATGATCCTCTCGGGACCAACACAGCGGGTACCGGCGGGCGCGGCGAAACGGATGCAGCACACCGAAAATAATTTTCGGCACATGCATCCAAATGCCGCATCTCAAGGTAGAACAGCCATGCAAAGGCATAGACATGACCGGAAATGGCACCATCACCGCAAGCCCGCATGCTCCCGCCGTGCTCGATCGGGAGCGCGAGGCGCAGCTTGCCGCAGCCCTGGCGCGTTGTGCGGCCGGCGACCGCACCGCATTGCGCGTGATCTACGACAGCGAGGCGCCGCGCATGGTCGGCATCGCGCGCCGCATCCTGTTTCGGCAGGACCTTGCGGAAGAGGCCGTACACGACGCCTTTATCCGGATCTGGCGCGGCGCGGCAGGGTTCGATCCACGCCGCGGCAGCGCGCGCGGCTGGCTCTATGCGGTGGTGCGCAACCGGGCGCTGAGCATTCATCGCGACGAGCACCGCTATGAAGCATCGGATGAAAGCGCCGGGGATGTCGACTGCGAGGCCACCCTGTCGCGGCTGCCGGAGACCAGCGCGCTGCGCCGGTGTCTCGAGCAGATCGACCGCCCCCGCCGAGACGTGGTGGTGCTGGCCTATGTCCACGGCATGAGCCACGGCGAATTGGCGGGACGGCTCAAGGTTCCGCTCGGTACGGTCAAAAGCTGGGTACGGCGCAGCCTCTTTGCGTTGCAGGAGTGCATGGGATGAACCCGCACGACGCCGATAACGCCATGGCGGCCGATTACGTGATGGGCCTGCTTGACGGTGCCGAGCAAGCCGCCGCCGAACAGCGCATCGCGACCGACCAATCGTTTGCTCAGGCCGTCAGCGCGTGGCGGGAGCGGCTTGCGGACCTCGATCTCACGGCCGAGGAAACCCCACCGAGCCCGGCGCTTTGGCAACGCATCGCGGATGCAACCAAAATCGCGCCAATCGACGCCCTGCCCTCCGCACGCGCCGCGCTGCGTGGCGCCACATTGTGGGACAACATCCGGTTCTGGCGCGGCCTCGGTATCGGCAGCGCCTTCGCCGCGCTGTTTTTTGCGACGATCATGATCGGCGCATTGACAACGTCGCGTCACCTTCGCAACGACCTGATTGCGCTGGCGCAGAGTAAACCCGTCTACGTCGCCGTGCTGGTGAACGACGCGACCAAAGAGGCCGGAGCCATCGTCAACGCATTTTCGAATGGCCGCGTCGAGCTGATACCGTTACGGCCGATCGAGGTTCCCGCCGGCCGCACGCTACAGGTTTGGACCTTGTGGGATCGCGCGGTGGGCCCGAAATCGATCGGCCTCACCGGTCAGTCGCGCACGCTGCAGCTGAATTTGGAGTCGTTGCCGGAAACCGTGCAGGACCAATTGTTCGAGATCACGCTGGAGCCGGAAGGCGGCTCACCCATCGGACGGCCGACCGGCCCAATCCTGTTCAAGGGCAACGCGGCACGGGCCTTGTAGTCGCCCCAGAGGGAAAGTGCCGGCCGTCCGGTTTCAGCACCAGCCCTTTTTCCAGTGACCGGGCGGGCATCCACGGCCGCGCCAGCCGACTTTACGGCCGCGGCTCCAACCAAACGGACGATATCCGTGCCCGCGGCCCCACCCATGACCGCGGCCGTGCCCGCCCTTTACTTCGATCAGATCGCCCTTCACCAGCGAGTCCTGGATCAACGGATAGCCACCGGGCATTGCTGTCGCCGGGGGCACAAAGGCGATCGGTAGGGTAAGTGCGATTCCAAATAGCAGTTTGCGCATGGGCCATCCGCTCCAGAGTTGAACGTGCCGGTTTCAAGCGGGAAAAAGCGGCAATAGTTCCACGCGATTGGGGCGGACCGCCGACAAGCGCCATTTGCGCACCGTTCCCATCAATCGCAGTGACGCCATTTCTTCGTGCCGAACAAAAAAAATCGGGAACGACATCCATCGTCCGGCGTTACAGGTGTGAGCAGGTAGATCAGGAAGGAGAAATCCAACCAGAAATATCAGCTCAAAGCCCCGTCAGTTATTTTAGATAGCTGGCGGGGTTTTGTTTGGAGGGGTTCATGCCTTACGCGCTTTTCGATGGCGACAGGCAGATCGGCCCCGGCCTTCCGACCGAGGTGGAGGCCTGGAAGCAAGCGCTTCAGGCTGGCCTGATTTCCGATATTCCCGTTTCCGACGAAGCCGGCGGACAGGTTTTGCCGACGGGCTATCGCGTCAAGGAAACCAGGGAGCAAGGCTGCGCGCCGGATCCGGCCTGGAAGCTTCCGGACGAAATTTCCTGACGCCGTTTTTGCCGGCGCTGCGCCATCGTAGCCCGCATAGGATGGGTGGGAGCGGCCTCGACTGAGGCCTAACGCCCCTGCTTGACGAAGGTCAGGCCGCTCACGGTCAGCCGCTCTTCGCTGGTCTCCCCTTCGGCCACCAGCCCTTCCAGATGGGTTTCAAGTTCCGGCAGCTTGCGGTCGAAATCCGCGCCCAGGCCCATCAGTTCGCAGGTCTTCCTGATGCGCTCGATGGGTTTTTCGAAGATATTGATCTCGGTATGCATCCCAGCCTCCTGATCCGCGACAATTCCGAGCGGCCGTATGAGTTCCTCCGTAAGAAACCGGGCATTACCCTCCGCCCACCAGCGACTGGAACACCCGCCTCACCTCGCCCTGCGTCTCGCGCACCCGCGCCTCCAGCGTCGAGAAGTCGGGCGTGTCGCCCGCCCTTGCCATCACCCGCAACAAATTCTCGCCCGAGGTTTCCGGATTGAACTTGCCGACGACGCAAAGCCGGAGGATCTGCGTCAGGTCGTGATAGAGCCGCGCGGCCGAGCGCAGCGTCTCGGCGTCGGAGTGGGCCAGGACCCCGAGACGCGCGGCATTGTCGAGCACCTGCAGCGCGGAAACGCTGAGGATTTCGGGTTTTCCCGCGGCGTGAACGAGCTGCAGATACTGCGCGATGAAATCGATGTCGACGAGGCCGCCGGCGGCGAGCTTGAGATCCCAGATGTCGCCCTCGCCCTTTTCCGCCGCGATCGCCCGGCGCATGTCGGCCACGTCGCCGGCGGTAGAGGCTGCGTCGCGCGGCCGCGTCAGCACGCTGCGGATGACGCCTTCGATCTTGTCGCGAAACGCCGGCGTAGCCGAAATCACCCGCGCCCGCGTCAGCGCCATGTGCTCCCAGGTCCAGGCCTCGCGTTCCTGGTAGTCGGCGAATGACTCGATCCGCGACGCCACCGGCCCGGCGCGGCCCGACGGGCGCAGCCGCATGTCGACTTCATAGAGCACGCCGTAATTGGTCCGCGTCGTGAACGCCGAGATCAGCCGCTGGGTCAGCCGCGCGAAATATTGCGCGCCGTGCAGCGACCGTTCGCCGTCGGAATCCGGGTTATCAGCGTCGAAATCGTACAGCAGGATCAGGTCGAGATCGGAGGATGCCGTCATCTCGCGGCTGCCGAGTCGACCCATCGCAACAATCGCGGTTTCCTGCCCTTTGATGCGGCCGTACTGGCTGGCGAACTGGTCGGTGACGAGGCCGTGAACCGTATGCACGATGCCCTCGGCGACATCGGCAAAGGCGACGCTGGCCTGTTGCGCCGACACCGTGCCTGAGAGAATGCGCGTGCCGATCAAAAACAGGCTTTCCTGCCCGAACAGCCGCAGACGGTCGAGAAAGTCTTCGTAGGAATCTGCGTCCTTCAGCGTCGTTGCCAGCCGCGCCGACAACTCTTTCTGGTCCGGCATTGCCCCGAAGAAGCGCGGGTCGATCAACCCGTCCATGATCTGCGGCTGGCGCGCCAGCATGTCGCCGAGCCGCGGCGCCGCGCCGAGGATCAGCGCCACCAGCGCGACCAGATCGCGGTTCTGGCTCAGCAAGGAAATCAGCCGGCCGCCGCGCTGCAACGCGCCCAGAAAACGGTCGAACGCGGTCACGGCATCGTCGGGGTCTTCTGCATGCGCGAGGCCGTCGATCAGGCCGGGCACGAACTCGATGAAGGCGGCCTTGGTCGCCTCATTACGGAGCGCGCGGTAATTGCCTTCCATCCAGAGCTGCAGGGTGCCAGCCACCGCGACCGGCTTCTTGAAGCCGAGCGTCGTCAGATGATCGAGCAGGCGCGCATCCTCTGGCCCGGCGGCGTAATTGAGCTGCGGCAGCTTCACCGTGCCGGTCGGATCGCCCTCGAACAGCTTGCCGTAATGCCCCTGCACGATGTTGAGGTGGCCGAGCAGATCCTTGGCAAAGGCGGCGCGGCTCTGATAGCCGAAGAAGTGCGCGAAGCGCTCGATCGCTTCGGCATCTTCGGGCAACGCATGCGTCTGCTCGTCCGCGATCATCTGCAGCCGGTGTTCAACGCAGCGCAGGAATTCGTAAGCCGTCGTCAATTCGTCGCAGGCCTGAAAGGTGATCCAGTTGCTGGTCGCCAGCACCTGCAGCGCATGCAGCGTGGGACGCACCCGCAATTCCGGATGGCGGCCGCCGGCTATGAGCTGTTGCGTCTGCGCGAAAAACTCGATCTCGCGGATGCCGCCGCGGCCGACCTTGACGTTGTGGCCCTCGACGGAGATCTCGCTCTGGCCGCGATAGGTCTGCATCTGCCGCTTCATGTCGTGGACATCGGCGAGCGCGGCAAAATCCAGATGCTTGCGCCAGACGAATGGCGAGAGCTCCGCGATCAGCGCCTCGCCGGCCCCGGCGTCGCCGGCGCAAACGCGCGCCTTGATCATCGCGGCGCGTTCCCAGGTCCGCCCCTCCCGCTCGTAATAATGCAGCGCCGCCTCGGTCGAAATCGCGACCTGCGTCGACGCGGGATCCGGCCGCAGGCGTAGGTCGACGCGGAACACGTAGCCCTCGCCAGAGCGTTGCTGCAGCAGGCGAGCGAGCGCCTGCGTCACGCGCACGAAGAACGGCGCCGGCTCGATGTCTGCTGCCAGCGAGGTTGCGGCCGGATCGAAGAACACGATCAGGTCGATGTCGCTGGAATAGTTCAATTCGCTCGCGCCCATCTTGCCCATCGCGAGCACGATCAGCCCACTGCCCTCCTCCGGCCTGTCGTGATTGAGGGCGGTCATGCGGCCACGCGCGATCTCCTGACGCAGCAGGAAGCGCAGCGCCGTTTGCACGGAGACGGTTGCGAGCTCGGTCAGCGCCGCCGTTACCCGCATCACCGGCCAGACCCCGCCGATGTCGCACAGCGCGATCATCAGCGCCGCCTCCGACTTCATGTGGCGAAGCAGATGCATGACATCAGCCTCATCAGCGGCGGCGAGCACGTCGCACGAGGTTCCCTCGATCAGCGAGGCGAGGTGCTGTTCCGGATCGCAGGACAGGAGCCGGATCAGCCGCACGGCATCCGTGCGGACCAGGTCGAACAGATAGGGTGAGAACTCGACAATGCCGAGCAGGATGGCTCTGGCGAATGGGCGATCCAGCCACGCGCCGATCTCGGCCGATTGCTCCGGCTCCAGTTCGGCGAGCCAGTCTCCCAGGCGTTGTTCGGCGTTGCTGGTGGCCGGGATATGCGGCCCGCACACGAAACGCGCGGCCAAGGCGGAAGAATTCATGCCACCTTCTGTGGCACATCCGGCGTTTGGGCTGCAAGCCTGTCACCCGCGGCAGATAGCGCCGGAATCACCAGCGTCGCGGTCAGGCCGGGATGGGAATCCCCTAGCCTGAGTTCGCCACCATGCAGGGTCGCCACTGCGGACGCCAAACTCAAGCCAAGTCCGGAACCCGGCAGCGTCCGGCTCGCCTCGAGCCGCACGAAACGCTCCACCGCGTGCTTGCGATCGGCTTCGGGAATGCCGGGCCCATGGTCGGTGACGCTGAGCAGCACATGATTGGCCTCGCGCCGCGCCTCGATCAGGATCTCCCGCGTGCGCGCCGCAATGACGGGGTCCATTGGCTGCACCACCGGCGATGGCTTGCCGTATTTGATCGCGTTCTCGACCAGATTGGCGAGCGCCTGCCCGACCAGCTCGCGATTGCCGTGCAGCGGCGCGCTCGCGGTCTTGACGCGCAGGATCATGCCGTCGTCCTCGGCCAGCGGCTCATACAATTCGTGAATGCCCTTGGCGACGTCGGCCGCGTCGAAATCATCCATGTTGCCGCGCGCCTGCCCGGACTCGGCGCGCGCGATCATCAAGAGCGCGTTGAAGGTGCGGATCAGCCCGTCGGATTCCTCGATGGTGCGTTCCAGCGCCGCGCGATATTCAGCTTCGCTGCCGGAACTCGCCAGCGCCTCCTCGGCGCGGTTGCGCATGCGCGTCAGCGGTGTCTTCAAGTCATGGGCGATGTTATCGGAGACTTCCTTCAGGCCCATCATCAGCGCTTCGATGCGCTCCAGCATGGCGTTGAGGTTTTCCGCGAGGCGATCGAGCTCGTCGCCGCTGCGTCCGACCGGTAGACGCCCGGAAAGGTCGCCGGCCATGATGCGCCTTGTAGTGCCGGTCATGGCGTCGATCCGCTGCAGCACCCGCCGCGCCACGAAAATGCCGCCGCCGATGCCGAGCACGATGACGACCAGCAGCGACCATTGCGCGGCGTTGGCAACGATACCGAACAGACGCCGCCGCTCGTCCAGGTCGCGGCCGACCAGGAGACGAAAACCGTTGGTGAGTTCGGTGACCCGCACCAGCGCGCGATGATCCGCGGTGTCCTGCTCGTCGAGCCGGCGATAGGCGGTCTCGGACCAGCCGGTCGAGGCCATCACACCCGGCGACAGCGATCCGACATTGCCGCCGATCGCTTTCCCTTCAGGCGTGGTGACAAGATAGAGATTGGCGCCCGGCCGCAGCGCCCGGTTTTCGAGCGTCCAGACGAGGCCGCGCAGGCCGCGGCGCGTATAGATGTCGGTGATCTCGGCGGTTTCGACGTTCACCGTGGCGGTGATCTGCTCGTTGATCAGCCGCCGCGTGTTCCAGGCGAAATAGCCGAGCAGCGACGCTGCAAACAGCGCAAACAAAAACAGATAGACCAGCGTCAGCCGGAACGCCGTGGTGCGGATCAGCTTACCGAAGGCCGTCACGGATCATGTATCCGGCGCCGCGGATCGTGTGCAGCAAGGGCCGATCGAAACCCTTGTCGATCTTGGAGCGCAGCCTGGAAATATGCACATCGATGACGTTGGTCTGCGGATCGAAATGATAATCCCAGACGTTCTCCAGGAGCATGGTGCGGGTCACTACCTGGCCCGCATGCTTCATCAGATACTCGAGCAGGCGAAACTCGCGCGGCTGCAGCGTCAACTCATCCTTGCCGCGGGCAACGCGATGCGACAGACGGTCAAGCTCAAGATCGCCGACGCGATAAGTTGTTTCTTCCGCCGGGCCGACATTGCGGCGCGACAGCACTTCGACGCGTGCCTGCAATTCGGCGAAGGAATAGGGCTTTGGCAGATAGTCGTCGCCGCCGGCGCGCAGGCCCTTGATGCGGTCGTCGACCTGGCCGAGCGCGGAGAGGATCAGCACCGGCGTGCGGTTGCCCTTCTCGCGCAAGCTCCCGATCACGGAGAGGCCGTCGCGCTTGGGCAGCATGCGGTCGACGACGAGCACGTCGTAATCGCCGCCTTCGGCCATCGACAGGCCTTCCTCGCCATCGCTGGCGAGATCGGCAACGTGGCCGACTTCACGGAACGCCTTGACCAGATAGTCGGCGGACTCGCGGTCGTCTTCGATGATCAACAGGCGCATTTGCGGGGCAGTTGCGGTCACGGGAATGGCTTTCTCTCACCATGGCGCGGCCGCCCTGCACATGCAAGGCGGCCGCGGATGCTCGCGATCAAGTGAAAAAAGCGGGCGATGAGGCTGGGGGACCTCACCGCCCTTAGGCCCTTCCGACGGAGGGGGGCGTATTCCGCTGGAAGGTTGCCAGAGGGAGCGAGTTTTGGACCCGCTCCCCGGAAGGAGACGTCGGCGGGGGCGACGAATGCCGGCGAAACCCTCCATCTGGTATCTAGTCCTCGTTTAGCCCTTCGCCAGCGGCACCGCGACGAAACGCGACGAACCGCCGCTCTTCACGCGCATGAGAACGCTGTTCTTGTTCTCGGTGCGCGCAGCATCCAGCGCCTCGCGGACTTCGCCCGCAGTACCGACGCTCTTGCCGGCGACTTCGAGGATGACGTCGCCTTCCTTGAAGCCGCGCTCGGCCGCGGCGCTCTTCGGATCGACTTCGGTCACGACGACGCCTTCCTTGCCGGCGCCGGCCACGCTGTTGGCGGGGGCAACCGTCAGGCCGAGCCTCGGCACATCGGTTCCCTTGCTCTGGCTGCCCTTGTCTTCCTTGTCGGTCGAACCCTTGGCCTCGATCGTGTTCGGCAACTGGCCGAGCGTCAGGTTGACGACCTTGTCCTGGCCCTTCTGCAGCACGTTGAGCTTGACCGAGGCGCCCGGCGCGAGACCGCCGATGGTGCGGGCGAGTTCCTTGGCATCCTTGACCGGCTCACCATTGACAGCGGTGATCACGTCGCCGGACTGGATGCCGGCCTTGGCCGCCGGACCATTCGGCTGCGGTTCCGCCACCAGCGCGCCTTCCGCCTTCTTCATGCCGAGGCTGTCGGCAATGTCAGACGTCACCGGCTGGATCTGGACGCCGATCCAGCCGCGGCTGACCGAGCCCTTGTCCTTGAGCTGGGCGATTACGTTCTTGACCGTCGAAGCGGGGATCGAGAACGCGATGCCGACGCTGCCGCCGGACGGCGAATAGATCGCGGTGTTGACGCCCATCACTTCGCCATTGGTGTCGAACGCCGGACCGCCGGAGTTGCCCTTGTTCACGGGCGCATCGATCTGGATGAAGTCGTCATACGGGCCGTTGCCGATGTCGCGGCCGGAGGCCGAGACGATGCCGGCGGTCACGGTGCCACCGAGGCCGAACGGGTTACCGACCGCCAGCACCCAGTCGCCGATCCGCGGCTTGCTATCGGACAGCTTGGCGAACGGGAAATCCTTGCGGCCCTCGACCTTGATCAGCGCGAGGTCGGTGCGCGGATCGGTGCCGATCACGTTCGCGGTGTAGGTCTTGCCGTCGTCCATCGTGACCTCGACCTTGTCGGCGCCGTCGACCACGTGGTTGTTGGTCACGGCATAGCCGTCAGGCGAGATGAAGAAGCCGGAACCCTGACCCGTCACCGGGCCACGGCCACCGCGCGGACCGCCGCGCAGGCCAGGGGGCAAACCATCCGGACCGCCGAAGCGACGGAAGAAGCGCTCCATCGGCGAGCCCGGCTGGAACGGCGAGTCCTCGTCCTTGTTGGCGCTGTCGTCACCCTTCGAGGTCTTGGCGGCGATGTTGATCTTGACCGAAATCACCGACGGCTTCACGCGCTCGACAATGTCGGCAAAGCCGATCGGCCGTTCGACCTTGCGGACCTCGGTGTTGACCTGCGCATGCGCCGCGCTGGTGAAGACATCGACCGGGCCCTGCTGCGGCGAGAAGCCATAGACGGCGGCGCCGAGGCCGGCGACGACGGAAGCCATCAGCGCGAATTTGCGCGCCGAGAACAGAGAACGGCGCGGCGCGCCGTTGGTCGGTAGCGAGGAAAGATCGACGGGACGTTCGGTCATGTTTCTAAAATCTCCAGAGCCTGAATTTCGACGGTGCGGGGCTGGGCACCTGACAGGGCCTGAAGATGGTGTTTGCCGCCTTACCGCGCGCTGGCTGGGGGATTAAAATTTTGTAATGCGGCGGCTTATGGATGCGGCAGAATAGCGCGGGCAAATCAGCCGTTTAGCTCTGCGGCTTTTCCGTGAAATTGTGCCTCAGCCAGTCGCGGAAGGCGATCAGGCCGGGATCGGTCTCGCGGAACGGACGGTACACGAGATACCAGGCCCTGCCCTTCGGCACCGACAGCGAAAACGGCGCGACCAGACGTCCCATGGCGATGTCGTCTTCGACATAGGGGCGCAGGCCAATGGCCACGCCAACGCCGTCGAGCGCCGCCTGTAGCGCCATTCCGTAATTGGCAAAGCTCGGCCCCAATGCGCCACGACGCCGTTTCACGCCTGCGGCGGAAAGCCATAACGGCCAATCCTCCGGCGAATGAGTCACCTGCAGCAAGCTCTCCTGCATCAGGTCCGACGGCTTGCCGAGCCGCCGCGCAATCGACGCGGCGCATACCGGAAAAAGGTCGGCCGAAAACAGCGGCTCCGCCGACAGTTCCGGCCAGTCGCCACCGCCAAGAAGGATGCCGCAAGTCCAGTCGTCCTTGAACGGATTGATCGCGCCGCCGGTAGCGAGCCGCACCTCGATGTCGGGATGTGCGCGATAAAAGCTCGCAAGGCGCGGAATCATCCAGCGCGTCGCAAAGGATGGGCCGACACCGATCGTCAAAACCGGCGTGGTGCGCATCGCCGAAACCTGCGCGACGCTCGATGCAATCGAGTCAAATGCGCTCGTCAGATTTGGCTGCAGCGCCCTCGCCTGCGCAGTGAGCGCAAGGCCGTTGGGGAGCCGCTCGAACAACTGAAATCCGAGACGCGCTTCGAGCAGCCGCACCATGCGGCTGATCGCGGCCTGGGTAACGTTCAGCTCCTGGCCCGCAGCCACGAAGCTGCCATGGCGCGCCGCGGCCTCAAAGGCGCGCAGGCCGTTCAGCGAAGGCAGGCGGCGCATGGACATCCTCCGAGGCTAACTTTTACTTGGCCTATGGCTGAACTAAACGCGTTTGCGAAGCGGCTGTCAAACGCGCATGGAGCGGCATCGGATCTAACCGGACGACGCCCATGCTCAGCCTCCCGATCGCAGCCGGATTCGCCGCCGCCATTGTGTCGACCTCCTTCATCTCGGGTATTTTCGGGATGGCCGGAGGCATGATCCTGATGGGAATTCTGCTGGCTTTCATGCCTCTGGCGCCGGCCATGGTTCTGCACGGCCTCGTGCAGATAGCCTCGAACGGCTGGCGCGCCTGGCAGTGGCGCTCGCATATCGATTGGCGGATCGTTGCCCATTACGCCGGCGGCGCGGTGGTCGCAGCGGCTGTGGTCGGCGTCATGGCGCTCGTGGCGAGCAAGGCGGTAGCCCTAATTATTGTTGGCGTGAGCCCCTTGTTGGGGCTGCTGCTTCCCGGCCGGCTCACACCCGACATCGGAAAGCTCGGCCACGCGCATGGCTGCGGCGTCTTGTGCACCGTGCTGCAGCTTCTGGCCGGGGTCTCCGGCCCGATCCTGGACGTTTTCTTCGTGCGCTCGCAACTCAACAGCCGGCAACTTGTCGCCACCAAGGCCGCGGTGCAAGTGCTCGGGCACTTTCTGAAGGCCGTCTATTTCGGTCACCTGCTCGCCGGCGGCGAGGCCCTGTCGCTGATCGCGATCGTTGTGGCGATCCCGCTTGCGGTCGCCGGGACGCACCTCTCGCGGTTCGTGCTGGAGATCATCAGCGAAGCGCAGTTCCGTACCTGGTCGCGGTACGTGATCGGCGCGGTGTCCACCATCTATCTGATTCAAGGCGTGGTGCTGTTGTGACCCGCGCCGTGCACATTGACGGAAAGCCGGTGCTTTCTCTGCCGCTTCACCTCTCAGGTCTTCGTCGTCATGAGTGCTGTCACAGTGGAGATCCCAATGACTATCGCTATCCGACACATCCTCCTGCGCACCAATGCAGTGTTTCTCCTGGCAGCGTCCGCGGGCGGCTTTGCAAGCGACGTTCGTGGAATCTTCTTCGGCCTTGGGCCGATCGCGCGCGTCGTGGCCGAGGCCCCCTATGCCGGAATTGGGTTCATCGAGGCGCACGGACTGGCGTTCATCCTGGGTATCCTGATGTGGCGCGCACAGCCGGCACGCGGCTGGCACCTCGCGGCGGTCGCCATTCATGTCCTGCTGGGGACCGCCAATCTGGTATTTTGGCAGCTCTTCATTGCGGCCGACATGCTGCTGGTCGGTTATGTCACCACGGCAATGCATGGTCTGTTTGTCGTGCTGCAGATGTCTGCCGCGATCTCGGCCCGGATGCCGGACAGTCCTGCGGTTCGCGCCGATCCGATTTCGTCCGACTATCGATAGTGGAGACGCGCCATGACTTATGAACAAAAAACCGTTGCGGTCGGCGCCGGCAGCGGCGTCCTGACCATGGTGGCCGCAATCGCCGGCATCTCGATGATCTGGGCGGATACCTCGGCCCTTACCGATGTCGCCGGCCGGCTTGCCTATACCCTGAAGGCAAACGCCCTTGCCGCGATCCCGCTGATGGTCGGCACCATCACCGTCGCCAACAACCGCTTCCTCAGCGAAGCGATCGATCCGACGCTGCGCAAGGAGGATCAGGCAACGCTGATCAACGGACGTGTGCTCGACAACACGCTGCAGCAATATGTGCTGTTCGTGATCGGCACATTGGCCCTGAGCGTCAGTCTGGCGCCGGGCCAGATGAAAGTCATCGCTGCGGCGACCATCGTGTTCATCGTCGCTCGATTTGCATTCTGGATCGGCTACCGGATCCACCCGCTCTATCGGGCGTTCGGCATGGCGGCGACGATGTACCTCAATATCGGCATTCTCGCCTGGGCGGGCTGGAACATTCTGCGGGGATGAATGACGTCAATCTGATCTTCCGCAACCAACTCGCGCCGAGGTCACTTCTTCATCTTCATCCGGCCCATGAAATCCCGCTTGCCCAGCGGCACGCCGTTGGTGCGCAGGATGTCATAGGCGGTGGTGGCGTGGAAATAGAAGTTCGGCAGCGAGAACGACATCAGAAAGCCCTCCGCCGTGAAGGGCAGCTTGTGTTCGCCGAGATGAAAGACGACGTCGCGGCCACCGAGCGCGTTGACCGCCTCGGGTGTCCAGCCCTCCAGCGCCTCGCGGGTCTGCGCGACCAACCCCTGCAATCCGGCGTAGTCGTATGGCGTCTTGAATGCCGGCGGACGGAATTCTCCGCTCTGCACGCCCTCGATGGCGCCGCGCGAATGCTGGGCGACGGAGATGATCTGAAAGCGCAGTGGCAGCATGTCGGGCGCGAGCCGCGCCTCGACCATCGTTTCCGGGTCGATGTTGTTGTCACGAAAGTGCTTTAGACCACGCTCGAGGAAGCCGCCGACCGCACCGAGGGTCTGCAGATAATTCGCCACGCTGGCGTCGTAGAGTGAAAAGGCCATGTCCGGTTTTCTCCCAAGGCAATATTATTTTTCTAGCCAGGGGATTTCATAGCGGAAACCTGCCCGCCTGCAATGAGGCGGTCAGCTCTTCTTTTCCGATGTGGTCTCCGCCGCGATCAGGCGCTCCAGCCGGGCTTGCTCCTCTTCGCTCAATCTGAGCAAGGATGGATCGGTTGCATCAGATGATTGCGAGCGGCGGCGGCTGTAGAACCACAGCGCCAGTCCGCCGCCGGCCAGTGCCAGCGGCGGCAACAGCCACAGCAGCAGCGTATGCGGCGTAAGGCGCGGCTTCAGCAGCACGAACTCGCCGTAGCGGGCCACCAGAAAATCGATCACCTGGCTGTCGTTGTCGCCGCCTGCGATGCGCTCGCGCACCAGAAGCCGCAGGTCGCGCGCTAGCGGCGCGTCGGAATCGTCGATCGACTGGTTCTGGCACACCATGCAGCGCAGCTCGCGCGACAGGTTGCGTGCACGCGCTTCCTTGGCAGGGTCTGCCATGATCTCGTCGGGCTGCACGGCATAAGCGGCCGGCGTGGCTGACACCACCGCGACGAAAAATACGTAGGCGAGGAGGCGCTTCACCGACCTACTCCGCCGGGGCCAGCGCACGCGCGGCCTTGGCCGGCTTCGGCGCGCCGACCCGCAGCCGGCGATCCGACAGCGACAGCAGGCCGCCGAACGCCATCAGGACGGGCCCCCACCAGATCAGGAGCACCAGCGGCTTGTGATAGATGCGCACCGCAATGGCGCCGTCCGCATTGGTGTCGCCGAGCGAAACATAGAGCTGGCTGGCGCCGCGGGTCAGCAGCGCGGCCTCGGTAGTCGAGGAACCCCGCGTGGTGAAGTTGCGCTTCGACGGTGTCATCACCTGGAGCGTTTCGCCGTCACGGCTGACGGTGAACTGCGCAATCATTTCGCGGAAATTCGGTCCCTGCCGTTGCGTGATGTCGTCGAGCTTCAACTGATAGCCGGCGACGGTTGCGACATCGCGCGGCTTCATCGTGCCGATATATTCGCTATTCCAGGTGGTCTCGCAGACGATGCCGATCAGGGCGACGCCGAGGCCGGCATGGGCAAACGCCGTGCCCCAGGTTGCCCGCGGCAAGCCACGCGCACGGGCGATTGCGACCGCAAGGGGAGTGCGGAACAGTCCCGTACGCTCCGCGAGGTCGGTCAATGCGCCCGCGATGACGAAGACCGCAAGCCCGATCGCGAGCGGCGCGAGAGTTGCACCGCCAAAAGTCCATGCAAACAGCACCGCCACCGCGATCAAGGCCGCAATACCGGCTGCCATCAGCCGCTGCGCCGCGCCGAAGAGATCGCCGCGCTTCCATGCCAGCAGCGGACCGAACGGCACGGCAAGCAGCAGCGGCACGAACAGCGGCCCGAAGGTCAGGTTGAAGAACGGCGCGCCGACCGAGATCTTGTCGCCGGTCAGAACCTCGAGCGCCAGCGGATACAGCGTGCCGATGAAGACGGTCGCGCAGGCCGAGGTGAGAAAGAGATTGTTGAGCACCAGCGCGCCTTCGCGCGAGATCGGCGCGAACAGCCCGCCCTGCTTCAATGCCGACGCGCGCCATGCGTACAGCGAAAGACTGCCGCCGATGAACAGGCAGAGGATCAGCAGGATGAACACGCCGCGCGCCGGATCGGTCGCAAACGCATGTACGGAGGTCAAAACGCCGGAACGCACCAGGAAGGTTCCGAGCAGCGACAGCGAGAACGTCAGGATCGACAGCAGGATGGTCCAGACCTTCAGCGCGTTGCGCTTTTCCATCACGACCGCAGAATGCAGCAGCGCGGTGCCGGCGAGCCACGGCATCAGGGAAGCGTTCTCGACCGGATCCCAGAACCACCAGCCGCCCCAGCCGAGCTCGTAATAGGCCCAGTACGATCCCATCGCGATGCCGAGCGTGAGGAAGATCCACGCCAACAGCGTCCACGGCCGCACCCAGCGCGCCCAGGCCGCATCGATGCGGCCTTCGAGCAGAGCGGCGACGGCGAAGGAAAACGAAATCGAAAATCCGACATAGCCGAGATAGAGCATCGGCGGATGCACGGCGAGACCGATGTCCTGCAGCACCGGATTGAGATCGCGGCCCTCGATCGGAGGACTGGCGATGCGCAGGAACGGATTGGAGGTGGCCAGGATGAACAGGTAGAACGCGGCGGCAATCCAGCCCTGCACCGCCAGCACGTACGCCCTGAGGGACAACGGCAGATTGTTGCCGAAGGCGCCGACCAGACCTCCGAACAGCGCCAGGATCAACACCCACAGCAGCATCGATCCTTCGTGATTGCCCCACACGCCGGTGATCTTGTAGAGCAGCGGCTTCATCGAGTGCGAATTCTCGAACACGTTGACGACGGAGAAATCCGAGACGACATGCAGCATCGTCAGCGCCGCGAACGATGCGCCCACGAACAGCAATTGCGCCAGCGCGGTGGAACGCGCGACATTCATCAACGCATGATCGCCCCAGCGCGCGCCCAGTATCGGCACCGTGGACTGGATCAATGCCAGTCCCAGCGCCAGCACCAGCGCGTAATGCCCTGCTTCCGCGATCACTTCGAGGTACCTTGCACCGGCGCCGACGCTGCCGTGGCACCGGGCTTGGCGCCGTAATCGTCCTTCCAGTGCCCCTGCTTCTTCAGGGCGTCGGCGACATCCCTGGGCATGTAGGTTTCGTCATGTTTTGCCAACACGGTATCGGCCCTGAAGACCCCCGAGGCGTCGATCGCGCCTTCGGCGACGACGCCCTGCCCTTCTCGGAACAGGTCCGGCAAAATTCCCTTGTAGGCGACCGGAAGCGTGGCGCTGCCGTCGGCGACGGAAAAATTCACGGCGAGATTGTCCCCGCGTACCAGCGAGCCCGGCTGCACCAGGCCGCCAAGGCGGAACCGTTTGCCCGGCGGGATCTGCTTCTCCGCCGCCATCGTCGGCGTCGAGAAGAACACGATGGAATCGCGCATGGCGTTCAGCACCAGCGCCGCCGCAATCGCGAGCACCGCGAGCGAACCGCCGATCATGGTCAAACGCCGTTGCTTGCGCGTCATTTCCGTCCTCTGTCTTCCCTTGCGCGTCCCGCCGCCCTGTTCATCCATCAAGCCCGAGATTCTTCAGCCCCGCATTGAGCTGGCGCAAGCGTTCCGCATCGCCCGCGACCGCCTGCCGCGCCTCAAGGACCGCACTCGCCGCCTTGTCGCGTTCGCCCATCACCAGATAAGCCCGCACCAGGCGCAACCATCCCTCGACGTCGTCGCCGCTCTGCTTCAGCCGCGTCGCAAGCCGATCCACCATGCCACGGATCATCGCGCCACGGTCATCCTCATTCATGTCCTTGGCGGCCGCCATCGCATCGTTGGAAAGAGCCGGCGCGACAGATCCGCCGACCCGGGCCAGCGCCGCCTCCAGCAACGGGCGCCATGGCGCGTCGGCGGGCGACTTGGCGAGCAGGCCCCGCCAGATCGTCGCGGCGTCGCCCTTGCGGCCATCCTGTTCGGCGGCGAGCCCAAGGAAATAATTGGCCTTCGGATCGTCGGCGCTTTGCGCCACCGCGCGTTCGAATTCGGCCTTGGCCTCGGCCGTGACGACGCCACCCGCCGCGCCCGCAAGCGCCTCGCCGAGATCGGAGCGACGCTCGGCGCTGTCACCGGCATGGGTGATCGAATTGCGGTAGGCGCGGACCGCATCATCGTAACGGCCGAGCCGTGCCAGCACCGGCGCCAGCACGGTCCAGCCGCGGCCGTCGGTCGGGTTTTTCTCCAGATGCGCTTCGACCTGCGCCACCATATTGTCGAGCGGCTGGCTGGGGTCCGCGGTGCGGGTGCGCTCGGCGAGCGGAAAATCGCCGAGACGCGGCGATCCGACCGCGAGGTAGAACGTCACCGCTGCGATCGGTAGCCCCACCAGCGCCAGAATGGCCGAGCCACGGCGCAGGCCCAGGTTGGCACGCGCCGGCGGGCCGAGCTCTTCATCCGCGGCGGCGAGCAACCGGCGGCCAATTTCAACACGCGCGGCCTCGGCCTCGGACACGCCGATCAGACCCGCCGCGACATCGCGATCGATTTCGGCGAGTTGATCCCTGTAGACCGCCGCCTCGCTGCCGCCGGCCTGTGCAGAAGAGCCGCGGCTCAACGGCCAGAGCACGGCGAAGATCGCCGCGACGGTCATCAGCGCGAACACAAACCACAATGCCATCAAGCGGTTCCCGGACGGAACGGCATTCTTAGAATTGGACTAAGCGCCGTCGATGCGCCGCTTTACACCACCGGCAGCAAGCCCGGCAATTGACAATTGCGGCAGAAAATCCGGGGAACAGGGCATCATCAGTCGGGCCCGCTTCGCCGCAGGTCGGCACGGGCGAACGCCAGCTCGCTCAAATTGTACCTGAATGATCGCACAATTAAAGGCGGTGTCCTCTGTTAGTATTTACACCAAGTCGTAGGTGATGCTACAAAATGAGGTAAAGACATTAATTCCCCCCTTCAGAGGTCACCGATGCGAGCCTGGAATGCTTTTCGACGCGAACTTCGTCGCGGCGCCGCTCCGTTTCTCTCATTTCCGCTGTTGTTGCTCTGCTTTCCGGCCTCTGCCCAGGACGCAACGGAACGGACCGCGGTCGCAGCCGCGTTGCTCCCCCGGGATCTCAGCCCCTGGGGCATGTTCATGCAGGCCGACATCGTCGTCAAAGCGGTGATGGTCGGTCTGCTGTTCGCGACTGCGGTGACATGGACGGTGTGGCTCTCGAAGACCATCGAACTGATCAGAGCGCGGCGGCAAGCCGGCATCGCTTTGCGCGCACTCGCCAACGCCCGAAGCGTGGATGACGCCGTGCGGCAGATCCCCGAAGGCACGGTTGCCCAGTTGATCGACGGCGCCATGACCGAACTCAGACTGAGCACCGATCGAATGGACAAGGAAGGGATCAAGGTGAGGATCGCCTCCCGGCTGCAACAGATCGAGGCGGCGGCAAGCAGGCGAATCGCCCTCGGCACCGGCGTGCTTGCGACCATCGGATCGACCGGCCCGTTCGTCGGGCTGTTCGGAACGGTCTGGGGAATCATGAACAGCTTTATCGGGATCTCGAAATCGCAAACCACCAACCTTGCGGTGGTCGCGCCTGGAATCGCCGAGGCGCTGCTGGCGACGGCGCTCGGGCTGGTGGCGGCGATCCCAGCTGTCGTGATCTACAACCTGTTCGCCCGCCAGATCGCCTCATACCGCGCGCTGCTCGGAGACGGGTCGGCGGAAATCACACGGCTCGTCGGACGCGACCTCGACAGCGGCAACCTGCTCGTCCGGCGGCATCTCACGGCGGCGGAGTAGCAGCCATGGCCGCCAGTCTGAACCAGGGCAACGGCGACCTCTCCGAGGTCCATGAAATCAACGTGACGCCGTTCATCGACGTCATCCTCGTTCTGCTCATCATCTTCATGGTCGCAGCACCGCTCGCGACCGTCGATATCGCCGTCGATCTTCCGGCCTCGAACGCACAGCCGCAGCCCCGGCCGGACAAGCCGGTCTATCTGACGGTGAAGCCGGACCTCTCGCTTTCCGTCGGCAACGAAACCGTCGGCCGCAGCGCCCTGCCCGGCGTGCTCGATGCGAGCACCAGCGGCCAGAAGGACACCCGTATTTTCCTGCGCGCCGACAAGCTCGTTCCCTATGGTGAGGTGATGCAGGTCATGAACCTGTTACGCGCCGCCGGCTATCTGAAGGTCGCGCTGGTCGGCATGGAGCAAGCTTCACCGCTATGATGCAACTTGCGGCCGAAGATCGTTCCGACCTGCGACGATGGATGTTCAGCGGCCTCGCGGTGCTGTCGGTCTACGCCGGATTGACTGCCACGCTCGCCACCTGGCACTCCGCGGACGATACCGTGGCCGCCGAACCTTCGGGAGCGATCGTGGTCGATCTGGCGCCGCTGACCGCGGCACCGGCGACCACGCCGAGCGACATTGCGCCCGGTCCGGAACAGGTGATGTCGGAAGCGCAGCCGGTGGCGAAGCCTGCGGAAACGCCGCCCGACGAAACACCCGAATTGCCGCCCGCTCCCAATCCGGACGCCACCGTGGCGCTGCAGACCAAGCTGCAGCCGGACGTGACGCCGCAGCAGCAGGCGGCGGCCGCCACGACATCGGCACCGCAGGCGATCAACGAGCGGATCGCCCCGGTCGCCGTGGCGCCGAACCAGGGCGTGCCGAACGACAAGAATTCCGAAGCCGTGGTGACCTGGCGAACGCAGGTCCTCGCCCTGGTCGAAAAGAACAAGCGATACCCGGAGGCCGCTCGGTCGCGGCGCGAACAGGGAACGGCGCAAGTGTCGTTCACGCTCGATCGCAAGGGAATGGTTGTCGGTGGGCGCGTAACCCAAAGTTCGGGATCCAGCGCCCTTGACGAGGAAGCGCTCGCGCTTCTCAAGCGCGCGCAGCCTTTCCCTGCGCCGCCCGCAACGTTCCCCGGCGAATTCGTTGTCGTGAGGCAGCCGATCCGCTTCACCGTAAAATAGACGGCTGGCGGGCAGGACTGATCGTCTGCTCTCGGACTTCGCTGCGATTAGTCCGTGACGATCGCTCCGCTGAATTTGTAATTCACCCCGACCCTGACTGCATCGCTGGTCACGCGGGTGTTGGCGTCGAACGCCACCGCGGTGTTGGCTGCCACCGGCGGCGTCGAACGCACCGAACCGAAATCCATGTGCAGATATTCGAGCTTTGCGGTCCAGTTCCCCGTCAACCGCCTCTCGACGCCGGCGCCCACGGTCCAGCCTGCCCGATACAGGTGCCGATCCAGGGACGCCGTCGTCGCGACACCCGCGTTATCGAAGCCTGCGACGGACGTCGACGTCGTGATCCTGCCGAATGGAACACCCGCGGTGGCGTAGGCAAGCAGGTCCGGCGTCACGAGCGTTCCGACCCGGCCTCGAACCGAGGCGACCCATCCCAAACGATAGTCCAGATCTGCCCTCACGGTTGCGTCGAGCGGAGCCAGCGCCGCGTTGCAGACGTTACCGGGGCATGTGGCAGCGCTGCTTTCATGCTGATTGCGATACTCGAAATCCCCTTCGATGCCGGCCAGAATCCGGCCCGATATCCAGTTGTAGCCGGACTGGAGGCCGAAGCTCGCGGTATCCTGCGTAGCCGACAGGCGGTCTCCGGCAAGCGAAAGACCTGTAGCAGCGTCGTTGAAGGCCGCGTTGGTGACACCCTCACCCCTCAGATATCCGACATTGCCGCCGGCATAGATGCCTGCCCAATTCCAGCCGACATCGAGTGCGGGGCTCTTGTAGAAGCCAATGCCGGCCGGCCGGTTTGCCGTCCCGATCCAGGTGCCCGGAGGTCCACTCGGCCGATCAACACCGTATTTGACATTGAGAAACAGCTTGAAGCCCCGCCCGGGCTGCAGGATTTCATCCTTGTGGAATTGAACGGAGTTACGAATGTTGGCGTTGAGCAGATTGTCGCCGACCAGCCCGGTCGCGACCTCGACCGCGCCCCACGGCGAGTCCTTCCAGAACTTCCGATGTTCGATCTGCAGCTTGACCAAATCATATCCGGGAGTTGTCGTGTCGAACTGCGGAATGTCATTCTGCGCAAATGCATGCAGCCACCCCGCGCGGACAAACCAGTTGTCGTTGCGCCAGTAGACGCCGCCGCCCAGCCGCATCGGAGGAATGCGCGGCACGTTGCTGCCGTCGGTGAACGTCGCCCGCACCACATCATATTGGCCGTCGATACCAAGGGTGCCGTTGGCAAGTTGTGCGGCGTCCCATTGCCACGCCAGTTCGCCGCCGCGGAAGGTTGCGTCGCGCTGATCGTAATTGACCTGGATGTAATCGGTGCCGGTTCCACATGTTGCAAACGTCTCCTGGCAAAAGATGCCGGTGGCGCGCGAGAAAATGAACTTGTTGTACGACGTGTAGTAGGCATTGGCGGCGAACCTGAAATCGCCGTCTGTGCGCTTCAAGCCGATTTCCGCTGTCTGCGCGGTTTCAATGCCGAGGTTCGGATTGCCGATCTTGAACGTCTTCTCCGAACCGTCGGGCCCCTGGGCGAACAGTTCGAGAGCGCGCGGTGCACGCTCGATGCGCTGCAATGTCAGGCTTGCGACCAGCGAGAATGGAAGATCCTTGATGATGCCGAAACTGATGCTCTTCGGCATGAAGTCGAGTTTGGCGGCAGCCCTGCCCGGCTCGTTCGGCGGCGGGAGAAAGTTCGGCGGGAAGGTGAACGCCGTTCCGGCGACATCGACCCCCTCGATGCGCCCCGCCAACTGCGTGCGCAGCGTATCGGTGTGCCTGACCTCATTGAGGAAGTACGCTGCCGCCGTCCTTGTCTGGGCCGGAAGCAAGATCGCCTGCCCCGCCGTATCCAGTTGCTGGTAAGCGCCCTGCGCGCCGACGATGCTGGTCAGCGCCCCCAGCGGCGTGGCGAACGGCGCGAGTTCGAACTCGAGCTTGCCCTCGGTCTGCTTGTTCTTGAAGGTGGCGGTAATCTCCTGGAATCCGGTGGTGGCGAGAACAGTCTCGTCGTGCCGGTACTCCGAATATCCGGTCCAGTACCTGACGGCCGCCAGCGCGCTCGCGTCAGGACGATACTCGCCTTTGGAGCTGATCTTGGTTTGCTCGAGGTCGTTGTGCTGGCGCGCGTCCGCGGTCGCGATACCAGGGACGTAGTAGTCGCTGGTGAAGCGCGACACAGCGATGCCGGCATAACCGCCATCGAAAAGATAAGATCCGCCGATCGCCGCACCGGCACTCTTCGAACCCGAATTCGGCTGCTTGCCGTTGAAGGCAGGTGCGGGGTTCGGCGGCACGAGATAGGGGTAGCTCGGGATGCTATAATCGCCGGAAGACCGTCCGTAGATGTCGGCATGAACGGCGGCGTTGCGGCCGCCGGCATCCAGCAAAAGCCCGCTCTCCCATCCCCTGTTGACGCTTGTCACACCCGACCTCAGTTCGGCAGCCACTCCCCCGAGCGGCGCAGCAGTCGGAATCCGGTTGTTGTTGACGTCGACGACACCACCGACGGCTTGCGAGCCGAAACGGAGCGCACCCGGTCCGCGAACGACGTCGACCTTCTGGATGGCGAGAGGGTCGATCGGCACCGCGTGGTCCTGGGCGATGTCAGACACGTCGACCGCGCCGACGCCGTTCTCCTGGATACGAACCTTCGCGTCCGTCAGGCCGCGCAGAACGGGGCGCGACGATTCCGTGGCAAGGCCTGCAGACGTCGCGCCGGGCATGTTGGTGAACAGGCTGCCAAATCCACCATTGCTGCTGCCGGTCTGGACCTGATTGCTTCCGAGCGTCGACAGCGGGGCGAACGGCGGATTGAAGGGTGACGTCGGCGTGGTCGCTGGCGGCGGGCCTGGCGGTGGCGCCGCGACTGTTCTCGAAGCCCGACCAGGCTCGCTGCGCGTGGTCCGCCGTGCCGGCTTGGGCTGACGCCCCTCCACCGTCACTTGCGGCATGTCGATTTCCGCCGGCGCATTCGACGTCGTTGGCGGACCGGCCGCCGTGGCCGGTGCAGGCGGGGTTTGCGGCGGTGCCGACTCCGCCGAGGGCTGCCCCGCAGCCGGAGGTGCCGGAGCGGATGGTTCGGCTGCCGGCGCAACCTGCGGCGCCGTCGGCGCGGGCGCTGCCGTTTGCGGCAGCGCCGCGCTCTCGCTCAAACAAACCACGGCCAGTGCCGATGTGCCCAGAAGGGCCATTCGCGTCGCGCGCATATTCATCCCCAACCGATCGCGCTTCAGCAAACAGCCTCTGATAATGCCGCGACGTCAAAAACGTAGGTTAGGCTACATGTTAATGCTGAGCCATTAACTGTCAAGATGCTGCGAACGATTCGCAAATGCAGTGACGGCCTGTTGCTGATCGGCGACAGGCCGCCAACTTGCAATGTGGTCGGCACCACGCCATGGTCGCGCCTCGTCTGGATGGATTCGCCTGGAAGGTGCAGTGGTGCGCAAGCCCTCGACAGATCGGGCCAAACCGATGCAGCCTCTGCCTGCGGAACAGACGCAGGCGCGCCGCTTTGGCAAGGCGCGATCGGCGCGGTCGACGGCGGTTCTGGAAGATTACGTCGAACTGATCTCCGACCTCCTCGGAACGACCGGCGAAGCGCGTCCTACCGACATCGCGCGCAGGCTGGGCGTGTCGCACCCAACGGCGATCGACACCATTGCGCGATTGAAGCGCGAAGATCTGGTGACAGCCCGCCCCTATCGCGGGGTATTCCTGACCGAAAAGGGCGAGGCGCTCGCCAAGCGAGTCCGCACGCGTCACCGTCTGGTGGTTGATGTCCTGTTGGCGCTCGGCGTTCCCCAGGAAGCCGCTGAGGCTGACGCCGAGGGTATCGAACATCATGTTTCCGATGTGACCCTCAAGGCCTTCGCCGAATTTCTTCGCCATGCCAAGGATCGACGCAAGGCGTGACGCGATAGGATCGAAATGCTCCCTACCCGGCCTTGCTCGTCTTGCGCTCGCCGGTCATGGCATTTTCGGCCGCCCGGTTCATCAGTGACGCATAGTCATGGCCGAACAGGATTTCGCAGAAGCGGATTGCGGCCTTGGCCTGCATCTGCCGGTAGGCGCGCGCCTTGGTATCGCCACCGCGCAGCGTCTGCACCAGGCTCTCGGTGGAATGCTCGACGTAATGCTGCAGGTCGGAATAGGTCCGCAAGGTGACCTCGTTGATGGCGAGTTCGCTTGCATAGGTGCGGCACACCGCCACGAAGTCGATCAGGGCGGCGATCTCCTCGACCTCCGAGGCGTCGATCTTCGGCGCCGAGCCGATATCCTTGTCGGCGCGCTGGCGCAGGACGCGGCGGACGCGGCCGGGTACGCTCTCGATTTCCGACTGCAGGGAGTTGGAAATGTCGGCACGGATCGACGTGAGCTGACGGCCCCACGCGGAATCGTTGCGCAGATCGAGTTCGGTGCGCAGGCCCCGCACGCCGTCGTGCAGGACTTTCAGCTGGTCGCCGACATTATCGAAATGGCCGCGCCGGATGTCCGTACGCAGGCAGGCCGTGAGGAAGGAGAGATCGTGCAGCGCGATCGTGACGGCGATGCCATAGGGCGTGGCCGCCACGCGAATCTCGTCGTCGGAAGCCGCCATCTTGATCGCGAGACGGATGATCTGCCACGGCGCCGCCAGCCGCTGCATGATCAGCGACAGCGCGAACGGCAGCAATTGCGGCGTCTGCAACGAGGGGACGTTAAGCGCCGCCGTCACCATCTCGAGCTGGGAAGGCGTCAGCGCCCGCATCTGGCCGGGAAGCCTGCTGCCGAGCGTATCGATCGCCTCACGGGCCCGTAGCACTGCGCCGATCGACAGCAGGTCCTCGACGACGCTCGGCGCACCGATCCGCGAAAGCGCACGGTGCCGGTCGTCGCCCTGCACCGGGGTTGCGACCTGGACAATCGCTTCGGCCGCGGCGAGCTGAAACTTGCGGGTGGCGGCTCCGAGACCTGCGGTGGAGCCGCTCAGCCTGATCTCGTTGAGCGTCGTTTCGAACGCGCGCACGGCCTCGGGCGCGCCGTCGCGGCCCAGCCATTGCCAGACCGGCAGCAATGACGCGCGCCGGATCTGGCCGGCGCGCACTGGAAAATTACTTTCGACCAGAAACGGCTCGAGCGGACCGTACAACAGGCGCGCCGGATCGTCGGTCCGCGGGCGCGCCTCATCGTCTTCCTCGGTCCCGCGCACGACCTTGCGCAACTGCTCGAGCACGAAATTGGCGACGGCGAGGTCTTCCCCGCGCTCGATGGCGCGCTCGAACTCGCGCATCAGCAGCGCCTGCGATTGAGGCGGGAGCTGCGCAAGATAGTCCCTCAGCCGCTCGGTCGATGTCTGGCTCATTCGCCTGGTGTGGATATGCGTGTGTCATCCGGACGGCAAAACACGTCCGGCGTCGATCTTAGGAGGGGGCGCGTTAAGAAGGCGTTTAGGAATAATGAAATCGCCTCCGGGCAGTGCCGGGTACCGCCTTCAACCCTTCAGCCGGATGTCGCCTTCATATCCCAGGCAGTACCAGTTCCGCCCGCAGTCCTCCGATCGGGGCGTCGCCCAGGACAAGGCTGCCGCCATAGAGGCTGGCCAGATCGACCACGATCGAAAGCCCGAGCCCGGAACCCGGCTTGGATTCATCCAGCCGCTGGCCGCGCCGGGAGACCTGCGCGCGCTCAGCGGCAGACAATCCGCGGCCATCGTCATCGACGATGATCCGCAGCCGCGGTCCGCTGCCGGCCGAGGTCGGGGGCTCCGCCCGCACCTCGATGAAGACCTGCGAGACCGCCCATTTACAGGCATTGTCGACCAGGTTGCCGGCCATCTCCTCGAGATCCTGGCGCTCGCCACGGAACTTCGCTTGCGGGTCGGCCCTGACCGCGATGGTGATGGCGCGATCGCGATGGATCTTTTCCATGGTCCGTCGCAGCGCCTCGATGGCGGGCGCGACCTCGGTAACGGTGCCGACGATGGTGACGCGCGCGGCGATACGTGCGCGCTCGAGATGATGGGCGACCTGATCCCGCATCACATCGGCCTGCTCCAACACCTTGCTGGCAAAGGGATCTACCGCGTGGGCCGCAGCCTCATTGACGATGACGGAGAGCGGCGTCTTGATGGCGTGGGCGAGATTGCCGACATGGGTGCGCGCGCGCTCGACGATCTCGCGGTTGGCATCGATCAGCGCGTTGGTCTCGCGCGCCAGCGGCGCGATCTCGACGGGAAACTCGCCTTCCAGCCGTTCGGCGCGGCCGGAACGGATGTCGGCGATCGATTCCGAAATCCGCTTGAGCGGCGCCAGACCGAAACGGACCTGGAAGATCGTGGTCAGGAGCAGCACGATGCCGAGCGCTGCGAAGGTGCCGCCGAGATAATAGTCGAAGGCGCGGATTTCGTCGAAAATCTCGGAGGCGTCGCCCGCCACGCTGACCAGAAATTTGCCGTCGGCGCCGAGATCGACCGGCCGCTCGACGACCCGCAGACTCTGGCCCTCGGGCCCGTCGATATAGCCGAGACGGATGCCGGCGGGGGTCAGATCCGCGCCGATATCCTCGAGCTTCGGCAACTTCTTGTCCCACAGCGAACGCGACGCCTTCGTCTCGGCCTTCTCGTCGGTGCGGACGATCTGCCAGTACCAGCCGGACAGCGGCAGTTCGAACAGCGGCTCGCCGAGCGACTGGAACTGATGCTCCGGCGGCTCGTCGGGGGTTGCGACTTCGGCGATCAGGGTGCGGAGATAGAGGTTGATGCGACGGTCGAAGGCGCGCTCGGTCGCGTTGCGATAGACCGACGACAGGATCACGCCTGTTATGACCAGAATCACGACCACCCACGCGGTCGCCGACAGGAACAACCGCGTGGCGAGCGAGCTTCCGCGCATCAGAGCAAGATCCCGAAGAGCATATCCCAAGGCTCCGATCCGCCGGATCGGGGCCTGCTTTCGGATAAGATCATGCTCGAATAAAAGAGCAAGGCTCATCAGGTGCCGGGCGATGGCGGCGTCAGGAGATAGCCGAGCCCGCGCACGGTCTGGATGATGTCGACATCGAGCTTCTTGCGGATGCGGCCGACGAAAACCTCAATGGTGTTGGAGTCGCGGTCGAAGTCCTGGTCGTAGAGATGCTCGACCAGTTCGGTGCGCGACACCACGCGCCCGGTGTGATGCATCAGGTAGGCCAGCAGCCGGTACTCATGCGAGGTCATCTTGATCGGGTTACCGGAGACGCTGACGCGGCCGGTCCGCGTATCCAGCGACACCGGACCGCAGGTCAGTTCCGACTGCGCATGACCGGTGGAGCGGCGCAGCAGCGCGCGAATGCGCGCCAGCACCTCCTCGAGGTGGAACGGCTTTGCGACGTAATCGTCGGCGCCGGCGTCAAAACCCTGCACCTTGTCGCTCCAGCGGTCGCGGGCGGTGAGGATCAACACCGGCATCCCGCGGCCGTTACGGCGCCACGCCTCCAGCACCGAGATGCCGTCCATCTTGGGCAGCCCGATATCGAGCACGACGGCATCGTAGGGCTCGCTGTCGCCGAGATAATGCCCCTCCTCGCCGTCGAACGCGCGATCAACCACATAGCCGGCATCCGTCAAAGCCGTCGTAAGCTGACGGTTGAGATCCGGATCGTCCTCAACAACAAGCAGGCGCAAGCTGGCCTCCAAAAATGAGCCCTAGGATATCAGATCCCAAGATGAGGCCGACCCGCGTGAACGGGCCATGAACGGGGCACACGGTGCAATGTTACTTTTTCGTTATACGACCTTCGCAGCCGGGATCATGCCCTCAAACCGCAGGCCGAACGCCTAACATACCCGATCGAATGCCCCAAGCGCCCGGCAGGCGCTCGCGCGCGACAACTCTGCAAAAAAGGGCAGGCTTCAGCCCTTACGTCCGGAAGAATACGAACCAGACGATGCCCAGGATGAGAATTGCGAGCCCGGTCGAAACGGACAGCAGTGCGAGCACCGACGGTCCGGGTTCGGCCTGGCGCGCCTCGGTCGGGGTTTCGATGATCTGGCCATGTCGTTGCGTTGCCATGGTGACCTCTTCAAGTAAGTGCCTGTAAATGCCAGCGAATGCTTCGACACCGGCCGTTAAAGCAACGCTTGATCGGAGATGATGTTCCGGACTTCGGCGGTGCCCGATGGCAGCGTGCAAAGGTCGCAGGCCGGCGGCAGAACAGCGGTCCAACGGTTAACGCCGTTCCGCGATTCCCCGCTCCGGCATATTTGAGACGAGATGATCCGATGGTATCCTCGGCGGTTGTCTGTTGCGTTTTTCGGAGTAGCCCATGGCCCCCCGCGCCAATTGGAAGGGTTTTCTGCGCCTGTCGCTCGTGACCTGCCCGGTCGCGCTTTATCCGGCGACGTCGGATACCGAGAAGGTCTCGTTCAACCAGATCAACCGCAAGACCGGCCACCGCATCAAATACGCCAAGGTCGACGCCGAGACCGGCGAGGAAGTCGCCAACGACGACATCATGAAGGGCTACAAAGTCGACACCGACACCTACATCGAAGTGTCGAAGGACGAGCTTGACGATATCGCGCTGGAATCGACCCGCACCATCGAGATCGACGAATTCGTTCCGAAATCCGACATCGACGGCCGCTATCTGATCCGCCCCTATTATCTCGTGCCGGACGGCAAGGTCGGCCACGACGCGTTCGCGGTGATCCGCGAAACCATCCGCAACATGGACAAGGTCGCGATCGGGCGCGTGGTGCTGACCAACCGCGAGCACATCATCGCGCTGGAGCCGCTCGACAAGGGCCTGATGGGAACGCTGCTGCGCTACCCCTATGAAGTGCGCAGCGAGAAGGAATACTTCGAGGATATCCAGGACGTGAAGATCACCAAGGATATGCTCGATCTGGCGAAGCATATCGTCGAGCAGAAATCCGCTTCATTCGAGCCCGAGCAGTTCGAGGACCGCTACGAGCAGGCGCTGATCGACCTGATCAACCAGAAGCGCAACGGCCTGAGCACCAAGGCCAAGGCGGCGCCGAAGACCACCGGCAACGTCATCAACCTGATGGACGCGCTCAAGCGCAGCCTCGCCAGCGAAAAAGAAGCCGCCCCTGCCCGAGCCCAGGAAAAGGCCAAAGGCAAGAAGCCGAAGAAAGCCGCCGCCGGCCAGCGCGAGATGCTGTTGCCAATCAGCGGCAGCGGCAAGCGTGCCGCCAAGGAGACGGCCAAGGAAACGGTAAAGGAAGCGCCGAAGAAGGCGGAGAAGCCGGTACGTACCGCCGCCCGCACCAAGAAGGCCGGATGACCGGGTAAGGAGCGCGATAGCATCATCTAGCGCGCGATGCCGTGGTCGGCCCCATTCGATGATCCGATACCGCTTCGCGGCGGAGGCAGGCTGGCGACGCTGCAGCAGGCCGCCGACTACATCATGTCATTGCCGGAAAAAGTGCAGCACGAGGCGCATTGGCAGGTTGCGGTGGAAAATCTGATCAACGCGGCGGAGACCGGCGGCGGCTGGCTGATGTTCGCGCGGATCGCGATGCTGCGGGCGCTCAATGCTGACCGGAAAGACAAATAACGCCGGTTCAATCCCCGCCGCCGTCCCCGTCCCCGAGGTCCAGCCCGCCATCGCAACTGCCAGACGACCGGTCGTTGACCATCCAATCGATCAGCAGGGCTACGACCAATATCACGGAGAACACGCGCCACGGATTTTGCTGGACATAGGCCAGGATCGGCGGCCCCCAGGTCATCAACTGCGACCCCAACAACAGCTCGAGCATGATGCGGCTTGCGGTCTTGCCGCTACTTGATCGAGGTGCCGACGTCGGTGAATTTCGTGCTGAGCGCGCTGCCGACGCCGTTGACAGCGGTGACGATCACGATGCTGACACCGGCCGCAATGAGACAATATTCGATGGCGGTAGCACCCCGCTCATCGTCGAAAAATCGTGCAAGTAATCGACGCATAAAAAACTCCTGTCGACGCTCCCCGGAGGTCTCCCGCGCCATACTGGTTAAACTCTAGATTGGAACCGTTGAAGAGGCCTTGAGGAACAGCATGAACGATTGATTAAGGCAGACGAGGAAATCCGTGCCCCGGGATCGTACGGTACGGAAAATTTACCATCGATTGTCCGTCACCCGTCCATCGTCGCCTGATCGGCGTCCTGCGGAGTGAGCGCACATGGCGGCGCAGAAGCGCGAAACGGGAAAGAATTACATCGGGCTCCTGCACGAGGAGACCGAGGAGCAGCGCGTCGCCGAACTATCGCCGACCGCGACGTACCCTATTCTGGAGCAGATACTCAGCCTGGTGGCCGCGATGTTCAACCGCTGCGGCGAAGCGAGGTAGCTACCCCCGCCCTGCCGCGGCGCTAAACAAACGGACCGGGCAATGGCCCGGTCCGCAAGGTCGTTCTTTAGAAGTTGCGCTGCCTTTAGAAGTTACGCTGCGCGCGGAGCTGGAGTAGGACGGTGTCCTGGTCCTTGAACTCGTAGAGCGCGTTCGGCTTCGGAGCGGTCGCCGTGAACACCGACGAACCCGACATCTTCTGGTCAAGGTGGAACCACTGGACTTCGGCCGAGAACGTCAGGTTCTTGACCGGGGTCCAGCGGGTAACGATGCCGAGCTGCGAGACGTTGAAGTCGGGATTGCAGGTGTAGTTGCCCGCATTGTTTCCGTTCAACGCCTGTCCCGAATGGCTGGCGGCGAAGGCGGCGCAATAAGCACCCTTGGCCGTGGTGGTGCCGGCACCGAGCAGATTGTCATTGGCGCCGCCGTCATACCGGACCGCGGAGTAGCTGCCGAACAGGCTGGTCGACCAGTAGGGATCCCAGTTGTGATTGAACGCACCGCGGACGCCCCAGGCCGTCGTCAGGACGATACCGCCGGTACCGGCTGCGCCCGGCATATAGACGCCGTCGGTGGTCGCGCCGAAGCCGACGCTCTGGTAGCCGAAGCCGCTGCTGCCGAACATCGCAAAGTTCGGCGAGGTGCCGCTGGTGGCGATCACGTTCTTGGTCGTGCCCTTGGCGTAGGACGCGTCGATCTTGATGTCGTCGCCCGCACCGGTCGGCAGATTCTTGATCTGCAACGCCGCCATCACCGAGCCGCCCCACTTGGATTCGGGGTGGCCGCTGATTTCGGACAAGTTGTTCGGGACAGCGCCGGCTGCCAGCGTGTTGTACGAACCGCTGACCTCATGGGCCGCGGCCGAAACCTGAAAGAGACCCCAGGCCTGATCGATCCGGATCCTGCCGACGATGTCGGGAGCGTGCATCCCGGCATAGGCGTTCGATCCGGTTCCGTTGGCGCCGATCGCCGAGGGGATGCCCAGGTTGTAGACGGCGGTGCGGTTCCAGACCGTCGGATCGTCGAGACCGATCGAGGCCGATACGCCATTGCCGAACTCGGCGGTGTACTGGATGTTGTTGACGCCAGTGTCGGTGTTGTTGCCGCCGAGCAGGTTCGAATTGATGTTGCCCGGGAAGCCGTTCCAGGGCGTCGAATAGGCCGAGGAGGACTTACCGAAGGTGAAGCCGGCGAACTGGATGAAGAGGTACTCGACCGCCACATAGCCGCCGCCCGCGGTGGAGAGCAGCGCGCTATTCAGGCCAGCCTGCGATCCGACCGCAAGACCCGGGTTGGTCGATCCGAAGTTCTGGAACTGGAAGTCGCCCTGGCCGAAGGTGCGGACCACGCCGTACTCGGTCGCGGTGCGGGTATCGACGGTCAACGCCATACGGGAGCGGCTAAGGAAGTAATCGCGGTAGCGATTTTGCTGGCCGAGATCGCCGCTCCAGGCCGGCGCGCCGTGGGCGCCGCCGTTGAAAGTGGTGTCCACACGCAGATAACCGCCCAGCTTGATGCAGGTGTCGGTGCCCGGGATGTAGAAGAAGCCGGCGCCGTAAAGCGAACAGATCCGCACGTATTCGACTGCCTTGGCCTTGACCGGCAGATCGGCTGCCTGTGCGCTGCTCAGGGCCATCAGACCTGCCGCCGAGCCGAGAATGAGTGAACGCGCCGTAATCATTTAAGTCTCCTGTCCTGCGATTCATGCAGTTGCATGTGGAAGAGGTAATCCAAAAATTCTTACCGGGAATGACAAGGATGTGATGCCGCCTCACTTGGATCGCAGCTGTGATGTTTTCGCAACGCAGCGGGATCGAGCGACAGGCCAGGCGAAAGTTTTCATTCAGACAATCCGCATTCGCAGCAACAATATTCTCGCCCGGTGGACGGTCGATCCCGGCACGAAGTTACAAAACGCATATCAGCACTTCCGCGCGTAGGCGCCGCCCTCGCTTTACCGGGCTGGAAAATCCTGTTCCTACTGTTGCAAAGCGGCCGGACCAAACCGGCCTGCAATCAAGGGGGAGAGACCGTCATGAAGCTCGGTGCTGCCATCGCGGAAATCATGAAGCGGGAGGGAATCGAGATCCTCTGCGGCTATCCAGTCAATCATCTCATTGAATATGCGGCCAATGCCGACATCCGCCCGGTGATGGTGCGCCAGGAACGCATCGGCGTTCACATGGCGGACGCGATCTCGCGCGTCACCTCAGGCCGGTCGATCGGCGCGTTCTGCATGCAGCATGGGCCCGGCGCCGAGAACGCGATGGGCGGCGTGGCGCAATGCTACGGTGAATCCGTCCCCGTGCTGGTGCTGCCGATGGGCTATGCGCGCCGGCTTGCCAATATCGACCCGAATTTCAATTCCACCCAGGCGATGAAGGCGTTCTCGAAATCATCCGAGCCGATCAACATCGCGGCAGAAGTCTGCAACATCTTTCGAAGAGCATTCACCAAACTGAAGAACGGGCGCGGCGGGCCGGTGATCGTCGAAATCCCCGCCGACATGTGGAACGAGGAAGTGCCGGAACCCCTGAACTACACGCCGGTGCTGCGCACCCGCTACGGCGCCGATCCGGTCCATGTGAAGGAAGCGGCGGCCCTCCTCGTCCAGGCGAAGCGGCCGGTGATCTATGCCGGCCAGGGCGTGCACTACGCCAGGGCGTGGCCACAGCTCAAACGGCTGGCCGAGCGCCTAGCGATTCCCGTCACGACCAGCCTGGGCGGCAAATCGTCATTTCCGGAAACGCATCCGTTGTCGCTGGGATCGGGCGGCCTCGCCGTACCGCGCGCGGTGCCGAAATTTTTGGGCGAAGCCGACGTGATCTTCGGCATCGGTTGCTCGTTCACCGAGACGTCTTTCGGCATCGCCATGCCGAAGGGCAAGACAATCATTCATTCGACGCTCGATCCCAACCATCTCAACAAGGATGTCGAGGCCAAGGTCGGGCTGGTCGGCGACGCCGGCCTGGTGCTCGATGCCTTGCTGGAAGAGATTGGCAAGACGGTCACGTCGGATCGCGATGCGACGGCCGTTGTCGCCGAAATCGCCGCCTCCCACAAGGAATGGCTGGCGAAATGGATGCCGAAGCTGACCCATAACGACGCGCCGCTGAATCCCTACCGCGTGTTGTGGGACCTGCAGCACACCGTCGACATCAACAACACCATCATCACCCACGATGCGGGCAGCCCGCGCGACCAGCTGTCCCCGTTCTGGAAATCGGTCGAGCCGCTCTCCTATATCGGCTGGGGCAAGACCACGCAGCTCGGCTACGGCCTTGGGCTTGCGATGGGCGCCAAGCTGGCAAAGCCTGACAAGCTCTGCATCAATGTCTGGGGCGATGCCGCGATCGGCTTCACCGGCATGGATTTCGAGACCGCGGTCCGTGAGCGCATCCCGATCATGTCGATCCTGTTGAACAATTTCTCGATGGCGATCGAGTTGAAGGTGATGCCGATCTCGACAGAGAAATACCGCTCCACCGACATTTCCGGCGACTACGCCGCGATGGCCCGCGCCTTCGGCGGCTATGGCGAGCGGGTGTTGAGGCCGGAAGACATCATCCCGGCCATCAAGCGCGGCATTGCAAAGACGCAGGAAGGCGTCCCGGTGCTCTTGGAATTCATCACCAGCAAGGAGACCGAGGTGTCGAGGCCGGGGACCTGAGGCTGAAGCGACCGACCGGACAGTCACCGATGCCGCGCGTCACTATCATCGAAACCGGGCTCGTCAGCGCCAAGAATCGCGAACTTCACGGATCGTATCCGCAGATGTTCGAGCAGATGATCGGCGCCGCCGACTCCACCGTCACGTTCGAGACCGTCAGCATTGCTGCCGGCCAGCCGCTGCCGGATGTCGAAGGGCTGGCGGCGATCCTCATCACCGGCTCCCCGGCGGGCGTCTACGATCCCCTGGACTGGATCGCGCCGCTCGAGGATTTCGTGCGCACAGCCCACGACAATCAGGTGCCGATGGTCGGTGTCTGCTTCGGCCATCAATTGATCGCGCAGGCGCTGGGCGGCACGGTGCGCAAGTCGGAGAAGGGGGTGGGGTCTCGGGCGGCATGTCTACGACGTTGCGCCTGATAATGGCGTGATCGAAGGCATGCGCATCGCCCTCGCCGCCTCGCATCAGGATCAAGTCATCACGCCGCCGGCCGGCGCCAATACCATTCTGTCCTCGGATTTCACGCCGCATGCCGGGCTGCTCTACGCCGGCGGCACCACGCTCTCGGTGCAGCCGCACCCGGAATTCTCCGTAGGCTTTGCGCTGGCCTGCTGCGAGATGGCGCATGCCAAGGGCCATGCACCTGACAGCCTCGTCGCAGCCGCAAAGGCCTCGCTCGCCGAGCCCCTGGAAAACGCAGGGCTCGGAGGCGCGATCGCGCGCTTCCTGACGCGATCAAGGTGACGTGAGACGGGCGACCGCGCGAGAAAAGGCTGCCCTAAGACCTCCATGAGCGCTGGCTCTGACGCTTCCGGGATGAAATAATCCGACTGGAACAGCGGCGAGACGGCCCAATTGGCCCTGCTGATGCCCGAACGCAATGGATCGTTGGAATGGCGACGCTTCCCGAGGACAAGTCAGTCGCGATCGATGAGCTGGGGTCAGCCATCACCGAGATGGAGTCGCACCTCGAATCTGTTCGCGCCGAGCGCGACGAGGCGAAGGCGCGTCAGGTCGAGCTCGAAATCGAGAATGCGAATCTGCGTCGGGAACTGAACCTCGCGCGTGAGCAGCAGAAGGCTTCCGCCGGCATCCTCAGTGTCATCAGCAGTTCGGTAGCCGATACCAAACCGGTATTCGAAAGCATCCTCTCCAGCATCAAGCATCTTTTTGACAGCGAGGAGAGCCTGATTTTTCTCACCAGCGAAGAAGGCCCGTTGCAAATTGCGGCCGCGCGTGGCGCAAACGCCGAGGCGGCGCGCGAGCGGTTTCCGATTCCGATTGAAGGAACCGTAAGCGAGCTTGCGATTCGCGAGCGACGGCTGGTGCGCTCTGCCGACGTCCAGAACGATCCGGACATGCCGATCGACCTGCGCGAGACCGCTCGCAGGATCGGGCAAAACTATTCGATGGCCATTGCACCCATGCTCTGGGAAGACAAGGCAATCGGCACGGTTTTCGTGGGCCGCACCTCGATGGTGCCGTTTACGGACAGGGAGTGCGAACTGCTGAACAGTTTCGCCGATCAGGCCGTGATCGCCATCCAGAATGCGCGGCTGTTCGATGAGACGCGCGAAGCGCTTGAGCGGCAAACGGCGACCGCTGACATTCTGAAGGTCATCGCCTCCTCCCCTTCCGAAGTGCAGCCTGTCCTGGATGTCATCGTGAACAGCGCCGCCGAGCTGTTCGCACCGCACACCGCGGTAATCACGACACTGCAGGATGGCAAGCTGCATTGGCGAGCCATCGCAGCAAGCGGACCGAGTTTTGACCACGAAAAGGCCAGGTCCATCTACCCGATCCCGTTCGACCCGGACCGCTCCCCGTCATGCCGTGCAATCATGGAGCGCCGGATCATAGAGATTCCCGATATCGAAGCTCCCGGTACGCCAGAGTTGACCCGCCGGGTTGCGGCGGCCGGTGGCTTCCGAAGCGCGACATTTGTGCCCCTGATCCATCGGGGTGAAGGCATTGGAACCATCAATCTGACCACCCCGCAAGCGGGCTTCCGGCTGTCCGAGAAGCAGCTGACACTGGTCAGGACCTTTGCCGACCAAGCCGTGATCGCTATCCAGAATACGCGCCTGTTCAATGAGACCCGGGAGACGCTGGAGCGGCAGACCGCGACGGCGGATATCCTGAAGGTCATCGCAAGCTCGCCGTCAGACGTGCAACCCGTGTTCGAGGCCATCGCGTCGAGCGCCAAGACGCTGCTCGGCGCCTTCTCGACCACGGTGCTGCGTTTCATCGGCGACGAACTGCATCTTGTGGCCTACACGCCGACGGATCCCAAAGCCGACGAGGTTCTGCAATCGTCATTTCCGCGGCCCCTGGCCGAATTTCCCACATTTGCACTGGTCCGCAACGGGGAAACGATCCAGTTCCCGGACACCGAGGCCGATGACGTGCCCCCCGCCAACAAGGAGTTGGCTCGGCTGCGCGGCTTTCGTAGCGTGCTGTTCACCCCGCTGATGAACCAGGGCACCCCGGTTGGTATGATCAGCGTCACCCGCGCCGAGCCCGGCGCGTTTGCGACCCATCACGTGCAACTGTTGCAGACGTTTGCCGACCAGGCCGTGATCGCGATCGAGAACACGCGGCTGTTCAACGAGACGAAAGAAGCGCTGGAACGGCAGACCGCCACCGCCGACATCCTGAAAGTCATCGCCTCCTCACCCTCTGACGTGCAGCCGGTGTTCGACGCCATTGCGTATAGCGCCAACCGGTTGATCGGCGGCTTTTCAGCCGCTGTATTCCGCTACACCGATGGCAAGATTCATCTGGCCGCCTTTACACCGACCGACGCGGCCGGCGATGCCGTCCTGCAATCTGCGTTCCCGGTCCCGCTGGACAAGTTTCCGCCCTACCAATTGACGCGCAAGGGCGCGCCGGCGGAATTGCCTGATACCGAACTCGAGCCGGCGGCGCGCGACATTGCGCGGGCCCGCGGCTATCGCAGCATGCTGTTCGCGCCGCTGATGAATGACTGTGAGGCCGTCGGCATCATCACCGTCACCCGCGTCGCGTCCGGCCCGTTCGGCGAACAACACACCCGCTTGCTGCAGATGTTCGCCGACCAGGCCGTGATCGCGATCAAGAATGTCGGACTGTTCAACGAGGTACGGCAGCGCACCGAGGATTTGAGCGAGGCCCTGCAGCAGCAGACCGCCACCGCAGAGGTGCTAAAGGTGATCGCCTCATCGCCGACCGAGGTCAGACCGGCGCTGCAGGCGATTGTTGAGAGCGCCTGCAAGTTCTGCGACGCCTACGATGCCAACGTCCTGCTGAAGATCGGCAACGACTTGCATTTCAGCGCGCATCACGGACCCATTCCGACGGGCCAGGAGGCCCGCCCGATCAATCGGGACTGGGCAACGGGTCGTTCAGTCGTCGATCGTGTACCGGTGCAGGTGTCCGATTTCCAGGCGCCGGAGGCGGCCGAATTTCCCGAAGGGCAGCGGCAGTCGCGCGAACAGGGTCACCGCTGTACGCTGAGCGTACCGTTGTTGCGGGAGGGAGAAGCAATTGGCGCGATCGTGCTTCGCCGTCTGGAACCCGTCGCCTTCAGCGACAAGCAGATCGGCCTGTTGCAGACCTTTGCCGACCAGGCGGTAATCGCCATCGGTAACGTGCGGCTGTTTGAGGAGGTGCAGGCTAAGACGCGTGAGCTTTCCGAAGCCCTCACCTACCAGACCGGCAGCGCCAACATTCTGAAGGTAATCGCTTCCTCTCCAACCGACGTCGCGCCTGTCCTCACTGCCATCGTGGAAAGTGCCTGCGAGCTTTGCGACGCCAATGACGCCATCGTTTACCTGAAAGAAGGCGATCATCTTAGTTACGAAGCACATCATGGCCCAATACCCGTGGTTTTTGGCGAGAAACGCGCCATCAATCGCGACTATGTCGCCGGACGTTCGGTTGTTGACAGGACGCCGGTACATGTGCGCGACGTGTTTTCGGAGGAAGGCGCTGAGTTTCCGGAAGCGCGGGAATTGTCGCAAAGCCTAGGCATTCGCAGCATCCTATGCGCGCCGATGCTGCGCGAGAACGAAAGCATCGGCGCGATCCTGCTCAGGCGTACGGAGGTGCACCCGTTTACCGACAAACAGATCAGCCTGCTGCAGACCTTCGCCGACCAAGCCGTGATCGCCATCGGCAATGTCCGGCTATTTGAGGAGGTGCAGGCCAAGACGCGCGATCTGGAGGAATCGCTGCAGCAGCAGACCGCGACCGCGGATGTACTTAGGGTGATCAGCGCTTCGCCCGGAGAACTAGAGCCGGTGTTCCACGCCATGCTGGAAAACGCTGGACGACTCTGCGAGGCGAAATTTGCGATGCTGCGCTTATTGAAAGGCGACCAATTTCACGGCGTCGCCGCGTGGAATTTGCCTCCCGCCTTCAGCGAATTTCTTGCGCAGACTCCGATCCGCGTCGACCCCAAGCTTCCGCTGGGCCGCGTCGTCACTACAAAGCAGCCTGTTCACGTCCATGATGTCCTGCAGCATGAGGCCTACCTTGAGCGCTATCCGGGCATGATCGCCCTCGCGGAAATCGGCGGCGGCCGCACGCTGCTGCAGGTCCCCATGCTCAAGGAGGATCAACTCGTCGGAACGATCGGCCTCTATCGTCAGGAGGTCCGGCCGTTCACCGAAAAACAGATTGCTCTGGTGCAGAACTTTGCTGCCCAGGCCGTGATCGCGATCGAAAATGCTCGCCTGCTTAATGAACTCCGCCAACGCACCAGCGACCTGTCCCAATCGCTGGACGATCTCCGCACCGCGCAGAACCGCCTGGTGCAGACCGAAAAGCTTGCCTCGCTCGGCCAGCTCACCGCAGGCATTGCGCACGAGATCAAGAACCCACTCAACTTCGTCAACAATTTTGCCGCCCTTTCAGCCGAGTTGACCGAGGAGCTGCACGATGCGCTCGGGCAAGCCGAGGTAGGCGAGAAGATCCGCGCCGAAGTGGATGAGCTTACGGAACTCCTTAAGGGTAATCTTAAAAAAGTCGTGCAGCACGGCAAGCGTGCTGATTCCATCGTCAAGAACATGCTCTTGCATTCGCGCGAGGGCGGCGGCGAGCACCGGCTGTCTGACATCAATGCCCTGATCGACGAGAGCCTCAACCTTGCCTATCACGGCGCCCGCGCCGAGAAGCCCGGCTTCAATGTGACGCTGGAGCGCGACTTCGATCCCGCCGCGGGCCAGATCGACGTTTTCCCGCAAGAGATTACCCGCGTGTTCCTCAACTTGGTCTCCAACGGATTCCACGCCGTGACCAAGCGCAACAAGGAAGGCGGCGAGCCCGGCTTTGAGCCGAGGCTGCGGGCGAGCACGAAAAACCTGGGCGAAAGCGTCGAAATCCGCATCCGTGACAACGGCACCGGCATGCCGCCCGAGGTAAAGGAGAAGATGTTCAACCCCTTCTTCACCACCAAGCCGGCCGGCGAAGGCACCGGGTTGGGCCTATCCATGAGCCACGACATCATCGTGAAACAACATGGCGGCACAATTGACGTGGATACCCAGCCGGGCCATTTCACCGAATTCCGCATCTTGTTGCCGCGAACAAGCAATTTTGCAGAAAGGTCTAGAGGGTAGCCGTGAGTGTTCTGGTTCTAGTCGTCGATGACGAGCCCGACGTGGAAGTGTTGTTCCGCCAGCAATTTCGCCGCGACCTGCGCGCGCAGCGTTTCGTCATGGACTTCGCCAGTTCCGCGCCGGATGCGCTGGCGCGCGTCGGCTCCCCCACCGAGCATTCGCTGATCCTGATCCTGTCCGACATCAACATGCCCGGCATGACAGGGCTGGAGATGCTGCCGAAGGTGAAGGAAATGCGGCCCGAGGTGCCGGTCATCATGATCACGGCCTATGGCGATGCCGACACCAAGCGCAAGGCGCTCGAGAACGGCGCAACTGACCTTCTGACCAAACCGATCGACTTCGCGGCGCTGCGTCAGGAGATCGATGCCAGGCTCGAGCAAGCCGCATGACCGCAACCATCCTCGTGGTCGATGATGAGCCGGATCTGGAGGCGCTGATCCTTCAGAAATTCCGCCGGCAGGTTCGCGAGGGTTTGGTCAGCTTCATGTTCGCGCGTGACGGGCTCGAGGCGTTGCAATCGCTCGAAGCGCATCCGCACGTCGACCTCGTGGTCTCCGACATCAACATGCCGCGAATGGACGGCCTGTCGCTGCTCGCCAGGCTGCAGGAATCCGAAGACAAGAAATCGACCATTATCGTGTCGGCCTATGGCGACATGAGCAACATCCGCACTGCGATGAATCGCGGCGCATTCGACTTCGTGACCAAGCCGATCGATTTCGTCGATCTCGAAGCGACGATCGACAAGACCCTGCGGCACATCGAAATGCTGCGCGAGACGCGCCGCCGCCAGGCGGAAGCCGAGCGCGCCCATGCCTCGCTCTCCCGCTATTTCTCGCCCGAACTCGCCAAGCGGCTTGCGTCCAGCGTGGGCGACAGCATGGAGGTGGCCTGGCGCGACGTTGCGGTCATCTTCACCGACATAACCAGCTTTACCTCGCTCGTGGAGACTGCCCCGCCCGAACTCCTTGGAGAACTGCTCAACGAATATGTGGCCGGAATGACCGACGTCGTCTTCGCGCATGAGGGGACCGTGGCAAAGGTGATCGGCGATGCGATCGAGGTACTGTTCAATGCGCCCAGCGACCAGCCCGACTACGCAGCGCGCGCAGTCGCCTGCGCGGGCGAGCTCGACGCTTGGGCGGAGGCGTTTCGCGAACGGTGGAAGGCGAGAGGCGTGAATTTCGGCGCCACCCGCATCGGCGTTCACGCCGGTCCTGCGCTGGTCGGCAATTTCGGGGGCGGCCGTTTCTTCGACTACACTGCTTATGGCGACGCCATCAACACGGCGGCGAGGCTTGAAGCGGCGAACAAGATTCTCGGCACCCGGATCTGCGTCAGCGCGACAATTGCAAACGCTGCGGAGAATTTCAGGGGCCGACCGGTCGGCGACCTCGTGCTGCGTGGGCGCAGCGAACCGCTGCGCGCCTACGAGCCCTTATCGGCAGCGAGTTTTGGTGCGCCGGCGACAACGCTGTATGGCGAAGCTTTCGCCAAGCTTGAGGCTGGCGATAGCAGCGCAATGCCGGCCTTTGCCGCGCTTGTTGGCGCGCACGCCGAGGATCCTCTGGCCAATTTTCACCTGAAGCGGCTGCTCAACGGCGCGAAGGGTGTCCGTATGCAGCTTGAATAGCCAGGCAGCCCTACTCCGCCATCTCCGCCGGCGTCGAGGGGCCGGCCAGCGGCCGTTCCTCCATCGCGAGGATGCAAACCGCAGCCGTTGCGAGCAGCGCGGCGGCGGCGCCAAAGACATAGCGGAACGCGGTGATCATGTCGGCGACGGGAATGGCATTCGCCGGTCCCCGATGCTCGCCGAGCGAGATGCCCGCGCCCAGCGACATCAACAGGATCGCGCTGAAGGCAGCGACCGCGAACGACGACATCAGCGCGCGGAAGAAGTTCATCGCACCGGTGACGGTGCCGATTTGCGGGCGCGCCACCGAGTTCTGCAGCGAAACCACGCTGACCGGGAAAGTCGTGCCGAGCCCGAGCGCAAACAGCGACAAGACGATCAGCAAACCCCACAGCGGCAGCGTCGTCACGGTCAGCACGACGCCGAAGATGGTCGCCGTCAACGTTCCGGCAATCGCGACGCGCTTGTAGTGCTTGGCGCGCGCCATGGTCCGTCCGGCGATCGCCGCGCCACAGGTGGAGATCGCGGCGAGCGGGATCAGCGCCAGTCCCGCCTCGCTGGCCGTGAGATGGTAGACCACCTCGTAATACAACGGCAGATGCACGGTCAGCCCGGTGATGGCGCCCAGCGCGCAGGCGCCGGCCACGATGGCGTAAGGCACCACCGTTCCGCCCAGCAGCGACAGCGGCAGGAACGGCTCCTCGGCATTGCGCGCATGCCAGACAAAGGCGAACGCCAGCGCGACCGATGCGCCGATCATCGCCATGATCGCAGGCGACAGCCAGGCGTAACGGTTGCCGCCCCAGGTGAGCACCAGCATGACCACGACGGCGGCTGCCATCAGCAACAGCCCGCCAAGCCAGTCGACCTTGCGGCGGAGGTGGAAGACCGGGATCTTGCCCATCTTCGGCAGCAGCAGGAACAGCGCGCCGACGGCGAGCGGCACGTTGATCCAGAAGATCATCGACCAGTGCAGATGTTCGGCGAACACGCCGCCGAGCACGGGACCCATCAGGCCCGCCGCCATCCAGACGCCGCTGAAATAGGCCTGATATTTGCCGCGTTCGCGCGGGCTAACAACATCCGAAATCACGGTCTGCACGACCGGCATGATGCCGCCACCGCCCAGCCCCTGCAGGCCGCGCGCGACGATCAGGACCGCCATGTTCGGCGCCACCGCGCACAGGATCGATCCGGCGGTGAACAGCACCAGCGAAACGGTGATCATGACGCGGCGGCCATAGATGTCGCTCAGCGTGCCGAACACGGGGGCTACCGCCGTCGAGGCCAAAAGATAGGCCGTGATCACCCAGGACAGGTTGCTGACGTCATTGAACTGGCGGCCGATGGTCGGCAGCGCGGTCGCCACGATGGTCTGGTCGAGAGCGGCCAGGAACATCGTCAGCAGCAGACTCATCAGAATGGTGCGGACCTCGTCCTGACTCAGCGGCGCGGGCGGCGCGAGCGGCGGCGCATCGCTGACATCGATGACTTCGGTCGTGATGTCCGAAAGCTCGCGTTCAATACCTTCCGGCAATGTCGTTTGGTCGGCGGGCTCGCGGCCCAGCCGCTGGTGCTGGTTCATGTCGGACGTAATATTCTTCTGCGCGGCCAAAGCTGCCGAGATGGAATCGCCATATGCGATGCACTTTAGAGGGCAAATTTCCCCCGCGGCAGCACCTTGCGCGCATGGGAGCATCCCGCGCAGGGACCATCGCGTTTCCGTGAAGCGTTCAGGGATTTACGGTCAGGCTTTCGGCCGCTTCTTCAGCCGCGCCCGCTTCGGCAACAGTGCCGGCCATTGCACGATGTGATCCTCCAGATCCTCATCCGGGATCTCGTTCTCGGTGCCCTGCACCCGGCCGCGGACGGAAACTCCGGCTTCATGCACGGTGTTGGGATCACCCGAAATCAGCGGGTGCCACCAGTAGAGATCGCGCCCCTCGGCGACCAGCTTGTAGCCGCAGCTCGGCGGCAGCCAGTTCAGGGTGCGGACGTTCTCAGGCGTCAGGCGGACGCAATCCGGAACCTTGTCAGAACGGTTTTGGTAGTCCTTGCAGGCGCACAGCCCCGAATCCAGCAGCTTGCAGGAAACATGGGTGAAATAAATTTTCCCGGTGTCCTCGTCCTCGAGCTTTTCCAGGCAGCAGCGCGCGCAGCCATCGCACAGGCTTTCCCATTCGGCGTTGGACATCTCCTCCAACGTCTTGGTTTTCCAGAAGAATCCCTCCTGGGTCGAGGGTCGCTTGGGCGGCGCGGTCATGAAGTCGGTTGTTTCCGGGTCGGGTTCGGCTGTGGCACATCTAGTGGGTCCGGCAACCAGGGCGCAAGCGGGCCGGTTACGGGAGCAAAAAAGGTGGGACGGCGTTAGGGCTGACCACCAAAATGGTGAGCGGGAGCATTGGTTTATGGTCCCCGCTCGGATAGAACGAATGTGAGTCCCCAGGGCGCGAGAGCGAGCCGTAAAAGCGCCTTGGGTTTGCCGCAACATGAAAGCAAGACGTCTCGACAGCGCCCGCGCGGGTGCGTGAGCGTTTCGAACGACCAAGGGTCCCGGTGCGCCAAATCGTACCTCCTGATGTGAAGCAGAAGATCCGGAACTTCCTTCTGGATCTGGACGCACGTATCGACTCGACGCTGTTCTCGTCGGGCAAGGGCCTGCGCGAGCTGTACGAGCGCTATTCCACCTTCATGGACCGCTTCTATGTCGGCCGCTGGAAGCGCTGGGTCTTCATCGAGCCGTTTTCGGAGGCCGCCACCATCGGCCTCGGCGGCCTGATCCTGATGCTGGCGCTGGCGATCCCGGCGTTTCGCGAAACCGCCGACGATGACTGGCTGAAGAAGTCCGATCTGGCAGTGTCGTTCCTCGACCGTTACGGCAATCCGATCGGCAGCCGCGGCATCAAGCATAACGACTCGATCCCGCTGGAAGATTTTCCGGACAACCTGATCAAGGCGACGCTCGCTACCGAGGACCGCCGCTTCTACGATCATTTCGGCATCGACATCCCCGGCACCGCGCGCGCCCTCGTGACCAACGCGCAAGCTGGCGGCGTGCGCCAGGGCGGTTCGTCGATCACGCAGCAATTGGCGAAGAACCTGTTCCTCAGCAACGAGCGTACCATCGAGCGCAAGGTGAAGGAAGCGTTCCTGGCGATCTGGCTGGAGACGCGGCTGACCAAGAACGAGATCCTGAAACTCTATCTCGACCGCGCCTATATGGGCGGCGGCACCTTCGGCGTCGACGGCGCGGCGCATTTCTACTTCAACAAGTCGGCGCGCGACGTCACTCTGGCGGAATCGGCCATGCTCGCCGGCCTGTTCAAGGCGCCGACCAAATACGCCCCGCACATCAACCTGCCTGCCGCCCGCGCCCGCGCCAACATCGTGCTCGACAACCTTGTCGACGCCGGCTTCATGACCGAGGGCCAGGTGTTCGGCGCCCGCCGCAACCCGGCCTTCGCCGTCGATCGCCGCGACGAAAACTCGCCGAACTACTATCTCGACTACGCCTTTGAGGAAATGCGCAAGCTGGTCGATACCTTCCCGAAATCCTATACCGAGCGCGTGTTCGTGGTCCGCACCGCGATCGACATGAATGTGCAGCGTGCCGCCGAGGAAACGGTTGAAAACCAGCTCCGCCAGTTCGGCCGTGACTACCACGCGACTCAGGCTTCCGTCGTGGTCGCGGATCTCGACGGCGGCGTCCGCGCCATGGTTGGCGGCCGCGACTACGGGGCCAGCCAGTTCAACCGCGCGACCGACGCCTATCGACAGCCGGGTTCGTCGTTCAAGCCCTATGTCTACACCACCGCGCTTTTGAACGGGTACACCCCGAACTCGAAAGTGGTCGACGGCCCGGTCTGCATCGGCAACTGGTGCCCGCAGAACTATGGCCACAATTATTCCGGCTCGGTGACGCTGACCCAGGCGATCACCCGTTCGATCAACGTGGTGCCGGTGAAGCTCTCGATTGCGCTCGGCGGCAAGACGCCGAACCCTGCCAAGGCCGGCCGCGCCAAGATCACCGAGGTCGCGAGGAAGTTTGGCCTCACCGCCCCCCTGCCGGATACGCCGTCGATGCCCATCGGCTCGGACGAGGTCACCGTGCTCGAACACGCGGTCGCCTATGCGACCTTCCCGAACAAGGGCAAGGCGCCAAAACCTCACGCAGTGCTGGAAGTGCGCACCGGCGCCGGCGACCTGGTCTGGCGCTTCGACCGCGACGGCAAGAAGCCGGTGCAAGCCATCCCCGCCTCCGTCGCCGCCGACATGTCGGAAATGATGAGCCATGTCGTCAGCGAAGGCACCGCCCGCCGCGCCGCGATCGACGGCATCCCGACCGCGGGCAAGACCGGCACCACCAATGCCTACCGCGATGCCTGGTTCGTCGGCTTCACCGGCAACTTCACCTGCGCGGTCTGGTACGGCAACGACGACTATTCGCCGACCAACCGCATGACCGGCGGTTCGCTGCCGGCGCAAACTTGGCACGACATCATGGTCGTCGCGCATCAGGGCGTCGAGGTGAAGGAAATCCCTGGTATTGGCATGGGCACGAAGCTGCCGCAGCCCGCTTTGTCCGCCAACGCAGCGGCCAGCGGCGCGGCACGGGTGCTGGATACCAAGCCTGGACCGCCGCCGGTATTGACCAAGCGCGGCGCGGATATTCTGGTACGCGTCGAAAAGCTGCTCGACGAGGCCGGCAAGGCCGCGGGCAAGACCTCGTCCAACGACCAGAAGCAGCCGGCGAAGCCGGTCAATTCCGGGGCGCTGGCGTTTCCGGAGAATTATATCGCAGCCGCCGGCGACCAGCCTGCACCGGCGCAGCGGAAGAATTAATAGGCATGATCCGGCAGAACCTTAACCGGCTTTCCTCGGAACAGATGCGAAGCGCCTGTGCCGACATGCTCAAACAAAAAGATGCGCTTCAGGTTTCGAATGAAGCCGGTTCAAGCGGAATCTGATGCCGTGAGATTTCGGAGCACTGGCCCGTGCGGCTGATCTTCATCACCTTGCTGGCGTTGGCGCTTGCCACGGCCGTCGGCCTCGGCTCGACCTATATGACGGCGACGCGCGGCACCGATCTCGGCACGCTCACGATCGGCGCCTGGACCGCACGTCCCAAGGCCGGCACCTCCGAAATCGATCCCTACTCACGTGCCTCGATTGCCCGCAGCGGCGAATTGCCTGTAGGAACCGGCGACGGCATCGCCTTTACAGCCACTACCGACGACAAGAAGAAACCGCTCGACGGGCGCTGCGATGTCGTCGTCAGCGGGGTGACGCCGGCCGCCCGGTTCTGGACGCTGACGCTGTTCGACCGCAAGGGGCATCTGGTCGCCAACTCGCTGCAACGCTACGGCTTCACCAGCCAGGAAATCGTCCGCGGCTCCGATGGCGGGTTCGAGATCCGCGTAGCCGCGCGCTCCCGCGCCGGCAACTGGCTGCCGACCGGCGGCATCGAACGCTACGCGTTGATGCTGCGGCTGTACGATACGCCGGTTGGCGTTGCGACGCGGACGCAGCGGGACGCGCCGATGCCCTCGATATCCACGGTGAACTGCCCATGATCCGGCTGGTGTTCACCATCATTGCGGGCGTGCTGCTGGGCGGCGTGGTGCACCTCGTCAGCGTGCTGGCGCTGCCGCGGATTGCCACCCAGGACGCCTATTCGCGGCTGACGCCGATGACGAAGGAGAATGCCGTCACGGCGCTGCCGCTGGCCGAGCCCAACAATGCGCCGATGCCGTTCATGGACCCGGCCTTTGCGGTGGCGATCTGCCGCTACGACCTCAAGGATGGCCCGCTGAAACTCACGGTACCGGTCAGCCAGGCCTATACCTCGGTGTCGTTCTACACGCGCAACGAGGTCGCCTATTACGCCATCAACGACCGCTCCGCCGGCCGCAAGGTGATCGAGCTCGACCTGATGACGGAAGCGCAGCATTCCGAATTGCCGGAGGATGAGGAAGTCACCGCCGCCGACCGGCTGATCATCGACTCCCCGACCGTCACCGGGCTGATCGTGCTGAAGGCGCTGGCGCCGGAGCCCGGTCTGATGCCGCAGGCACAGGCCTCGCTCGCGGCATCGCGTTGCACGATCGAGACCGAGCCGCCACCGGCCAAGCAGCCCGAGCCGCCAGCGCCCGCACCACCCCCCGCGCCGCGCTCCAAGCGCTGATCAGGGGGTTCCTGACGAACGACAACTCCTAAGGTCACTGCGTCCGCGGGCGCTGCGCACGTCCGCTAGGGGTCCACTGATCGGAGCGCGCCTGAGGCTGGTTTTACAGGGCTTCAGCCACAAGGGCCGCCCGGCCGGGCCCTCGCCTGCAGGCGGGACACGGCCTCGGCCAGAGGAACGTCGGCCTGTGAGCCGTCGCGCTCGCGTAAGGTCACCCGGCCCTCCCTCATCTCGCGCCCGCCGACGATAGCCATCACCGGCACCGCCATTTCATGAGCCGCCACGATGCGCCGCGAAAGGGTATCGGCGCCGTCATAGGCAACGGCCCTGATCCCGGCATCCTCGAATGCTGCCAGCACGTCGGCGCCGTATCCGGCCTGGTCCTTCGAGATCGGCGCGACCGCGACCTGGTCCGGTGACAGCCAGAAGGGAAGCACGCCGTCATGGTGCTCGAGCAGGATCGCCATCATGCGGCCTAGCGATCCGAAGATAGCGTGGTGGATCATCAGGGGCCTCGCGCGGCTGCCGTCGGGGGCGACGTAGGACGCCTCGAGCCGCTGCGGCAGCACGCCATCGAGTTGCACCGTGCCGCACTGCCAGGATCGTCCCAGCCGGTCGCGAAGCGCGAATTCCAGCTTCGGTCCGTAGAACGCGCCTTCGCCGGCATTGATGTGAGGCACGAGGCCGCATTGCCGCGCGGCATCGCCGAGCTTGGCCTCCGACCAGTCCCACGTCGCATCGTCGCCGGCGCGCACCGCCGGACGCGTCGCCAGCCCCACCTCATAGTCGGGAAAACCGAGGTCTCGGTAGACCTCGCCCAGCAGGGCGATGAAGCGCGCGACTTCATCCTCCACGTCCTGCTCGTGGCAGAATACATGGGCGTCGTCCTGCTCGAAGGCGCGCGTCCGCATGATGCCGTGAAGCGAACCGGAAGGCTCATTGCGGTGGCAAGCACCGAACTCGGCATAGCGGATCGGAAGCTCCCGCCACGAGCGTAGCCCCTTGTTGAAGATCTGCACGTGGCAGGGGCACGACATCGGTTTCAGCGCCATCGCCAGCTCGCCATCGTCGACCCGGAACATATGCTCGCCGAACTTGTCCCAGTGGCCGCTGCGGCCCCAGAACTCCTGCGGCAGCAGCTGCGGCGTCCGCACCTCGGCATAGCCGGCGCGGCGCATCTTGAGTCGGAGATAGTCCTCCAGCATCCGGTAGATCGCGTAGCCGCGCGGATGCCAGAACACCATGCCCGGCGCATCTTCCTGAAGGTGCCAGAGCTTGAGCTGCACACCGAGATTTCTGTGGTCGAGATCGTCCATGGCTATTGTTCCTTGTGATGGGAAAAAGCGCAGACGGGGACCAGCAAAAACAGAAAAGGCCCCGTCCGTCGCCGGCGGGGCCTTTTCTGGTGAAGTACGCTTGTCTCTAGCGCGCGCAACCAGCAGGCGATCCGCCGTAAGCGGTCGCGGTGGTGGTCAGTGCGGCTGAAAGAAGCTTTTTCATGCGCCGTATATGGCGGTAAAACGCTCGGGCGTCAACGCCAGCCGCTTGGCATCGCGGAATATGGATGATGCGCCGGGACATCAACACGCTGTGGCGGATGGTCCGGCCTGGTGTTGACCGCAACGGCAGTTGTCGTAATCGATGGGATCGTGGCTGTTGAAGATGGTCACGGCATCGCCCTGATTTTTCTTGAGTGCTCGCAGCCGCTCCTGATTTTCAATGCGCATGGCGCGGTCCATGTCGGCGCGGCGCTGAAACAGACCGAGCACCAGCGGCATTCGCGGCGACGCCTGCATTTGGCCATGGAAGAAATAGGCATCGCCCGCGTGCAGCAGCCATTTGTCGCCACTCCGCACGGCGATGCCGCAATGACCGAGCGTATGGCCGTGTAGCGGGATCATCAGGATATCGGGCTCGCGGTCGCCAAGCGCGCGCACGCCTTTGAACCCGAACCAGTCCTCACCACCCTCCCCGTAGAATGCCCATTGCGGACCATGCTTCCACTGATCGGTGACGTAACGCCCCTTCGGTGCCGGTGCCGTCCGCGCCACCGCCATGTCGTGCTCGCGGCGATGGACGTGCACCCTGGCGTTCGGGAAATCCGGAATGCCGCCGGCATGATCGCGATCGAGATGCGTCAGCAACAGATGCCGCACGTCGTTGCGCGAATAGCCGAGCGCCTCCACTTGCCGGACGGCGGTCTCGGCCGGGTCGAGCCGCGGCGTCGTCTGCCGGACCCATTTCGGTCCGAGCCGCGGCGGGTTGGCGATATCGTCGAGACCGATACCGGTATCGACCAGCGCCAGTCCGTCATTGGTCTCGATCAGCAGGCAATGACAGACCATGCGGGCGCGCTGAAAAATGCTGCCGGTGCCATTCACCAGGCGCCGGCCGATCGGGCACATGGTGCCGGTGTTGAGATGATGGACGCGCATGATGGTGTCTCCACGAGGTCAGGTGCCTTGCTTGCCATCTGCAAATCGATAGGTAAAATATTGATATCTTATACTATCGATAGGATAGACCTATGGATATCCGCGAGCTCCGCTATTTCACGGCCGTGTTCAGGGAGCGCAACCTCACAGCGGCGGCCAAACGCTGCTTCATCTCGCAGCCCTCGATCTCGGCGGCGATCACCAATCTGGAGGCCGAACTTGGCACCGCGCTGTTCATCCGGCACAAGAAGGGTGTGGCGCCAACGGAAGCGGCCGAACAATTCCACACGGTGGCCCGCCGCATCATCGACGAAGCGGACGCCGCAAAAAACCTGTTCCGAAAATCGGCGAAGCGGAATTCGCTGACGCTCGGCCTGATGCGCACGCTCGATCGTCCCCGAACCATCGCGCTGCTGAAGCCGCTGACCGGAACGTCCGACGTTGCGCTCCGCCTCGTCGGCGTTGACGATACTGCGGACGCGCGGATCGTCTCCAAAAACCTGCTGCGCGAAGACGAGCATTTCGTTCCGCTCTGGGTCGAGCGCTACGTCGCAGCGCTGCCGCCATCGCATCCGCTGACGCTGAAGGAGCGGCTGCGCACGACGGATCTCGCCGGCGTCGCCATGGTCGATCGCTGCCATTGCGAACAGAGCGAATTCTTCGGCCGCGCCGCATCGGCGCCCCGCCAACCGGCGGCGATCGCCGAGTCGGAAGATTGGGCGATGGCACTGGTTGCCGCCGGCGTCGGAATTGCCATCGTTCCCGAAGGCGTGGCGCGGGCCAATTCAGATGTCGCCGTGCGCGAGATCGATGTCGACGTGAAGCGCGAAGTCGGCCTCGCCTACGGCGCGGCGCGGCCGCCTTCGGAGGTGCTGCAGAATTTCATCGCCAAACTGCAGGGGCAACGGCCCAAAGCTGGCCGCGCTAAATCGGCGGGCAAGACCGAGCGCTAGGGCGTGTACTCACCGGACGAGAGATGTTTGCTTTTGAGGCGATTCCGTTGAAAAAGGCGGCAGTAGTTTCGTCGTGAACGCCCGCTGTTCCGCGGACGAGTCGGCTTGATGAGGCTCACGCGGGCATCGGGATCAGCTTGGCCATCTTACGAAGGTTCTGAGCGGT